>JAJCZC010000025.1 GCA_029262575.1 Candidatus Babelota bacterium | reverse complement strand
GATATTCAGTTATACCTTCTCCAGATGCTTATTTTTTGTATTTCTTTTTGATGCGAGCATCGTGATATAAGATTTGTTTAGCCCATCTTTTTTGTTCGGCATTACCTTCTTTTAAGACCTTGGTATAGTAGCCGATCTCTTCTGCATCTAATGACTTTTTGAGGTTAACGATGTCATGCCGAGTGATTCTCATATTGGGCGCCTTCAATTCTTTGATGTCTGCAGGCAATTTTGCAAGCGTTTTAGCAGCCGTTGTTTTCACAGCAGGTGTTTTAGCAGAAGAGGTTGCAGTAGCTTTCTTAGTCGTCGTTGTTTTCACAGCAGGTTTCTTAGTAGTCATTGATTGCACAGCTGCAGCCACTTCAGGCGAAAGCTTCTTTTGAATCCCAAATGCTTTACTCGCAAAGTCAATCAGGTGATTTGCTTTTTTGGTGATAATCGGGTCTTTTTTTGAAATACCATATTCAGCCGATTCGAAAGATTTCGGATTTTTCAAAAACTCTATAGCCGCCACTATTATGTTGTGCTGAGCAGGTTTATTTGCATAATCCTTGTTTTTTAATGCCAGTTTATTGAGCTCGGCAAGCATTTCTGAAATGATGTTGAACCATAATTGAATAATCTTAGTAATAAAATTATCTTCTTTTTGTAGCGTGTTAATCACCATGAACCAGTTGCGATCGTCTTCATCACCTGATTTTTCAGAAATTAAGAATTCTTTTCGTTTTTCAGAGAGACTTTTGGCCATTTTTATTAGTTCTCTTATAGGAGTGCTCTCTTTGCTTTGGATTGAATTGATGGCATTTTTACGCGCATACATCATCTCTCCGACGCGATAGACGTAGTCCTTTTCAAAGAATCCTTGGTATTTTGCCTTGTTGTTCAATACATCCTGAGCTGTTTTGGGAGATAGGATATTTTTTTCTTTCATGAAATCATCAAGCTCCTGCTCTTCATCATCATCTTTCATTTCGCCGGGTACCGGATCGAGTGAGAATTCAGCTTGAGATGAGGCCTGTTGAGGCCAGAGTGGATCCTCCTCAAGTACAAAATCGGGTTGTAATGCAGCAAACGTCATTGATGAAATAGAAAGAGCCAATATGCTTAAAAGCATGAATGAAAACAATTTTTTCATGTTTTCTCCTTTTGATAAAATAGATTAAAATACTATACCTAACTTCAGCATAACATGAGAGTATTTCAAACTGCAATAAAAAAAGGGAGGGGGGGGTTTTTTACTTTGCTTAAAGGTGTTTTGGGTGAGTTTTAGCAAGCTTTTTTTGCTTGAGAAGGGCTTTTTAGGTGTTATACTAGAGGTGAAAAGATGGGAATATGCTTTAGTTTAAGGATTTTGTGTGAATTTTACTGATTTAGCCCAAGTTTTTGATAAAGTTGATAAAACCAGCTCGCGATTGGAGATGACTCAATTATTGGCCAATGTGCTCAAATTAGCCGATGCTGGCGAAGCTGAAATTATTTGTAATCTCTCTATGGGTCAACTTGATCCCCCTTATGTAGGCACCAAATTTAGCATTGCAGCTAAGAATATGATAAAAGTCTTAGCGGGGCTCCTTGGCCAATCAGATGCCGAAATTAAGGCAAAAATGGATAATTTGGGCGATTTGGGCCTTGTCGCAGCTTCGGGGCAATGGCAAAATGAGCACTCTTTGACCGTGCAAGATGTCTATGATGCTCTCAAAAGCATTGAGCAACTGCATGGAGTAGGATCGGCCGAGCAAAAGATCCGTCAATTACAGGAACTACTCAAACAACTAGATCCGACTTCTGCAAAATTTGTGGTGAAAATGGTGTTGGGCAAATTGCGTTTAGGTTTTTCTGATATGACACTCATTGATGCGCTTTCTTGGATGGCCACCGGGGATAAAGGGCTCAAAAAAGATATTGAATATGCCTATAATAAATGTGCTGATATTGGTCTTATTGCCAAAATGCTCAAAAATGAGGGTGTTGAGGGCCTGCTCAAGTTGCACGTGAAGTTGGGTATTCCTATTCGTCCAGCTGCTGCAGAACGTTTGCCAACCGCCCAGGCGGTGATGGAAAAGTTAGGTCATTGCGTTGCGCAGCCAAAATTGGATGGATTTAGGTTGCAAGTTCACCTTGATAAAACGGGGCCAGAGCCAAAGGTGTGGTTTTTCTCGCGTAATCTACAGGATATGTCTTATATGTTTCCCGATTTAACCGCTGCAGTTGCCAAATTGCCGGTAAAAAAGATGATTTGTGAAGGTGAAGCAATAGTATATGATCCGCACACTAAAGTGTTTTTGCCATTTCAAGAAACGGTGAAACGTAAACGTAAACATGGTATTGAGCAAGCGATTGCCGATTTCCCATTGCAAGTTTATCTCTTTGATTTGCTCTATGTTGATGGTAAAAGTTTGATTGATGAATCGCATATGATGCGGCGTGAAACATTGCTCACAATATTAGATAATGCAGATGCACACATGATACCAGGTGCACAGAATGTGCAATTATCTTTGCTTGGCGCTGCAGAGCAACCTAAAGTAGGTGATGTTGTTAAAGCAATTGACGAAAAATATATGACCGATGCGCAACAGTTACTCAACTATTTTCAAGAAAACATTTCCGCCGGTTTGGAGGGCTTGGTGGTCAAAAGGCCCGATTCGGTTTATACACCGGGTAAGCGAAATTTTAATTGGATCAAATTAAAGCGCCAAGAAGAAGGCCATCTTGATGATACCATCGATTGCGTTATTTTGGGCTATTATTATGGCCATGGCAAACGTGCAAATTTTGGTATTGGGGCATTCTTAGTTGGTGTTTATAACAAATTCACCGATATGTTCGAAACGATTGCAAAAGTTGGCACTGGCCTCAAAGATGATGACTGGCGCGATCTAAAAAAACGATGTGATGCCCTAAAAGTTGAGCAAAAGCCAAAAAACGTTGTGTGTAACAAAGATCTGTTTCCTGATGTGTGGGTGCATCCAGAACTTGTTTGCATGATTCGCGCGGATGAAATAACCTTATCTCCGGTGCATACTGCCAATAAAACTCTGGAGCATTTAGGGTTTGCATTACGTTTTCCCCGTTTCATGGGATATCGCCCTGATAAATTAGCAAAAGATGCCACCGATATTGATGAGATGAAGCATTTGTTTAAGATTCAATTAATGCGATAAATGCTTTTGGCGCCAATTGTTTTATGTAGTAAATTAAATTGAGTGTCGACTTAAGGGTCTCTATCTCGGAGAGCTCTATGGAAAATTTTAATATTGATAAGAAAGGGTGTTGCGATCAAACGCTTAATGGGTTTATGTATTTTAATGTTATTAGGCTGTGTGCAGATGAATAATGCGCAAATGACTGAGGCCCATTGCAATCAAAGCAAAGGCATTATCAAAGGGATGGGTAGTTTGCTAGTAGGCGGATTGTGTGTCACAGTGGTTGCAGCGGTGCTTGAAAAAGCTGGGTTTGAATGTCAGGATTGCTTTTTTCCAGATATTGGCTTTATAGCAGGTAGTGTTTTTGGGGTGTGGCTTGCTGCAAGGAAGCGTGCAGAAAAAAAAGAAGATGAGGCCCAGGGCCTTATTTTGGCCAGCTCTTTCGGTGTTATTGTTCCATTGTTTTATAGAATTTTTTATCCGCCTGAGTTCTAAACGTGACAAGGTATATTTAATCCTTAGATATCACGTTATAATAGTGAGTCGCTTCGTTAGCAGGATTTTCAACTTCGGTGATAGCGCGTCCAATAATGATGCCCGATGGTTTAAGTGCAATTATGTGTGCAAATGAATCTTTGTTGATGTGAGCGGAGATATAGATCGGAAGAGAGGCATTGCCTTTAACCATTTGCCATTTATCCAAAAAGATCAATGCTGCTTCCTCATCATATGGTTGATGGAAAACCAAAGAATCGGCACCTAAATTTTTGGCTTCCATGGCAGATTGAGCTTTTGAAGATGCATCGCTCAGATCAAGTTGCACTTTAAGTTTGTGCTTACTTGCTTCCTTGCACATTGAGTGAATGGCGTTTTTAGTGGCACCGGCAAGCACGGTGATCCAATCTGCTCCAGCATCGCTCAGGATTTCAATTATAGGATCGGCACAATCGATCAATTTGGTGTCAACGAGCAAGGTTTTTTTTTCGAATGTTTCACGGAAACGTTTTACCGCCTCAATGCCATGTTTATATAATAATATGGTGCCAATTTCGATTATATCACACTGATCGACGACCTGCTTTGCGGTTTCTATTGCTGCATCAAGGTCGGTTAAATCAAATGATATTTGTAGTTTCATATCTGCTCCTATTATTGCTCATTTAGAGTCAATTCGATCTAAAAACACTGATAATTTTTTTTTACCCTATATAATCTGATTCAGCTCAGAAAGGATGAAAAAGGGGTTAGTCTTTTTTATTAATTGTGTATCGTATTTAATTTCACTTCAAATTTGTATTTTTAGAGCGAACTCACATTCATTTAATATAACTGCAACTATATATTATTTTGTACTCTTTGAAAAAGGGTCTAATGTTTTATGCTGTGACGCTTAGATTTATTCTTGAATTTGCGAAAGATAACGGGCCGTTTCTTTTTTGTGTATCGGGTATACTTGACCGAAGAATTGACGTAAATTCAGCATGTATAAAGCGTTTGTGTTTATTTTGATTCCTTTTTTTATAAAAATAGATGGCAACATTAAATTTGAAGAATCTTGCGTTAAGGAGATTCCCTCTGGCACATATACATGTTTTGGTTTAGCAAGGATGGTGATTGCCTCAAGTGGAATGCGATTGTTTTCGGGTAATGGCACTTGCTGTATCAGCCAATAGTAAATTTCCTCAGTTTCATTATGTAGACGTTCAACTTTGTACATATTTGCGGGTGTTTTTTGTTCTATTTCCCAATGATGAATCGTATTTCCTGCCATCATGACAGGCGTGATTTTGTTGGTGATTAATAAATAGATAATTGGTCGCACATGTTTACGTGCAAACGTGGTTTGCCCATTATTATTGGACATTGCCAAAAAGCCACCATAGGTTGAAAATATACCTTTGGTGATTGGGTTGGTACCCAGCGCTTTGATATGTTCTTTTGCTATTTTCCCAGGTTTTTTGAGCTTATTAACAAATACCCGTGCTTGTTGTGATTGGGTCATAAGCGGGTATGGCTCCATGAACATAGTTATGACATGGTCAGCATTGAGCTTTATAAATAAGCAAAAAAATGGTAAAATAGTACATAAATATGCATTCTTCATGTTTTAATCTTAGCAAGGTTTAAATAGATTAATCTATAGTTACCCTAAAAAAAGAGCCATAATCGTGACAGAGAAGAAAAAAACAGCTATATGGCAGACCTTTGCCAAGCAATATAGATTGTCTGATGAGCAAAAGAGGCAGTTTCAGCTCTATGCTCAGCTATTACAAGATTGGAATGCGCGCATTAATTTAACTGCATTGACCAATTTAGATGATATTGTGCACTATCATTTTGCCGATTCGATTGAAATTACCAACTTTATTGATATGCAACGATATAAGATGATTGCCGATATTGGGGCGGGAGCAGGTTTTCCTGGTATTCCGATAAAAATTATGTTTCCTCATCTTGCTTTGGTTCCTATTGAAGTGAATAATAAAAAGATTCGATTTATGCAGCAGGTGATTGATCAATTAGGTTTATCTGATGTGCATTTTGTATCTGATGATTGGCGAACCTTTTTGCGGAATAGCGATATGCCTATAGATCTTTTTTTAGCACGTGCATCATTGCAGTCGAGTGAGCTTATTCGCATGTTCAAACCGGCATGTGCCTATAAAAAAGCAGATTTGATATATTGGGCATCTAAACATTGGCAACCGGCAAGTGATGTGGCTGTGTATATAACAAAAGAAGAGTCATATAATATTGGGGGTAAAGTGCGTCGATATGTCTTTTTTTCAGATAAAAAAAAATAATCGGATGTTTACATTTTGCACATGAGTTTTAGTATAGAAGGGCGAAAAGCTGTTGGTGAAATAATATTCGTGTGTTCAGTTATGCAAAGAGGTGTATGATGAAAAAGAATCTCATGCAAAGTTATGTCGATGGTATTAAAGATACGGTTCATGGCGAAAGCTATAATCGTATAATTCGCTATTTTTTGCCCGAATTCATTACGAATTTAATTATTTACTCCTTGCCCATATTTTTAGATGCGTATTTTGTGAGCAATTTGCATTCAACCCCACTTTATAGCGTATTGGGCGCCACTAACAATGTGTTGCACTGGGTTATTAAAGTTGCAGAAGCACTTTCGGTTGGTACGATCATTATGGCTGGCGCTTGTAATGGCAAAGCAAACTTTCAAGCAGCAGGGCGTGTGCTGCGTGATGCATTTTGGACAACTATTCTTGTTGGTATAAGTTTTACCTTGTTTTTATATTTTGGCGCAGAGCAACTTTATTCATGGTATTTGCCCGATGAGTTGGTTGCGTTGGGGGTGCCATTTTTGCGATTAAAAGCACTAAGCGTGTTTTTTATGTTTGTTTTTTTTGCTTTTGTCGGTTTTTTACGTGGCATAAAAAATTCACGAGCACCTATGAAGATTTTTCTTTTTGGTTCGCTTGTTTTTCTCTTATTTGATTATGCTCTCATTTTTGGTGCATTCGGTTTACCCAAAATGGGGTTGCATGGCTCAGCAGTTGCCTCAATTATTCAATATGTGTTGATGTCTTTTGTTGTGATCGGTTATGTGTTACTCAACAAAAAGAATCAAAAGTTTGCCCTTAACCTGTTTTCTATTTTTACACAAAAAAATGAAATGATGCGCTTATTGCGTGTAAGTTGGCCAATTATTTTGGATAAGTCCACCATGGCCTTGGCCTATATTTGGTTGTTAAGAATGATGAAACCGTTAGGAGAACATGCTATTGCCACTTTTTGTGTGGTCAAAGATATGGAGCGTTTTGCATTTTTACCAGCGATTGCTTGCGCACAGGTTATCACCTTTTTGGTAAGTAACGATTTTAGTGTGGAAGATTGGCAAGGCATTAAATCGAATATTAAAAAAGTCATTTTAATTTCATCTACCTTGGTTCTCTCTATCTTGCTTGTTATGTCGTTATGTCCAAGGTTTTTCATTCAATTTTTTGATAAACAGGGTGACTTCATTGATATGGCAGCAGCGGTGTTTCCTATACTGAGTTTGCTGGTATTTTTTGATCTATTGCAAATTATACTTTCTGGCGCATTGCGTGGTTCTGGAAATGTAAAAACTGTACTCGGGGTTCGCTTGCTGATTTGCTTTGGTTATTTTGTGCCCGTTTCTTACATTATTTCTCAATGGTTACCCATTACAAATATGTCATTAAAGTTTATACTTATCTATGGTGCCTTTTATATAGGCAACGGCCTCATGAGCATTGTATATATAAATGCATTCCGTTCAGGGTCATGGAAGAAATCTACACAAACATAAGGATTATAGATGGCAATTATTTCAAAAGAAGAAGTGCTTAAAATTGCACGTATTTCCGCAATAGAGATACGTGAAGATGAAGTTGAAAAACTCACAAAACAACTGGAAGATGTGCTTGCCTATGCAGCACGCGTTGCCGAAATTGCGGCAGATTTGCAAGAGCCATCCACCAAAAACATTAACGTATTCCGTGAAGATGTCGCTCGAGATGCAGATACTCAAGCAATTCTTGAACGCGCGCCTGAACGTGAAGATGATTTCTTTGTGGTGCCATCTATTATTGAAGATAAATAAACAACATTTGCAAAAAGGTTATGCATGAAACCGTTTTTAACTGTTCGCTCCTTAAAAGAAAAAATTGAAAAAAAAGAGGTAAGCCCAGAAGAAGTGTTAAGCTATTACACCGAGCGATTTAATACCTATAATGAAAAAATTGGTGCAGCTTTAGAAGTTTTTGATGAAGCATCCGTTATTGAATCAAGCAAAAAAGAAGGTGCGCTACACGGCATTCCTGGACTAATTAAAGATAATATTTCGCAAAATGATCGTGGATTAACCTGTGCTTCTCGCATTTTAGCTGATTTTGTTTCTCCCTATGATGCAACTGCTTGCAGTCGTCTAAAAAATGAGGGTGCACTGTTAATGGGCCGTGCAAATATGGATGAATTTGCAATGGGAAGTTCAACTGAAACTTCAGCTTTTTTTAAAACCAAAAATCCTTGGGATGTTTCGCGTGTACCTGGTGGATCCAGTGGTGGATCAGCTGCTGCAGTTGCGGCAGGATTAGTGCCATGGGCATTAGGTTCTGATACAGGTGGTTCAGTACGTCAGCCGGCAGCATTTTGTGGCATTGTAGGGTTTAAACCAACTTATGGCCTGATTTCGCGTTATGGTTTAGTTGCCTATGGCTCTTCGCTGGATCAGATTGGTATCTTTGCGCATACAGCTTATGATGCAGCAATGATCTGTTCTGCTATTGCCGGACATGATGTGAAAGATAGCACAACACTGATGGTTGGAAAAACAGATTATACACAAAAGTTAGACGGTACGTTGCCAGATGATATCACCATTGGTGTTGTTGAAAATGCGCTCCATGCAGAAGGTATGGATAGCGGTGTTGTCCAGGCAATTGAAGAGGCCATTGTTCAATATGAAAAATTGGGCATTAAGGTTAAGCGTATTTCAATGCCAAGCCTTGATTATGCTGCAGCTGCCTATTTTATTTTAAGTCGCGCTGAAGCAGCTTCTAATTTAGCTCGTTTTGATGGTGTGCGTTATGGTATGCGAGCAGCTGATGTGGATGCACTTAAGCAATTATATGCTAAAACTCGTCATGATGGTTTTGGTGATGAGGTGAAAGCTCGTATCATGGTTGGTAATTATGTGTTATCCGCTGGCCATGCAGATCAGTTTTATGATGGTGCACAAAAGGTGCAACGTTTGATTCGACGTGAATTTATGAAAGCATTTGCTGATGTGAATCTTCTCATTATGCCAACCCATCCAGCTCCAGCATTTAAGTTTGGTGCTTATTCAGATAATAAGTTGCAAATGGATCTACAAGATTATTTTACCTGTGCAATGAACTTGGCTGGCAATCCAGCAATTTCAATTCCATGTGGCATGAGTAAGGATGGCTTGCCAATTGGTATGCAATTAGTCGGTCCTCATCTTTCAGAAAACTTACTCTTTCAAGCAGCACATGCTTATCAAGAAAAAACAAACTGGCATGAAGAACATCCAGAAGGATTTTAATTTTAGCCCCAAGCGAATTGCTTGGGGCTTTTTTATTGCATTTCTTCGTCCAATTTTTTTAAGTTGTTTTTTGTAAAGCAACGGGGGGAGGAGTTGCGATGGGAAAAAGGGCGAAAATAGTAATTGTTTTGTTGTATGCTGTTGTATTGCAGGCGCAACCTCAACAAAGCGTGTCACATTTTACTCAAAAGAAAAAGAACAAGCACGCATGTGCTACCATAAGTAAACATGGTAATCTGTGCTTTCCGCGCAAACCATCGCCGCGTGGAAATTTTCTTGGCGGTTTGTGGCGTGATATAATTAATTTAAACAAGTATGCATTGTTTAGTTTCGATTCATATAAGGTGGTTACCGTCACCTTTCCTCTGTATATAGGCACGCGCATGTTTGATGAAAAATTGCAAAAACGTTTTCACAAAAATTGTTGTAAACGTGATGTGCATCAAATACCGACTTGGTGTCGAACGCTTTCACAATATGGCATGGGCATACCCATGACAACATTGGGACTTATGACATTGTTTGGCAAGAATGAAGAATTCCGCACGACAGGAAGGATATTTCTTGTTGGTATGCCATTTGTTATTTGGGGTAAAGAGATTATCAAAAAATTCAAATTTGACGCCAATAGACGTCCGTGGTGTGATCGTTTCCCTTGCCAAGAACGTGCGTTGGGTGGTTTTCCATCAGGCCATATGGCAGAAGTCACCTATATGACCGTTCTATATGGTTTGCGTTATGGATTTAAAGCAGCTGTGCCATTAGGGATGTTTTCAACCTTTTTGGGTGTAACTTTCTTAAACTGTAATCGACACTATGCTTCACAATTAGTTGCCGGTGCAGGATTGGGCACCTTATTTGCCTTAGCTGCAGATAAGGTGATCGACATTCGCCTTGAAAAAAAGTATAAAGAACGCTTTTCATGTGGGTTTGATACCGATTTGCACGGTTCGCCGGCACTCAAAGTTGCCTATAGCTTTTAAAAAAATGAGCTCGGTGTGATGAAACATACCGAGCTCGTGAATTTTGCTTATCTTCGTTGTTGGCTTTTTTGCCATTGCGCAATTGCATGTTTAATATGATTGCGAACTTTATTGATATCGCCGACAATGTTATCGATAAGAATGTTATCGTTAAGTTGTTTCTTTGCTACCTCAATTGCATTATTTATGAGTAATTTGCCACTGTTATTTTGCAGAGTTACATCGGCTCCGTTTTGCAGGAGTAGTGCAACCATGGCATCATTGGCTCTTTCTATTGCGCTCGTCAGAGGTGTTTTGCCTGTGCGATCTATGCCATTGATAACGGCACCATTGTTTATGAGTATTTGAGCAATTTTAAGAAGGTCACTTTGACTTTCTTTATTAAATAATCCTGGCCCCACGCTTGCAATATAATTAAGCGGTTTAATGCCTGACTGATTTGGAGTGCTGGCAAGTGCTCTATTCTGTTGCAAGATTTTGCGTGCTTTTTGCACATCTTGTTGGAAATTTTCATTGTTAATGGTGTCGAGTAAATCGTCGATAGTATAGCTGCTTGTAGTTGGACTACTTGGGAAGAAGAATTGACTAAAATAACTAGGTGTAGTTGTCGTTGTCGTTTGCTGTTGAGTAGAGTATGGCGGATTTGTGGGTTGCTGGATGTCATTAAAGGATGTTAGTTGCCCCATTGGAATCTGTAATTGAGAAGCTGCGATTGCTTGTTGCAATTGTTCAGCTTCTTGCTGCGAGATGCTTTTTTGGGGTGCAAGTGAAGGTGCATAGCTACTTGATGATAAGAATTGTTGTTGATCTTGATACTGTTGCCACGATGAGCAGTTTGATGAAGAAGCGTTGTTGTTGATAGATTGTCTATGTTGGTTAATCAGGGCTAGCGCATTTGCCAAGTTGTTCTTTTTTGCTAATTCTAATGGCGTTTCATCCATTTTATATTCACCATTTTTTTCGATTCTTCTTTTTGATTTTAAGCTTATATTTGCCCCATTTTGAATCAGTTGATTGATTGTTTGTCGCGCATCGTTTATATCGATTGATACGCTATTAGGGTACCACTTCGGACCAAGGCTTCCTTTCGCCCAATATACAGCTTTATAAAGTGGCGTTTGACCATAGTCGTCTTTAGCGTCAACATGCGTATTGTTAATTAACCATGGTATTAGTTCATATCTGCCATAACGTGCGGCTGCATGTAAGAGTGTTTGTCCATGTTTATTATTAATTTTTGCTAATTCTGGATTTTGAGTTATTAATTGTTGTACTAGATGGGTCTCGTTATTTTTGATTAGCTCATGCAATGAGGGATTATGTTGCGGATAGTGCGTATTTTGCCAGTTACTGCTTGAAGATGAACTGGAACTACTTTGCAGCTGCTGTGGGTGATGTTGATATTGTTGCTGGTTTAATTGCAAGTTATTCAGTTTATGCGTTAAATTGGTCACAAATTTTGCTTGAGGTTGCGAGTCTGAAGGTTGGTTTGCGTTATAGTTCTTTTTTGCATATTGTTTGAGTAGATTGATTTCTTGATTGTATCTACCATAAGGGTAATTGTAGATCTGAGCACGGTTCTCAGTGAATTGCACCCAATCGATAGCATTGCGTTGTGGAGAGCCATTGTCATAGATCATTAGATCAGCCCCAGCTTCCAGAAGGAGTTTTATTGCTTCTAGAGCAGCTTGTTTTGTCATGTGATAGGGTGTCGTTGCATAAGCTGTGCTTCCTGCGCGCATACGTTGAACCCAATGCAATGGCGTTCTGCCGCAGTTGTCTTTTAAATTTACTGATTCTTTTACGCCAGATTGCAACAGTATTTTAATAATTGGAGAAAACCCTTTTATGGCAGCATAATGCAATGGTGTTTTGCCTTGTTCATCAGTGATATTCGCGTCAGCGCCTTTACTTATCAAAATTTGCGCAAGTTCGGGATAGCCATTCATTGCAGCAAAATGTAACGCTGTTCTGCCGGCATCGTCAAATGCATTCACATTCTGTGTGTTTGCGATTTGATTCATTAGATAATTAGCAAATTCATTATACTTAAGTTCGCCGGATGGATCTTTTACCCTATCTTTGGAAATAAGATCCATCTTGCCTTGAGGCACAAATTTTTTATTGCGTTCTGCGCGTGTTTTTTCAGGTATGGCCCCAGCCAATGTATGTATTGGGGTTTGGCGAGAATAATTGCGGCTTAATCTTGCAAAAGAAGGTGCTTTTACCGCAAGGTCCACTATACATTGTGCATTTGAAGCAAAGCGTTGATATTTGTCAACTATTCTTTTTGTAAGCCAATGAAGAATGGTATCGTCACCCGTTAACCTATTATTTTGTGCGTTTGCCAGGGTTCGTTGATTCCATAGTTGAGGATATTTATGAAGAAGATATGCAACTATATCAAATTTATTAGAAAAAAATGCTGCAAATAAGGCTGTGGAGCCTTGATAATTTGTTATATTTAAGTCAGCGCCTTGATTTAGTGCTTGCTTGACTTTTTCTAGGTTGTTATCACGAGCGCCGGCGAAAAGTGTTTTGTTTGATATTGTCCAATTTGCAGAAAACAGTGTTGCTTGCGTTAAGAGTAGTAAAATAGGCAACAATGCCTTAAAAAATAGATTTCTCTTCATCTTGTGTCCCCGATATAAATAATAATATTATGGTAACAGTGTACGCTGCAACTTTGCCTAAGTCAATAAAGATATTCAAATAGACAAATGCGCATGGGGCAATAAGGGGCATATATACTTATATTCACAGAATTATTTAATTTGCTATATTAAGCAGCATAAAAATTGTATATTTTCGCCTAAAATCAAAAAAGTTGTTAAAAATATGGCTCAAAGCGGCCATTGGAACAAAAAAGTATCAATTGGTCAATCTCGCCTTTCAATGCTTTATCTGATTATCTTTATTTTGTCTTTTTTGCCATTGCGCAATTGCATGTTTAATATGATTGCGAACTTTATTGATATCGCCGACAATGTCACTTTGAGGCTGTTTTTTTGCTACCTCGATTGCATCATTTATGACTAACTTACCACTGTTGTTTTGCAGAGTTACGTCAGCGCCGTTTTGCAGAAGTAATGCGACCATGGCATCATTAGCTGTTTCCATTGCACTCATTAGCGGAGTTTTACCTGTGCTATCTCTGCCATTGATAGCGGCTCCACTGTTTATAAGCATTTGAGCAATTTTGAGTAGTGTTTGTTGATTTTGAGGGTTAAAGAATATTGGTCCTATTCCTGCAATGAAGTTGAGTGGTTTAATGCCAGATATATTAGGAGTGTTTGCAAGTGCAGGTTTTTGCTTCAAGATTGTCTGTGCTTTTTGCGCATTAGGTTGGAAGTTGTCAAAGGTCTCGAACAAATCGTTGGCAGTATAGCTGGCTGTTGTAGCAGTGCTGTTTGGAAAGAAAGATTGACTAGAATAACCCGGTGTGGTTGATGTTGTCTTTTGCGGTTGAGTAGAGTATGGCGGTTTTGTTGGTTGCAGGATGTCATTGAAGGATATCAGTTGCCCTATTGGAATGTGCGATTGTTGCGGTCCTTGGTGACGTTTTTGCAGGTCTAATTTTGCCTGTAATTGAGAAGCTGCGATGGCTTGTTGCAATTGTTCAGCTTCTTGCTGTGAGATGCTTTTTTTGGGTGCAGATGAAGTGGTGTGGCTACTAGAGGATGAAAATTGTTGCTGTGCGAGCGCTGAGCTCGGCATATAGCTTTGCTGCTGATATTGTTGCGTTAAGCCCGGTATGAATGTTTGTCGTTGAGTAGAGTGAGACGGTTTTTTGGATTGTGAGATGTCATCGAAGGAAATGAGTGTCCCCATTGGAATCTGCGATTGTTGCTGGGATAATGCAATAGCCTGTTGTAATTGTTCTGCTTCTTGTTGCGAAATGATTTCTTGTTGTAATGATAGCGTTTTTTTGTCATTTAAGACAGCATCGAGTGTTTCCTCGGCTTGTCTTTTTATTGTAGATGTGGCATTGGTGTCAATTATTTGGTTTAGTGTATTTATTATTTCTTGTTTATTTGTCTTGAAGTGAGGATTTTGTATCATGCCATTGCGTTGAGCGGATAAGATAATTTCTCGAATGTTTTTTAATGCAGCTTCATATCTTGTATAGGCCATATTTGTTCGCATATCTATCATAAGTTGAGCTATAGTTATTGTCTTTAGTTCAATTGGATCTCGTTGTAATACCTTTTGTAACATTTTAACAAGTTTAATGTTATACGTAGGGTTTTTTCGTGCTGATGCAATCGAATCGGCCATGTGAAAACTTATAGGCTTCCCCGTACCTTTTGGTTTGTGTGCTACTACTGCAATGTAGTGTCCAGATTTTATTTTTTGTGCTGCGGACATAGTTCCTAAAGCAAATGCATGTGTAGCTGGAGCTTCTTGTTTTAAATGTATAATTAAGTCGGCTAATTTATCATATTCTTCTTGTGTTATAGTTACTCCCTTATTTCTGTCTCTGCGTTCCTTTTCCGTGAGTATCAGTGTGTCTAAGTCAGCCAATACAGAAATGTTTTTTTTGGGAAATTTAATAAGTTCAGCCACTTTATATACTTCTTGGGTTTCTATACTTCGAGATTTTGTTTGTTTCAAGGTAGCAATTTTACATTGTTGCATTGTTAAATTGCCCACGGAGGAGCTTGCGAGTAGTTTTTGTAGTTGTTGTTTGTTTATTTTGCCATCTAAATTATTATAGAGCGCGGTAGCGTTTTTGACTGCATGAAAACCGCAATCGGCGCCCAATTGGTTCGCAGCGGCATAGTTATAGATGGGCGGATCTTGTGAGACTTGTTTAAATTCAAGATTATTAATCGAGGATGAGCACCATGAAGAGCTTGTTATTGCGCTAAATAAAACAGCGGTTAATACTTTAAGGTATAGGTTTTTATGCATGATAGCCTTTCATTTTCTATATGTATAAAATTAATTAATTTAAATGAATTATGGGTCACCAAATAATAATAACTCAACTTGGAAATAAAGCACAAGGGTTTTATTGGATTATCTGGGCAATTATGTGAGTAACTTCGAATTTATAAGTGTTTTTCCGGCAAGAAGGAAATCCTTGTTTTTTCTAGATTATTTATTGACGTGACAAAAAAACCACTGATTTTTAAGCTTGGGGAAACTAGTTTGTTTAAGATGGTAGGTGATTCGCGCTTATATACAAAACCTCCTAAATTTTTCGTTAAAAAATTTAAGAGGTCTAGGTTTTTTAAGTCGGGGAGGGCGTCACTTTTAAACATAGCTTTTTTGGCCTTCACGGCACCTCTAAAATGTGGTCATTGTATATCTATACCGGAGCTCTTTTGCGGTTTTATAATTTTTTTCTGCACACATTTAATTACTACTTGACTTTTAATGCGTAGGGTGTAGTATGTAAGCATGTGAGATTTAATATAATTATTTTTAAACAAATGGAGCTCCATTATGAAGACACCTATATCAACTATTTTGTTACTCAACTTACTTGTTTCAATGCTCAGTGTTTCTGATGCATCTGCAAATCATACATTTGAGCAATTATCGGTAAAATTCGAAGCCAAGATTAAAGCTTTCGGCAGCAACGATTCAAAAAGCAAATATAGAATGGCCGATAAAGCACAAAGGCTTCATCGGAAACTTTTATCTCAGTACAAAGAAGAGACAGGGAAACTGTTAGCTTCATCTAAATTCAATGCGCTAATTTTAGAGATCGCAAAGAAAAATGGATCGATTCGTGAGCTCCTTGGCTGCTTTACCCCACATTCTCCGTTTTGGAAAAGACTTCGGAAATCCAGTGTCGCTGAACTAAAAAAGTCTCTGACAGTGAATAACCAAAATTCTTCATTAACCAATTCTCTTGCCCAAAAAACAACCTCACCAAAACACATGAAACTTCTTGATGATTTACAACACATGAATTCATCCTCTGCAAGTAGTAGCTCAAGTAGCTCAAACAAGTTTGGAAACGACTTCACTAAAGGCAAGCAAGAAGCTTATTCTCACATTAAAATTCAAAGTGCTGATAAACATCTGTTTATTTTTCCAAAAAAAGCGGCGACTCAAATTGAATTATTCAAAAAGTTATTTTCCCCAGAAATACAACAGTGCGTCATCCACAATGAAAAACCAACTTATCTTAGCGAGATTGGTACACCAGCTTTAGAAACGATTCACAGACTCTTACTCGTGCAAACACTACAAATAAACGATATTGACACACTCGTAAAAAGGGTTCGTAACACACTGTTAAAAATCCTCTCTGCTTATGAAGAAAACAAACAAAAAGAGCTTCTAGAAGACTTAATTCATGCATGTACTCATCTTGGCATTCATGGCATAACAGGTGAAAGCATTGCCCTTGAAGCATACAATAGGGGAATATTAAACAATAAACACCTACCCGAGGCATTATGCCAAAAGACCATCGAATTAGTTGTGCAATCAAATAAGGGCAAAAAGATATTAATGGAAGCAGTTTCTAAGATTTATACAGAAAATAAAGATTTCCCAGAGAATCTAGAGGCTGTCAAAAAATTAACACTTGAACAAAAGTTAAAGTTAAGCGACTGCATCCCAAGGATATTACGGTGGGACATTTACCGATATCATGAGATAACGCCTAATCATAATACTCATAGTTATCTTGAGGCTATAACAACTATGAACTTGCAAGAAACACTAATGTTCAAATGTTTAATTGAGAGGCGCTTTACTGCCTTTATAGTTATTCTTAAAAACTATTATAATTTATATATCAGAGGCAGCCAAAAAGAAACCGCTTGTCGAATCTATAATATTTTTTTCAAAACGCTTCCATTTTACACAGCGATAACACGTTCATCTAACCAGAACAAAAATGCATATATAAGAATTATTGGAGAGGTAACAAAGAGTTCTAAATGGGGGGATTATTTCTTCCGAGTTAGATCTTTAGAAAAGCCATGCAACACATGGAGCAACTTAAAAACTATGTCCTTATATAAATACTATATAAAATTAAACGAAAAAGATTTCGATCTCACCGATCCATTACGAGATCTCATTTTCGATCAAGATTCTTCTTCAGACGACTCAGATCACTATTGATCCTTGATTTTTCTAAAAACCCAATGGGTTCCTCACCTAGTTAAGTAAGGGGCTTTACATAAAGCCGCGTTTTCAAACTATACTAACTTGATTGCTCTGATTTTTTCAGGGCAATCGACCCTTTCCCCCTCCGTCCTTTTTGACTCGCCTTTCGCAGGACTACAAAATATGGCAGAGTCATTGTTCCTTATGAAGTGAACAACTATGAATCATCTGTCAGGGTGTATATTCAACCTTACGAATGTTCATAGAATATTGAAAAATTTTTTAGAATAGCAAAGCAAAAACTAGACTTAAATGATTGCCAGTATTGTAAAAAAATTACAAAAAACACTCATGGAGCATCTTTTTTGTATATGTATTCTTACCGCATAATTGCAAGGATAATAGGTTGAAAAATGCAAAAGTGCAATGAAATAAATAAAAGGCTGCAATTTTCCGAATTAGCGGAGATTCTTTTGGTATAGCTTAGCGGAACTCCTAGATAAAAGCTTTTTCTGGAGGACTCATAAGCAATTGTTTATCCTGGCGGCCCATAAAAGGCTTGTTTCTTGACGGAAGTATCGAATTTAAGCTCAATTTACAACATATTCAAACTGCTTGTTCTGAGTATAAAATGGCTCAAAGCTCTTACCAACAAGATTTAGTCGGTTATGGGTTTAATACCCCGTAGTTTGCTGCGGGGAGAGCTTATTGGAAAATGTAGGGCTGCCGGATATCTTGCAAAAAGCCGATGGGCAAGATTTCCGCGATGATATACCAAAGATACCTGCTGATTGAGCATGATAATTGTAGAGTGAAAATATCAAAATACTTGTTATTAAACAGCTGTAAATTGCATAATAATATATGATTAAAATCCATATCCATGATTAGGAATATTCTGAATATATGTAGAAAGGGTGGGACCTTTATGAGTAAAGCGTTGCGGATATTTACCATCGGGCATTCAACGAGACCAATAGAAGACTTCTTAAGCTTGCTCAAACATTTCAATATTACTGAGCTCGTTGATATTCGAACAATTCCAAAGTCTCGTCACAACCCACAATTTAATGGTCAAGAATTAGCGCACGTCTTAAGAAATCATCATATTGGATATCGTCATCAAAAAAATTTAGGTGGCTTGAGGCATACGCATGCAGGTTCGATTAATATGGCTTGGCGTAATGCTTCATTCCGCGGATATGCAGATTATATGCAAACTAAAGAATTTGAAGACGGGATAAAGAAGCTTATTAAAATTGCGCATGAAAAAACCGTAGTAATCATGTGCGGTGAGGCAGTCCCTTGGCGATGTCATCGATCCTTGGTTGGCGATGCCTTATTGGTGCGAGGAGTCGATGTTGAAGATATCTATAGCATGACATCGAGTAAGTCTCATGTATTAACTCCTTGGGCAGCAGTGCAAGGAACAACTATAACGTATCCAGCTATAATGGAGAATGATAATGCTTAAAAATTTTAAAATAGGCGATCTTGTAGAATGGAATTCAGAAGCAGGGCGAGTTCGCGGTAAAATCAAGAAAATAATCACATCAGAGATTATGTTTAAAGGCTATACCGTTCATGCTTCAAAAAAAGAGCCTCAGTATTTGATAGAAAGTATTAAGACGGATCATTTAGCCATGCATAAAGGGACTGCCCTTAAAAAAATAAAATGAGAGGCTAATTTGTTATATACCAATATTAAATATCAAGTTTCGCCCGACTCTAAAATCTTGTTTGTAGGCACCAATCCATCCCCTGGGAGCTACCGCCACAAGGTGCCCTTTTCCAGCAATAAGTCATTTTGGTATTTGCTTCATGATGCAGGGCTTTTGTCTGAAGATCGGCATGAACTGCAAAATGATATCTTATTAAAAAAAATTTTTATTGAAAAATTTATCAAGGTCTATCATTTAGGTTTAATAAATCTTATTTACAGGCCAACTAAATCAATTTCAGAAATCAAACGAGGAGAAGCAATGCCAGGTAAGTTGAGGGTTATTGCTGCAATAGAAAATTATCATACCCCTGTTGTTTGCTTTATAGGTAAAGGGAGTTATCAGCTGTTTACCCAAACGTCTCATTGTGAATACGGATGGCAAGATGATATTGGTCTATCAAAAGTGTTCGTGATGCATTCTCCTATTCATGGGTTTGCAAGTATTAGAATTGGTGAACTTAAAGAAGTCGCGAGGGTCAGCAAGCTCGTTGCATAAAGGGTTGCCTCTATGATAATTTGCTCTTAATTCCGCACAAAACACTGGACTTAGACAATGCTTCTTTTTCCTGGGTTCGTATTTTGTGTGAAAATTCAACCAATTATTCTAAATATGATATACTGATAATGCTGAATAGATATGATATTCGGCTATATATTATATCTATTATATAAAAATCGATTTTGCGAATTATTGTGAGGAAAAACACCTATGTCTCAGCCGTCATATTGGTCAGAAAGAATAACTATTGGCAATCTCGCCTTTCCACGTTTTATTGGTGGGCCATTGGATGGGATTACCGATGCGCCATTTCGTAAATTGGTGCGTGAATTCTCTAAAAATGAGCTTCTTTACACAGAAATGCGTCATGTTGCATGTATTGCCAATGATAAAGGTGGTGCGCGTTCGCTTAAGTTTGAGCAATTAGAGCGCCCGCTCAACTATCAAGTTGCTGCAAATTTTGACACCTATATTGAGCAGGCATGTGATAAAATCATGCAAAAAGGCGTGGATATCGTTGACCTTAATATTGGGTGCCCAGCTCGCAATGTGATCAGTTCTGGATCAGGATCGGCATTAATGGCAGATCTTCCGCGCTTAAAGCACATCCTTTCTACATTTCGCAAACATTTAGATATACCGTTTACCGTTAAAATTCGTTCAGGATTTAAACAATGTAATGCGATTGAAGTTGCAAAGATTGCACAAGATTGTGGCGTTGATGCTTTAGCAATTCATCCACGTTTGCAAACAGAACGTTTTGCCGGTCGTCCAAATATGGCGCTGGCTGCAGAAGTAAAAAAAGCTCTTAATATTCCTGTGTTTTTTTCCGGCGGTGTCGTTAACTTTAAGTTAGCCAACATGGTTTATGAGCAAACAGGCGTGGATGGATTTTTGATTGGCCGAGGTATCTGGGCGCGTCCGTGGAAATTGCAGGAAATGGCCGCACATGCGCGAGGCGAAACATTTGTGGTTGATAATAAAATGATACTTTCTTGTGCATTGAAACACTTTGATTATATGCTTGAGCATTATGGGCAACATGCGGTGTATATATTTAGAAAACATGTGCCTTTTTATGTTCGCGGTATTGCTCAAGCAAGTGATGTACGTCAAGCATTGATGGCTTGTAAAGAACCGGAACCGGTCAAAGAGCTTTTAATCAAAGCATTGGGATAAGATTGCTATCATGCTGCTTAATAAAAAAACGAGAGTAGGTATTGTTTGGTTTTTAGTATTGTTAGGTATCTTTGCTATACCTAAACGATATGTTTCGACTATTTTATATCCATTTATTTTATTGCAAAATAATATTATTGATCCAATCAAACGCCATTACACACACACCCAAACCGATTATGAGCAGTTGCACAATGCCTATGATCAATTAATGCAAAAATATCTCCAAGTGCAATCAGTGCATGATCATGCGCATGATATACAAGAGATATTATCTTTTAATAAACGATATGATGATCAACAACGTGTTGTTGCGCAAGTTATTGAGCGTTATTTTGGTGATAATGAGCATTATTTTTTGCTTGATAAGGGCACTGCTGATAACATCAAAACTGATATGATTGTTGTTTATCATGACATGTTGGTTGGTAAAATCATTGAAGTATTTCCTTGGTATTGCAAATGTATGCTTATCACCGATAAACAGTGCAAAGTTGCTGGCTATTGTGCTTCCACTAAATCGTGCGGTGTTATGAAAGGCAACAATGCAAAACAGTTAAATTTACTACACGTGAGTCATTTGTGTGAAGTTGAACTGGGTGATGTCGTGATTTCCAGTGGCCATGGTATAATTTTTCCACGTGGATTTGGCTTAGGTAAGATAATCGATATGCATAAAAATGATATGACCTATGATATTACCTGTGCGCCATTAGCAGATCTTTGGAGCATGACTCATTGTTCGATTCTTGTTAGGTGATGAGGTATCAAAGGATATTTTTAAATTATTTGTGTATGCTGTGCACCAAAAAAACGTATTACTGCTTGCACACATGTTGCAATGCTCGTGTCACATTGATTAAACATTGATGCGGAATCGGTCGGATCTTGAGGATTAAAAAATTGTTGTAAAAAACCACCCTGTGGTTGAGCGTGAATCCACTCAATATCATCAATTAATTTCTTGTTTTTAATATAGGTTATGGCATTTATGGCTGATCCAAGTTCGTCAACAAGGCCAAGTTTTTGTGCTTGTTTGCCCGTAAATATCTTTCCGTCTGCCCAAGTTTTATCTTCCTGTATGGCAAGTTTACGATTATGGGCAATATCCGCAATAAATTGTTCGTATGAATCATCAACAACGGATTGCAGTTGTTCTTTATCTTGTTCATTCATTGCGTTAAATGGATCGGTCATTCCTTTATAGGTGCCAGCTTTAATGGCAGTATACTCAATGTTGTGGTTTTCTAAAAAGCCTTTGAGTTGAAATAAGTGTGGCATATAGCTGCCAATGCTGCCAATCAATGCCTGACCAGATGAGATGATATAATCGGTTGCACTTGCAATATAATAGGCGCCTGAAGCGCATACATTTTCAGTTAAGGTTATGATTGGTTTTGGATATGTTGCTTTGAGTTGGATAATTTCATGTGCTAATGCTTGACCGGTGCCAGCGCAACTGCCACTAGATTCAATTTTGAGCAAAATCGCCTTAATGCTATCGTCGGCAAAAAAACTATGCAGTTTCTTTGCATGCCAGGATGAGTGATATAAAACGCCATCAATTCTGAGGACGCCCACACGTGTTTTGGGAACAATAAAGGCGCTATATTGAGTGGAGATACCTTGGATCAATTTCGGGGTAATTTGTAAAAAAAAGAGGAAAATAAGCAAGTTTTTTAAGTACCCGAAAAAAGTCATATAGGTTCCTTTTAATCAGCTTATTGGGGGTAGCAATTTAAATACTAGGCTCCAGCCTATATAAAATATGCAAAATTATAAAGATTTTTTGCAAAAAGAGCTTTGACTTTCAGGTTATTTTGCATTAATATATCTACATCTCGTATTTGAAAAAAAGGGCGGTTAGCTCAGCTGGTAGAGCACCAGTCTTACAAACTGGGGGTCACAGGTTCGAACCCTGTACCGCCCACCAACTTTCGCCAAGGCTTCAGCTGGCAGGCCAGTTTTTTAACGGTATTTGTTTGATAACTGGATGTATGTTTGGCAGAACTGAGCGAAAGTTGTCCGACCGTAGCCATAGGCGAAGACGGACAAGCAAAAATACGTTGCTTTTGAAATTGTATTCCTCGGTAGCTCAGTTGGTAGAGCACACGACTGTTAATCGTTAGGTCGCAGGTTCGAGTCCTGCCCGAGGAGCCATTTCCGCCAGTTCTTTTAAGGATTGGCAATCATGTGTTTTAATGATACACTAAAAACATTCAAAATTCCCATCTTATGGGGCTGTAGCTCAGTTTGGTTAGAGCGTTCGCCTGTCACGCGAAAGGTCGCGAGTTCGAGTCTCGTCAGCCCCGCCATAATAGACAATCACCACTTTTTACGAGTAAATCAAAGGGCTTATGCAGCTCCCAGACGAGGTTTTCATCAACTAGTTTGATGTTCTGAAGTACGAGTTTGATTAATAGCCTTCTTTCCTCCACTTCAGAACTTTCAAAAAGTTCGTGTGCACGGTTAACAAGCTCAAGTATGTATCTAGAGGTGATATAGAACTCTTCATCAGCCTCTTGAAGTTGCTCAAGACGCATGCTCACGTCTTCAAGTTTTGAACGGAGCTTTTGGTAAAAGTTGTCATATTCGCTCTCAGTAATACTCCCTTTAAGTTTATCCATGTATAGATTTTCGATCATGTTGTTGATCGATTTTTGTTCTTTTGTCAGCTTTTGATATTGCTTTTCGGCAAAGGCGATTTTATCTTCTTGAACCGTATTCAGGGTTTGTTGTATTTCTTCTACAATGTGTTCTGGCATTTGCATAGCTTTAAAAACTTCGCCAAACTGGCGCGTGAGTTCTTCTTCGCGTAGCCATTTGCCGCCATGTTTGCCTTTGAATTGATGACAATGATAATAGACATATTTGTTTTTTTTGTTCTGTGGTGTGATGGCCATGCCGCAATGGCCACAGCGGATGAGGCCGCGGTAGAGATATGGTTGGCCTTGATATTGACTTCTAACAGCTTGAAACCCTTCTAATCGTTTTTTCACTTCATCAAATAATTCTTTGGTAATAATTGGTGGATAGCGATGAGGGTATTGTTTGCCCTTGATGAGCATAACCCCATGATAGAATGGGTTGTTGAGCATTTTTGCAATAGAGCCTTTTGGCCACAATTTGCCAAAGTCTCGGTGGAGTTTTTCGCGTAATGTATTCATGGAAAAGGCACCGCTAGCATAGAGTTCAAACATCGTTTTGATAATGTGTGATTCATATTCATCAACGACAACATCAGAATTGCCGCGCGAATCTTTGACATTGTTATAGCCATAGGGTGCTTTTGAAAGCCATTCGCCTTTGCGTATTTTTTGTTCTTGTGCTCGTTTGACGTTATCGCTAATGGCATCAGAATAATATTTGGCAAGCCCCAGGCTGATACTGAATTGAAACTTTTCAACGGCGGATATTTTGTTGGTGATGATTTGCCCGTCGGAAACAAAATGCAATTCAATCTCATCCGATAGGGCTTTTTCATAAAGGAGTGAAATACGTTTATCAAACACATTGCGTGATAGCCGATCAACTTTATCACAGCACACTGCAATCTTTTCTTTTTGGGCCAAAATGAGATCGATGATGTTATCAAATTCAGAACGGTCATCGCCATATGCGCTTTCATCAAAGCTGCAAACTTCAATGATATCAAAGCTTTTACGTTGGCAATAACGTTCGAGTCGTACAACTTGTGCGGGTAGAGAGTTGCCGGCTTCACGTTGTTCCTCGGTGCTTACGCGTGCAATTAATATCGCCTTCATGTGTGCCCTTTATGTGTGTTGATTATTTGGTTGTTGTTAGTGTATCAGGCGAGACGAGAAAAAACAGGAAAAGACGAGACATAAAAAGAATGTTTTAGTGATATGAGCTGAAAGTAGAGGTCTTGTTTTTTTCGACTCAATCATACTATAGTTGTGATAAATAATAAAATGAAAGGATTATTATGTTTTTGAATAAAAGGTGTGCATTCTTTTTTGTTTTAGTCTTGTTTCATAGTCACACAATGTTTGGGTTATTGAGGCAAACGAGTGGGCTTCTTTTCCATCAACAAACTTTGGATGAGGGTTCGCAGTCAATGCTCAATAAATTTTTGGCGATTGTAGATGAAGAATTTCCCGGTATTCGGGCAAAAATTAATGAAGGATTAAAGGATCCTGAACTTGTAGGTTCTTTGCAAAAGGTGATTGAAGAAATAAGAAAAATTGATCCTAATGTGTTACAGGCATCAAGGGATAAATTTGAACAAGCGCAAAATGACTTGATTCAAACAAAAGCGGTTCAAGATTTTTATCGGCTTGCTAAACAAAAAATTGATTTGTCCGATGTTCATAAAAAAACGTTGATGGAGAATCAGTATTTTGGAGATCTTGCAAGTGAGCAATGGAAAAATGAGGTTGCGATTTTGGAGGAATATCAGAAAAAAGAAGTAGCTTTATTAAGCGATTCAAAATACAGCCTTTTAATGGATGCAAAAATTGGGCGTTATCCAAGCGATGATTTCAGGAAAATCGATGAAGCATATGAGCGTTTGGGATTATATCTTATACATATTGCTAATCCGTTTTTTGAGGCTCCTGAGGTTGATGATCCTGAAGATTCTTATATAGCGTCAACCCTCATAAAGAATTTTGTACGAGATATGGTAAGTAAGTTAATTGAAGAGGGGGGTAATGGAGATGATGCTATAGAGCCGACGAAATCAGCATTGTCTTCCTGGATTTTCACAGTGTTTGATAACTTTGTCGTATGGGTAAAACAACTATTTTTCAAATCTTATATAAAGCCTGAGAAACATTTAAAATTAGTTGGCGAGCTGGTCAGGCGACTAAAAGCTATAGGTCCAAAAGGAAGCCAGCTTATCAAGCAGATGAAAAAAATTCACAATAAAATTAATCGTATGTTTACTTCAATTATCCCAGAGAGTTCGCTGAAACAATTTATGCAGAGTGCATCAGTCAAAAAAGTAGAAGAAGGCCTTGCCGCTCTTTTACAAAAGATTGAACTCACGAACGATGAAAAAGAAACATTAAATGAATATCGTAAATTGCATGCATTAAATAAGGATTTCACAGCGCACCGACTGAAACTTATGGAAGAGAGAGATGAAAAGAAACAAGCGATTAAAGACGATCCTAAGTATGCAGTATTAAAAGAAAGGAGATTAAAAGGAAGAAAAGCATACGCAGAAAGTCGTTATGGAGTTTTGGCCGCACAACCACTTCTTGCAGCAGTGCCTCCAACCGATCTTGATATCGAGAAGGGCGAACATTATATGCGTTTTGTGAATTTCTTTTATCCATTTGCAAACAAGTTCCTTCGAGAGTTGAGCGGGGATATAGCGAACCAATAGTACGTTATCTTTATTGGCATTGTTATCGAACCAATCAACGTTATGCTATTGGGAATGATTTCCTGTTGACCCCTTTATGGGTTATAAATAAAAACCTTAAATAACCTCCATCGGGTTTGGTGGCTTTATCTCGACTGTTTTTATTTCTTCAGTAAGCTTATAGGAAGTATTATCGTCTTAAAAAATATGTTTACTATTGCGTTATATTTCAATTATTTAATATAATTAACATAGGTATAGTGAATATGGTTTTTAAAAACTATCGAGGTTATGGATTATGATGCGAAGGAAAATGAATTGGTTGAGTGTTTTTGGCTTATTATGGACAGTTTGTTTATCTGCTGGAACCATGGAAACGAACTATTTGTTGCTGAATCAATCATCATTAGATCAAGAGAGCAAAACACGACTTAATGAGTATCTTAATGAAGTGGATGCCACATTTCCACGATTGCGTACAAAAATAGAAAAAGTGCTTGAAAACGATGAGTTAAAAAAAGCATTGAGATTGGTTTATGATGAAATAAGGGCCAACAAACTAATAGAGTTGCTTGATAAAGGGGTTGAAAATCCTGTAGAAATTTCAAGAAATGAGCTTTTGAAGCAACAATCGATAAAAATTTTTTTTGATGAAATAAAATGCAGAATTGATTTATCAGAAGCGGACAAAGTATTGCTACAAAAGTGGAAAGCTATACATGATCTTTATCAGGAACAGGTTCAGGAGCAACTTGCAAATGATAATCGATATCAAAAAAGCCTTTCTAGCCTTCTAACCAAACCTAAGTATAGTGAATTGGTTAAAGTTAGTCCGAATGGGAGCATAAAATATAATGGTTATGCCATGCAAAGTATTCAACGAGCTTATGCGGAATTATATATCACTCTTGTTTACTTAGCTTTTCCAGAATATCAAGTTTTTCCATTTATTGACCAGAATCTATTTATTGAGAATAAGCCACAGGCAATTGTTAAACATGAGGATTGGGAATTCAAAAAAATCGAGAAACTAGGAAAAGATTTTTTTGAAAAATTGCTTTCGAATAATGATAATGTTATAGAGATCAAGCTAAAAAGTCAAAAAAAAGAAACTAAAAAGTTAGAAGACGAGCAACTAAATTTTATTAATAATTTTGTAACAAAAGTGAAGCAGCAACTTGCACTAGAAGATGCGAATGTTGATAAAGGTTTGGCAGAATTTTTAGAGAATATTACTAAAGCTGTGAGAAGATCTATGTCTGTTGAGGTACCTGAAGGAGTAATGGGCGAAGATATGCAAATCAGGCAACTCAGGGACGCATTTGAAAAAGAACAAGCTCTCAAGGTGAAAGCCCAATTTGATCATATACAAAAAAAAATATCATTAACAGCTCAAGAAAAAGCTTTGTATGAACGCTATAAAAGTTTGGTTGGTTTGGATAATGAGTTGCAGAAAGAACTTCAAAAATTAGATAAAGAACGGCATGAGGCATATCTTGCTATTGATAATAATCCAAAGTTTCAAAATTTAGAAAATGCACGGCTTGATCTGTATACAATCCTTATGGCCCAACCACTTCTGGCCGCGGTGCCACCCGCAGAAAATGATGTTGGAGATAATGAGTCGTATCTACGTTTTGTCAATTTGTTTTACACTTTTACAGATGCAGTTTTAGGGAAGCTTGGCGGGGAGATAGATACTCCAAAATGTAAGCAAGTTACCGATAGTTAATGACTCTAAATAATCTCCATATGGCCCTGTATTGTTTCATACTTTTGTTGCCACAATAAATCTTTCCTCAACGCATCAAATGCATTCAAGCAATTTCTAATAACAGCAAATGGGTTAGGTGATTTTGGCAAGGTAATATTTTTTGCATCAGCCATTAATCTATACCATCCCTTGTTATTATAGCTGCCAAACATGGTGCGCAGTTCGCGTGTGCTCATTAGACCTTATGCGTAATTAATTTTGCAAAAAACATAAGTTGTCCAATGCACAAAATTGATTAAATAGCGACCATATTTCCCAGTTTAAAGTTATAACGCACCGGCAGTGCCGGTGGCTTAATGGTTAGGAGCACTCCCAAGGAGTGCCAATGGCCTGCCAAGTCAATCTTTAAATTTTAACTATTTATTTAAAACTAAAAAACACCATCTTCATCAAAGCCTTGACTATCAAGCTGTTCCTGATGCTTGACATATCTTTTAACTTTTTTCAACTTATAACCAACTGTTGAAACCGCATACCCACGAGCCCAAAAGCTTTCACCATTAAAATTGCGTTTCCTTCCACTAAACTGTCGAGCAATCGCTATTGCATTTTTTCCCTTGAGATACCCCACTATCTCAGATACCGCAAATTTCGGAGGTATACTCACAATCATATGAACGTGATCCTGAACAATGTGACCACCAACAATTGTACAGCCTTTCTGTCGCGCTAGCTCATGAAATTCTTTTCTCAAAAAATCCCGTATCTTCCCATACAGAAGCTTTTTTCTAAATTTTGGAACAAAAACTATATGATATTTGCATTCCCATTTTGAATGACTTAAACTCTCATATGTAGACATGTTATATTTCCCTTTCGACTTGGACAAGCCGAAATAAATATAACATGTCTATACTCTTGAATCTAAAGGCCAAGCCTTGATAGTCACACTAGTAAAACTAGTGGTTTACCTGTCTTTCAATTAAGCAAAGCGGCTACATTTCTAAATACTTGATTATATGGTCGGATCGGCCCTCGATAAGTGTATTTGCAGATTTTGAATTTTTTCTGTTTTCAACAATAATACGACGCTTGCTATGCAGCGTGTTCAGTTCTTTTGCAAAAGGAGAAAGTTCTTTTTTGTAAGGCTTTTTAATAGGTAAAACCAGATAGTAACCTGGATTTTTTACAGCCACGCCCTGATAACCTGAATCAAATCGCTGACACGTTCGTTCAGGAAATTTTTGAATAGTTTTTTCT
>JAJCZC010000024.1 GCA_029262575.1 Candidatus Babelota bacterium | reverse complement strand
GAAAGGGCGAAAGAAAAGTGAACAGACACTGTTGCTGGATCTTGAAAAAGGTCTTAGACAGGCTTGAGCCGTGTGCGGTAAAAGCAGCATGCACGGTTCTTAGGAGGGCTCATCCCAGCAATGGGGTGAGCCTATCCGACTATTTTGCCCAGATAGACAGCCAAATAACCAGAAAACATACACTGGCATTGATAAAAAGCATGTCTGTTGTAAATGCAGCAGTCGAAAAATAAGAGGATTTTTATATTGTACGTTCTTGCCACCCGCCCCTGACATGTAGCACCTGTACAGTTTTGCCTTCGATGCTAAACAAAGCGCGATAATTATCAATTATCAAATGTCTGATTTCTTGCTCTACGCCCTTACTTTCTGGCGCAACGGGGCATCGTTTGGGTAGGGTTTCGAGAGATTGTATTTTAGCCACAAGATGCTGATACCAGCGTAAAGCATTCGCGGGGGAGTCTTCGGCAATAAACAGAAAGATATTTTTTAGGTTTTCTTCTGCTAACGGCTTAATTTCAACCTTGTATTTCTGCACTGCTTATTCCGTGTTTCTTTTCAAATTCCTTAAAAAACTCGCTAATTGGGCGACCTTTCTGCGCTAACGCTTCTTTGATGTTGTTGATGGAATCCATCATGTCGGCACGTTTTGCCATTTCTTCGTATGCTTCGGCATCTTGGACGATAACAGCAGCTTTTCCATTGACGGTCAATATTTCTGGTCTTTTATTTTTGCTCAGACGTTTAATATGTTCTGACGGTTTCCGATTGAAATCGGAAACCGTGTATATATCGCTTGTGTTGAACATGGCTTCACCTCATAACAGTAAAAAAACAGTATATTTACTGTTATAGCCTATTTTTTCTGTACTGGCAAGGATAAATTTCGGTATTGTAGGCAGGTAAATTGGAGACATTGACTTGTGAGCGACAATGATAGTACAATTGAGAGATAAATAGTATGTGGGGTAAAGAAGATGGCATTTGTTAAATTCACAGACGTTGGAAAGTCATTCGTTGCAAGGGCATCAATAAGTACGAATGGCATGATAAGCTTCACCGATGGAGCCAGAAAAAAGTTCAAAATTGACGATTACAAGTTTTGCGTCCTCTATTTCGACAAGGAAGACGGCAGGGTAGGGATAGAGCTAATAAATGACGAATCAGAGGAAGGGGCTATAAAATTGCGTTTCAGGCAAACAGGGGCAGATGTGGGGGCAAAAAGTTTCCTTAGCTGTTTTAATATAGTTCCAAGTGTAACTATTATGGTTAATACAGAAGAAGGCAAAAAAGAAAACTGGGTGATTTTGGATTTAAAAACGGCTAGAAATAGAAAGGTAAAAGTGAAAAATTAGTACATAAAAAAGCCTGCACCCAAGGGGCAACTCCATAAAAGCAGAACCTCTTAATTTAGTAAGGACATCCGTTTACGCGGACAAGCGGATGATCCGCTACTAGAAAGGAGGTAAAGCAAAATGGAAAAGCAAAATGCAGTTCCAAAAGGAACCAAAGTAGTGTATACGAAATGGATTACCTTAAAAAATGGAAAACGCATCTACGCTGCTGCATACGGCTTGAAGTCATTCCGGCTGATAGTCCGTAAGTAAAGTAGCGCAATAAAAGGTTGTCCCTTGGGTGCTTCTGTAATCTTACAATTTAAAACTTACGAAATCAATCCCTTGAGACAGAATTGGTAATTCTGTCTCAAGAAAAATCATTGCCTTTGCTAGAACGTCTGCATATATTGAATCAAGAACAATTGAATCTCTCATCCATTGTGTAGCTGGGTTAAATACCCCTAATAGACCTTGCAGAGACTTTTTATTAAAGAGCTAAAATAATGAATTTTTCAGGATTAACGGCTTCCTATTGGAAGCAACAGTTTGACCGAGTGGAGAAAGTACGTCAGGCAATTGTAAATAGTCTCAGTATCTCGCAGGGGCGAGTTATCCCGAATCAATCTGATATTGCAATAGGTGCTGGGCGTAAATTAAAGGTGGCAATACTATTTATTGATATATGTAACTTCTCCTCAAGAAAGTCTGAAAATCAGGCAGAACAAGAAATGTTATTGGCTATCCTCAATCTGTTTTTCTCCGAGATGATAAAAATCGCAGAAGATTATGGAGGAACAATAGAAAAAAACACTGGTGACGGTTTGATGGCATATTTTGAAGATGGTGGTAGCGATTCAGTTAATGGTGCTCACAAAGCAGTATCATGTGCTCTGACTATGATGGCTGCTAATCAATATTTGATTAATCCGATATTGTTACAATCAGGTATTGACGAAATTAAGTTTAGAATTTCTATAGATTATGGAAACGTAACTATTGCGAAGTTAGGTGCACCAAGACGTTTCAATGCGATTGTGGCAATTGGGACAACGGCTAATATTGCTTCCAAAATGCTATCTCATGCTGGCGAAAATGATATCCTGATTGGAGCTGATGCTAAAGCAAAACTACCCTTATTATGGCAATTACAGTGGGTAGTGTTTCATAAATTAGATACGGGTTGGGTATACAGAGCAAATAATGCTCCTTACCTTTTTTATAAGTATATCGGCAGGTGGAGTCAGTTGCAATGAATCAGGATAGCCAACAACAAGATAATGATACTGAACTTCCAGTTCCACCAGAATTGGAAGGAAAGACTCTTACTGTTGAAGAATTTTCACCTATACCTAAAGAAGTACCAGAAGGTATAGAAAAATCTAGAAATAACAGACTATCTCGTAATAATTCTGAGAGCGCCAACTATGCTAAACATGTCCACAGTTACATTCGAGAGTATATTAGCACAGCAGACAGAAAGGCATCCTTTATATTTACCTTAAGTGCTGCTTTACTTGTTTTTTTATACCAAAAAGGTTTTATATATTCGTGGTTTTGGAGTCAGGGCACACTCGTGCTCGGTGGATTATTGGCGATTGCTATTACTTTTCTTTTTATTTCTTGTGTCTTGTCAGTTATTGTGGTTTTCCCGAGGTTAAAAGGCTCCAAGAGAGGATATATATATTGGGCGGCTATTAGTGAATTCCCTTCATCTGATAATTACTCGATTGAAATACAAAAACTTGATAATGAAGGATTAGCAAATGAAATCCATAAACATAGTTATGAACTCTCAAAAGTATGTAAAGAGAAATACAAATATGTAAGTATGGCTATTGGTATTGGTTCCATTGGAGCAATCACTATGATTTTATTCCTTATATTTAAATAAGCCGCTGAGACAGAATTAGTAATTCTGTCTCTTATTTACTCCTTTTATCCTCGATATTACCCTGATTTAAGCGATTTACCCTCTGTTTTTGAGACAATACCCTAAGAGTACTGTCTCAAATTGGCGCTGTATCAGGTGTAACGAAAAACGAACGTTTTCCGTGTTGGTTTGATTCTCCTACTGTTTTTTAATTACAGTGGATTCCTGCAATTTCTTTTCTGCATTATATGTTGCGTCCACATCAACCTTGTTACCATCAAAAACCATTTCCATTGGCATTCCAATCAATTCCCAAAGGAATATGGTTAAAACATCTGCAACGATGTGAAACACTACACGCACTGCTTTTGTCCCTGTCGTATACCCTTGTTTGAATTGGTAGGTCTCAACCAGATTCCCGTTTTCATCCTTATCAGTGGTCATGGGTCGCCCGAATGCTGATACAATCTCGCTCCGACTAGCACCTTGACGTAATACGGACAGGTCTGTGTATTCGGGCTGTTTTGCCGCCATCATTGCAGCGCATCCTGAAATAGACGTTAAAAATGATACTAAGCATACCACCGTTACGAAATCGCCTAAAAAAGAGCGTTTATTATCTCCTTGTCCCATAGTAGTCAAATTCCATGCCTCCGAATTTATCCCGCTGTTAGTATTTCTCTTTCTGTTTTGATTTGTTACTTTCCACATGAGATAGAGTTACCCGCTGGACTCATATTCTTCAAAAAAAAGGCGCTCTGTTTACCGCTCATTTGTTAACTTTTAAGATGGAACTTTAAGGGTAGAATACTATTCTACGCCTTGTTTCTCAACTCTTTCAAAAAATTACAACAGATTCTATCTGAAACATAATTAATCATTCTGTTTCAATAGCCACCCCCTTCCGTGCGCTAAAATAATCACACCCTAAATACTGTTTCACCTTGTCACCAATCTTCCAGATACATTTTCTGTTCATATTCACTGATAAATAGGGTGTTTGAGGTTTTTGAAGAAAACGCCCCTGTTTTTCCAGCAAAAATATCATGGTGACATACTGAAATTTAGGGTGTGGTCTATTCGTCATGCATATAGGTGTATGCATTTGTGTGTCAACACATAGCCAGAAATATTAGGGGGGGTACGGCTCCGTACACGATCCCGACAAGGTGCAATAGTTCGAAGATAAGGAGACAGGTTCAAACCTCAGTCGTGCGGGATTCAATGCACTTTCAGAGGAGATATTTATATTTTTTATGTTACCGCCTTAAACCGTATGTAGATTGTCTTTGAATGCGGATTGCAGTGTCCATTTTTTGGTGGTATCTAGGGCGCGGCGAGCAACTATTAGTTGCTCATCGCTGTAGGCTTGCAGGGCATCAACTGTTTTTTCTGATAATGGATTATCAAGACAAAGCAGGGTTGATTTGTCATTGCCTGTGAGCTTATAAACGGCGTTATCGGGGAAGGAGTCCAGCTTCTCAAGATCATAAAACAGGCCGTACCCGTTCTTGAGCGAAATTTCGGCCACAATATCATTGAATGTTTCTTCACCAAACAAATTACCCTGTCGGCTAGCTTTTAAATGCTTCTCCAGTGCTGCCGTATTATTCGCATCCGATTTAGCGGGGTCAGGCGTAAATAGATTTTGTGGAAAGTGGCTATCTGCAAGACGATAAACCCGGAATCCTGCATCAACTTTTATTTTTGGGTTTTCTTTAAGTACTTTTTTACCTGTTAATTTTACTCGATCAATACAAATTTGTGAAATAGTTCTATATCCCAAGGCATATGCTTCTTCATCTTCTTTTATAAATTCAGGTAACTGTACCAGTATATATTTGGCATCTATCCCTAAAAGTTTTCGCTGCAAAACCGCGTCTGCTGTAACTCCTGAGCCAGCAAAAAAATCCATTACAATATCGCCATTTTGAACAAAGCCTAAGTCTAATATGGATTTAATCAATTTAACAGGCTTTGGGTTATCAAAAATATTCTTTTTGCCAAACAGCTCTGCTAAAGATGAACTCGCTTCTTGGTTATGGCCGTAAATATCGTGTGGCCACCAATTTATTGCGCATTGTCCTTCTTCTTCTCTTTCTGACTTAAAGTATTTTTTGCGAGGGAAGCCTTCACCATTTTTAGTAAATACTATTCTCTTGTCTTTCAAAAGGGCTTTAAATGTTGCCTCTTCTCCCATCCATTCTTCATCATAGACTGTGTCTGAAGGAGTCGTTATTTTATATCTACTACCTGTTTGACCATCGCCAGACTTCCACGGTTTTGTTGCCCAATCACCCCTTGGGTCATTGTCAGTGTTTGTAAAATTGCCTGTCAGCTCAACTTTACCCACGCCTGTTTTTTTATAGTCATCAATATCTTTGAAGTACGCAATAATGCTTTCGCTGACCTTAGCAATCATTTTAGTTTTATCGTTTGGTTGATTGTGCCTCCTTCTCCAATTTATTCGCCCTGCAAAATTTGTTTCTCCAAAAATTTCATCACATAATCTTCTTAAGTTATAATCTTCATTGTCATCAATAGATATAAATATAACCCCATGGCTTATAAGAAGCTGACGTGCCAAAAGAAGGCGTGATTGCATCATATTAAGCCAATTAGAATGTTTGCGACCACTAGCTTCTGTAACGGATGTGAGCTTTACTCCATCTTTCACAGTGCCGTTTTTTTGCCAATAGGCCTTCTTGCTCTCACTATAATTATCAGGATAAATAAAATCTTTCTCTGTGTTGTAAGGCGGATCAATATAGATACATTTTACGCGCTCAAAATATGTGGTTTGTAATAGTTTTAGGGTTTCTAAATTATCGCCCTCGATAATCATGTTCTGGGTATTGTCAAAGTCTACGCTGCGCTCTGGATCGGCAACCAAGGTTGCGCGGCTCGGCGTAAAGGCTTTGCGTTTAGATTGGAGCTTTCCAGCCCATTCAAAACGGAAGCGTTCCGTGGTGCTTATCCCGTCTGGCGCGGCAAGATCACGCAAGGCTTTTTCATCAAGATTACCCTCACCATCAAACATATCTGGGAAAAGACGTTTTAGCTCACCAAGCCGCGCTTCGCGTTGATCTGGGCTGGTTAGTGCTACGGATTCTGGCTCTTTTTTCATTTGTGCTTTGCTCATCGTTCTTACTTATCAAAAAAGGTTTGGTTAATGTCTGGATGCTCAAGGGCTTTTTGGTCGAAGCTCTTGAGATTATCCACTGGCGCGAGATAGGCTGCAAGCCCTATTGCTTCAAAATGCTTTACAGCACAATCTATTTTCATGGCTTCATCGGGTTTTAATTTGTCTTTGTCGCTCGTGCCTTTTGTCTCCACGGTAAAATAAAAGCGTGGGGTGTCTGTGCCTTCATCGGCATCAAGATCAGGCTTTTCAATGACCAAGGCAAAATCAGGGTTATAGCTCCCGATTGGTGTAGGTATTTTATACCCTGCTGGCAATTTAATAAGAACGCGCACCGCATGTTCATTATCAAAATCCCCTGCGATATTTCTTTCTATATCTGAATCATGAATGATACGATCATATAAACCTTTTTTCGGGGTGGGGGTCGTATCGCGTTTTGTCTCGATCACGGCCTCGAACATATCAAGAGGGTGTATGTCTCCTGTTTGCTCATATTTTACCAGTCTCACCAGCTCTTTTTCTACAATGCGGCGCACTTTTTTTGTCGCCTCGGCCAAAAACTGCAAAGGGTTTTTGGCAAGCTGTTGCTTTTGCGCCTTGTCCATCCCGTCAAGAATGGCCGTTGCGGTCGCGTCTGATATGGCGGTGTTACGCGCAAGCTCGTCTACTACATCAATTTGCGCCATTGGGGTACTAATTGCGCTGCTGGTTGAGCCTTTTCCCTGTGCTTCAATACCACCTTCTTCGCTTATAGTGCTCCAATAGGTAAGGGATGTTTCCAGCTTATTTTCAGCTACGATAATATCAGATAAGGCCGCAATGCTTTTTTCTATCAATTCTTCTTCGCGGAAATGCACACGGCAACGGGTTTTACGGGCGATTTTATCCCATAACTGCTTAAAGTCATCGGAGCTGAAATAATCCTCGTTACGCCGCATCTCCACAGCATCGCGGTTTTCATCACGCATAGGCGGGGCTTTGGCATGTGCGCCCAGCTCATCATAAAGCTCTGTTTGATAGGTTTGAGCAAAAGCGTAATAGCTCTCATTGGCAACAACAGTTAAAAGATTAACCTCTTGTCCTTCAATAACGTCTTCTGGGTCGCGGTATCTTTTACCCTTTTGATCTACGCACAAGCGCAAGCCACGGCCTATTTCCTGCCGTTTTTTAATAACGCTTTGGCTTTCATTCAAGGTGCAAATAGTAAACACGTTCGGGTTATCCCAACCCACGCCCAAAGCGGAATGAGAGAAGATAAATTCTAGCGGCTCGTCAAAGGATAAAAGCCTTTCTTTGCGTTTTAAGATTGTTTTATATATCTCGGCATTGCTGGCCATAGACTTTAGATTGTCTGTATAGACTCCCGCGCCTGTTTTAGCAAAATACCCGCCGTGAATTTCTTCTACATTCGGGGCAGGGGCTTTGTTTGTCTTCTGGTATATCTCGGCATATTCTTCTTCAAAAATGCGGCGGATCATACCGTCTTGATCGGTGTAATTTGCAACACGGTCAATGAAGAAAAGCACCAAGGGTTTAATCCCCATAGGCACAAGCTGTTTTTTACGGCGGAAATGCGTTTGAATGGTGCGGCTTATTTGTTCTCTGAAAATGGTTGCTTTATCGCTGCCATGTGAACCGCCTTCGGTTATTTTCTCACCATTTGAAAACTTAACGTAGCCCTCGCCATCATAAAGATCGGTCGTGCCAATATCCTCAAGAATCCAGCCTTTATATACGGGATTGTTTGTTTTTTTCTCAAGATCATTACCACGCTTAACAATGATCGCTTTCGATTTAATATCGCCACTTTTTAAATGCACATTCAGTTGCAGCTTTGCAGTCGGATCGGCTGCGCTCAAATTGAGTTTTTTAAACTGGATAGCTACATTGCTCTGCGTGTTTTTCTCATGAATTGAAAGAACTGCAATCTTTTTTACTAGGCCGCGATTGTAAGAATCATAAGGCGTAAGACGGTGTATTACGTTTTTTGGCTCTCGATGCGTTGCAGAATATCTTAATTTGAACAGGGGGTTAAATGCCGATAAACGCGCTTGCATATTCTCGGTATCCATCCCTTCCTGTGGCTCATCCATAATGATAACGGGCTGCACTTGGCGCAACATCTCCATTAGGTTGCCACTGTCTCGGTTTTCATCATTGATAACTTTATTATCACTATCAAAAGCTTGTTTGTTCATGACCATGATAGAAAGATGATTAGAGACGCAAAAGCTTCTTACCTCTGGAAGCTTTTTACTATCATATTCAGTGACAGAAACTTCCGTTGCATAAATTTCTCTGAAATGATCTTTCGTAAGGCGCAAAGTTGTCAAAACACCCTCACGAATAGCCACGCTTGGCACGACAATAATAAATTTATGAATTCCGTATTTTCTATTCAGCTCAAAAACACTGCGAAGATAAACATAGGTTTTGCCTGTGCCAGTCTCCATTTCAATCGTAAAATCTCTGTCCTCGGTCGCCGCATAATCCTCTATGTCATTCTCTTTTGCTATGGCCGCAACATTATTTTTCAAGTCTTGTGGTTCAAGCTTAATGAGGTTGCTAGAAACCTCTCCGCTCCAAAACCGCTCTTCTGGCCGTGTGTATGGTGCGCCTTCAAATACGCGAACGGTCGATGCTATGGCTTCGCTTTGGTGTTTTAAATTCGGTTCAAAATGTATTTTCATTTCCGCACCTGTTTTGCGTTAGAGGCAGGCTGTTCAGAGGCTTCTAGTAATTCTTTCTGTGCCTGTCCTACAAACCATTCTTTCAAGGTTAAGCCGCGTGTTTTTAACACTGCATAAGCCTAGTTACAAGCCTCATCTTGTTTCCTAAGTGCTCGTCCAATTGTATTAGCTGAAACTCCAAAAAGTTCTGCCACTGTACCTTGGGTTTTTCCTTGATTTATAAGTTCCTGCATATGTTGTATTTGTCCAGAAGATAAAGCTGGCGGTCGTCCTATGTGCTTACCTCGTTTTTTTGCAGCAGCCATGCCCGCTTTGGTGCGTTCTACGATTAGAGAGCGCTCAAACTGTGCCATTGCTCCCATAATATGAAATACAAGAGTGCCACCGCTTGTATTTGTGTCTATACCATCGGTAAGGCTATGGAAACCTGCGCCTTGATTACCAAGCCGTTCAATCAGGTCACACAGGAAGGATAAAGAACGTCCTAGCCTGTCCAGTTTCCAAACTACGAGCGTATCACCTTCACCAATCGCCAAGAGTGCTTGTGAAAGACCATCACGCTCAATGGTGATACCGCTTATTCCTTCATCTTGGAAAATTTTGTCACACCCTACTGCCTTCAAATCATCGAGCTGAAGGTGTAAATTTTGTTCCTCTGTAGAAACTCTTGCATAGCCTATTTTCATGGAATCTTTTTGACATGCCCTTTAGATAAAAGCAAGGTTTTATTTATCAATCACTTAGGAAGCTAATAAAGTCATGTCAAAAGGGTTCCCTTTTGATGATATATTATTGCGTAGCCTGGGTTTAATACCCCGCCCCTAGGGGCGTTTAAAGATAATTCCGTTTTGGTTTTGATACCTCGTCGCTTGCTGCGGGGTAGTTCATTTCCAAGAAATCT
>JAJCZC010000023.1 GCA_029262575.1 Candidatus Babelota bacterium | reverse complement strand
CAACGGGATAAGTTAATTTACGTTCAGTTTTTCTGATCATTTGAGCTCCTCTTTATGTTTTTAGACTACAAAAGAAGAGCTCATTTTTTTTGAAATGTCAATCCTGAACAGATCTTTCAGTTATTTGCGGAGGTCCTGTTTTGATGGGCTTTACATAGATGGCGTTTTGATTGAATCTATTGTTGAGCAATGCGCAATTGTTGGAGGTTTTGCAGGTGCATCCAGTCAACAAACCAAGGATAAGTTGATTGAACTATTTGTTCAATATGGCTTTGTTAAAAAAAATATTTTCCTTATGAGTGATCTAGAAATTTCGAGCTCTTTTATTGAGGATAATGGCATTGTATTAATTGCAGGGACTGGATCAGTTGCCTTTGGTCGATCTCATGGTAAAGAGATGCAAGTTGGCGGTTTAGGAAGACATTTAGGCGACGAGGGCAGTGGTTATCATTTGGGATTGCAGGCTATCAAGGCATGCTTAGAATATGAATATGGTTATGGTAAATATACTATCCTTGTTGATGATGTAAGGTCCTGTTTTCAAGTTTCAAATCTGAAAGAGATAATAAGACCGTTTTATGTTGGTGATATACCACCAAAAAAAATTGCAGGATTGGCCCCTATTATATTTGAAAAAGAACGTATGGACTTTGTGGCTGCAGAACTTATTAATGCGGCCGCAAATAATTTGGGAAGGTTAGTATCCACATTGATAGAAAAATTACAGATGCCCTCATCTACCATTTATCTCATCGGGGGTATTTTTAAGAATAAAAATGTAACATCCTTTTTGCAGAAGATTAAAAAAAATGCAGGTTTGGAGCATTGGACAATTGTTAACATTGCACATAAAAATCCAACGACGCAAATGGTTAAGGTTGCGATATCGGATGAGCGATAGGTTCTTATTCGTAGATATATTGCTGCAATGCTTGGGGCTTAATAGTACGATCTATCCATTTCAGTTCATTTTCAAACTCATTACCATCAAATGTATGCCAAAACAGAATAACATCATCGGGGTTGTGATGTGGACATTGGTCCAGGATGCCAGCAAATGCTTTTGAAGAATAGGTGGGATCAAGTTTGATATGTTCACTTTCTAAAGTTCTTGTTATTGCCTTATTTGCCAGGTTTGTTGGCACACCATAAGAGCTGCCACAATAAGATATATTGATGTTGAGTTCGTTTATATCGAGCTTAATATTAGGCATGTCAGCATTATGCGATTTGATGAATGCGCGCGTTTGATCAAACAACATTTTAATCGTGTGTTTAAAGTCTCCGAGCTGTTCTTCAGGTTCAACCGCAATGCCAATGATTTGAGATTTAAGGTTGAGTAGTTTTGCACCAATAAGCAATCCTGTTATGGTGCCAGCACTACCAACTGGGACATAGATATAGTCCGGCTCGGGCATGAGACCTTCTTGAATTTGTTTATGCAGTTCAAAAGCTGCATTTACAAAACCTAAAACACCCAAAGGGCATGAGCCGCCAGTTGGTATGATATATGGATATTGTTCATGTTTTTGTGCATAACGCAAACAGGTATAAAAAGCACCAAGTTCTCGCAATGCATTAGTTTGAGTAAAGTGCAGCTTGCTTTTATAAAGTTGATGGAGCAATAGATTTCTTTGGACAATGCTGCTGTTAGCTTGGGGCTTTAACATGCAAAAACATCTAAGGCCAAGGTCTTGAGCGTATGCAGCAGTTGCAACACAATGATTTGAGCCAACGCATCCAAATGTCATAACAGCATCGCAATCATTTCTCATTGCATCAGCTAGCAAAAACTCTAACTTACGCACTTTGTTCCCACCAAACAAAGAGTTCTTGTCGTTTATGCTTTTGCCGCATAAATCATCTCGTTTGATATACAGTTTGCGATCTGTTTGTTTGCTCAAGTTAGGCATGTGCTCGATAGGGGTAGCAAAATTTCCTAACCGAATATAGCTGATCGACTTTTTTAGTTTTGGATATGCCTTAAATAGCAAGGGGGTATCCTGTTGGCCAATTTTTTTTGGCGCATTGTCTTTTTTGTTTTCGTATGTGGGTATATTGGATAGGGAGGTTTGAATGGTAGATTGAGAAAAGTATGTTTTACATTGTTCCAGAAAAAATGCATACATATGTAGATTCGTTAAGAGAGATAATAAAAGAAAGTATTTCATAGATTGCCTTCAACTAAATGGTTAAAATCAATATCTAGTATCGGATAATCTCGCCAATTGTGCAAATCAAAATGCCACCATTCTGTTTTGATAGGCGTGAACCCATGTTTGTACAAAAACAACTTTGGGAAATTGCATTAACGATGAACCTTGATGATCCAGGTAATTATATTTCAGATCCAGATGTTGAAGGAGGTCGGCATCCTCGAGGAGTAGCTGTAGATCTTACGCTCGTTCGATTGCAAGATGGGCAAGAGCTTTCGATGCCACCCATGGAATTCTCTAAAAGAGCCCATCGGGACTTTACTGGTTTAGATGATGAAAGGCTAAAAAATAGAGAATTTCTGAGATCAATCATGGAAAAATATGGCTTTGTTGGTATATCATGTGAGTGGTGGCATTATAATCTGCCTAACTGGTATGAATATGAGGTTCTTGATGTGACGTTTCAAGAGCTGCATGACAAAAAATAATGTTTCAGTGATGCAGGTTTGATGGCTTTTTCATGTTGATGAATATTGCTTAATTCCTAGTATTTTTCCTCGCTTGTTTTTTTGTAGTTGGCGAAGGCAATGGCCCTTGTAGTTTCAAGGAAAATCGGTTCGCTATCTTTTGATGTAAAGATAAAGCCTCGTTTAGGATCTTTCTTTATTGTATAATCTTTATTTGGTTTTAAAGCTTGGTGTATATCATACAATAGAATGTCGCCACCAGTTTTTCTTTTTTCTATTATTACATGTAACAAAAATCCTTTTTGTTGTTCTATTGAGGGTATCATTGCCTTTATTTGCTCAGAAGGTTTTAACCTATAAATTTTGGTTCCAAAAACACTACCGCCTTCCAACATAATGACTTGATTTAGACTATTTGTTATCGTGGTTTTAAGTTGCTTTATGTTCGTAGAGGAACAATGAATGCTTGAAGTCGCTATAAAAGAAGTTAAAAATATAAGAAGTTTTTTCATTAAAGACCTTTAAGGATTTGTAGGTGTTTATTCTAAATATAAGCTGGTCTTATGTTTAGTTATAAAAAGATATTAAATTTGATCGTAACTTGTGAGTAGCTGCTCAAAATCAACATCTAGTATCGGATAATCTCGCCAATTATGCAAGTCAAAATGCCACCATTCTGTTTTGATTGACGTGAACCCATGTTTGTGCATGATAGATGATAGAAGTTTGCGATTAGTCAAAACTTCTTTTGGTAGATCTTTATATGATGGCCACGCTTTTGGCGTGAAATTATCAAAGTCGGTGCCCATGGGCAGCTCTTTACCTGTTTTTAAATCGATCAATGTGACGTCAACTGTGGTGCCACGAGTGTGCCGGCCACCTTTGCGTGGGTCACTCACATATCGGGGATCGGGCATTTTTTCCCACATGCGCCATTGAGCACAAAGTGGACGATAGGCATCCCAAATTTTCAAACCAAGGTCTTTTTTATTAAGTTCTTTTTGCACATTGGCCAATGCTAATGCAGCTTCTTTTACTAAAAATGCATCCGCTTTTGTGTAGATATAGCCATTTAAGAAATTATTGTTTGTTGCATATCGTAGTTCGAGAGTGATGTTTGGGATGTACTTGATTACTTTCACTAATGGATGATTGGGCTTGGCTTGTAGCAACGCCCCAAAAGATAGGAACAATAATATCTGCCTTTTACCCTTGGTTAATTTTTGAGTGTACTCGTACGGCATTTTCTTGAAGATCAGGATATATTTAAGCCAAGGAGAAGCTTTATTAAAAATTATTTTCAAGAAAATGCCGATGAGCTATGAGAAATAGCTTTTACCAGAAAACCTTATTCAAGCTATTTGAAGTTGCCTCAAGTTTGCTGCGCACAGCGTCAAATTCATCTCTAATGCTTGAAATCTTAGCTTCAGCTTGATGTTGCAACATTGTGAGTCTTTCTTTCAGTTGAGCTTCGTTACCTAAAGCTTTCTCTAGATCTTTTTGCGATAATGCAAGTTCAGCTTTTATGGTTAACATCTGTTCGTTTTCTTTTTGTATTGCAACAAGTCTATTTTTTAACGCAGTCTCACGTTGTTGAGATTCCTTGCAGGATAAATGATACATCGCGTGTGATTCATTTACCTCTTGAAGCATGGCTTCAAAAAGCTCATTCACGTTATGTAATGTTTTGTTGATTATTGCGCGTTTATTTGGCTGCGGACCTTCTTCACGAGTCGCCATGCAAGTTGTAGATAAAAAACCGAGTGCAATTAGCAGAATTTGAAAAACCATTATAGTACCTCCACATTTATAATAGAAATTATTCTAGTTTTAAATTAAACCATTTTTTTTCGCTGTGTCAAGAGATGGGCATGCATAAAAGGGGCAAGCGCATACTTATCGCTTATATAAAGCTGCTTTTTTTGATTATGTGCGTTTATGTGCATCGAGATATAAATTATAAAGCATAGTGTGGTCATCATTGTGATGATTACATAAACGTAGCCCAAAATGATCCTTGAGATTCTTATGTTCAACAAAGATGAGCTTATTTACCGTTTCATGTGGATGGATAATAACATCATCAAGTAATGTCATTTCATCCAAAATATGGCAATAGCGTTCATTTTGCTGGCTGATATGCGCTGTTTTATTGTGTGAGGCAACGGGAGTCATGAGAATCATTGAGCATCCTGCACCAATCAATGAGGCGCCAATAATTGGATGGAACATGCTTGCTGCTCCGCCAAGAACGGCAACGCCGACACCTAATCCACTACCTATAGTAAATGATGCAAGTCCTTTTTTGGTGGCAGCTTTGATAAAACGATCTTTGACGATCTGCATGTCCGCCAATGGCAATCTGACATCATATGGTGAAAGTGACCAGGTATAACCACTGTTGTTCTCCATATGCAGTTGCACGGGAATAATGCGTTTTTTTGATCTCAGGCCCAACAATGCATCGCCTTGTTTGCCAAAGATGTTGCGTACATCTTTGCGAGTGGCCGTGGAGCAACGCACGGTAACTTCACCAGTTTCGGTTTTTTTGGTTAGTTGATCATATGATGTGCGCGGTTCGAGTGGTGACAATTTGTAGCTTGGTTTTGGTCCACAACCTGCCAAAAGGGTTAAAATGAGTACTGAGATAGAAAAGTTGTATTTTGATGTGGCAAACATGATGCACCTCTTTTGAATGTTGTGCGATTGGATCGATATATTCTACTAATATTTTCGCAGATCTATCTATAGGTGTCAAAAGGGTGCACTCACTTTCTACTTTACTGCTTTAAGCGTAAACCAAACTGTCGTGTGCCGGTTTGCGAATGCAATGTAATATCAAGATTTTTAACATTACGTCCTTGAACACAAAGCATGACCGCATCTTGTTCGTTGCCAAAAATCACTTTTTGTGAGCTGTCTTGAGAAAAATACGATTTGCTTTTTGGGTTATATTCTATTTTTTTTCGATAACCAAGTAATCCACCAAGTGCAACGCTTACTGTAGTCACACCAATTGCACCAGCTCCGCAATTCCAGGCTTGCTTAGAGCTACCAAATGTGGCTAACCCAGACAATAGTAAAAGCGGGAATGAGGCTATCGATCCTACAAGAAATCCCATTATTCCATAGCCAATTGATTGGCTTATGCGTTTGCCCCTATTGTTGTATGTATCATATATGCGTTGCGCATTTTCGTGCGTAATAAGTGGCAGATTAATGTCTGTTGGGCCAAACATGCACGATGTATCAGTTTGATTATCGATGCTCAGTTTAATGAGAGTACAATCAGTGCTGCTATCATAAGCCATGCGTTTGCAACTCACCCGCACATTATCAATTTCCTGGCTATCATCATAAAATGAGATTGGGTGATTCTTTTTAAGCTGGGCATAACTTGCTTTTTGGCATCCACCTAAAAAGGCAAGTGATGCAACTAAAACAATAGAAAGTATTTTTTTATTTATCATAATGCTTTCCTTTCGATATTTTGTTGCGATATGTGATATTGCGGATTCATGATTAGATATGTAAGCCAAGCTGCCGTGTGCCGGTTGAGGAATGCAATGTGATATCAAGATTGTGCAGATTTCGTCCTTGCACACAAAGCATAACCGCATCTTGTTCATTGCCAAAAATCACTTTTTGGGAACTGTCTTGAGAAAAATACGATTTGCTTTTTGGGTTATATTCTATTTTTTTTCGATAGCCAAGTAGGCCCGCAATTGACGCGCTTGCCCCCGTTATGCCTAGCGTAATCTTGCTGAGCATTAAAGCATCATTGGCACACATCATAGCTCCAAGCCAAAATGGATATGCCGGAACAAGTCCTACAAAAAATCCCATTATTCCATAGCCAATTGATCGGCTTATGCGTTTGCCCCTATTGTTATATGTATCATATATGCGTTGCGCATTCTCGTGCGTAATAAGTGGCAGATTAATGTCTAATGGGCCAAACATGCATGATGTGTCGGTTTGATTATCGACACTTAATTTGATAAGTGTGCAATGATGTTCTTTATCATAGGTCATGCGTTTGCAACTGACGCGCACATTGTTAATCTCCTGACTATCATCATAAAATGAGATTGGGTGATTCTTTTTAAGTTCAGCAAAATTTGCTTTTTGGCATCCACCTAAAAAGGCGAGTGATGCAATGAGTGTTACAGGAAACAGTTGTTTGTTCATCATAAGATTTCCTTTTCAATTTATATATGCCCTTAATGCATGTTTAATGAAAACTCCAAATGTTTATTTGGTACATCTGCATGTAATAGCTCTAGGGAGAATCGCGGCTTGATATTCTCCGGACGAATAAATAGGAGGAACGAGTTTTTTTTCTGGCTTTCAATGGTTATTGTCTGTTCCAGGCTTTTTCGCCGAATATCTTTGGCAATACGTTGTTTGGTTTCAAACTGTTTGAATGCATATGCGCCACCCATTACCGGCCCAAATATATACTGCATACCAAATGCGCGTCCAAAACTTGGATTGATATCACTCTGAATAGATTGAGCGGTTTCAAGTTCCAGGTTAATGTGATTAGGTGATAGTACCCAATCAGCATCACTGCGGTTTTGCACGGTGAGTTGATATACGCATGTTTTGAGATCAGGTTTATTGAAAAAATATTCATTTGTTTGTGCATCAAATTTTTTGATTAAGATGCGCACATTCTCTTTTTCGCGCCAATTATCGGCAGTCACCACATTTAAGGGATTCAGTTTTTTTGGTTCATATTGCAGCGTTTTACCGCAACCGCTTAAGAATGGCAAACAGATAATCAGTGATAGCATTGTTAATTTTTTGTAATTCATTGTGACCTTTACGTTAGTTAATTATGGATGACATCAAAATATTGCTTGGTGTTTCAGTTGCTTCGTTTTCGTTACCGCAATATCTATTAATGTTGATATTAAAGTTTTGTGATAGATTGTTTTTTTCTTTATCAAGAAAGAGGAATGTGGTTGTTTTTTGTCCAGCTGGAATCTGTTTTAGTTGTGTAATTTTATCAACATTTTTTGTTATTGTTTTTTTGTTTTTTCGATGGTGAATGCCTTTGTAAATGAGTGAAGAAACGATACCTATACCAGCTAGAATTGGCACACCATAGATAGGTATTACAATAAGATATCCCATAGCGCCGAATCCCTCAGAGGGTATAAGAATAAGAGCAGTAGTTGCTGTGAGTGCTCCTGCCATTGCGGTTGGGATTAGTCCTACTACATATGCGCCGCGAGCACGTGGATGTATTGCTTTAGCTACTTTTTTATTATTGGCCAATGCAAAATGAGAAGCTTTAGGGTCAAATGTATAATCTGTTTTGCTTTGGTTATCAAACGTCATCTTTAATACATTGAATGGCAATTTTCTTTTGCCGAAATAGTATCGGTTTTCTTTTGTATCACATATTTTGGCGTATACGCAAAGATCATCAGCTGTATTTGAAGCGAAATCGGCCGTTTGGGCATTCAGATGAGTAATTGTTTTTTGTTGTTGTTTTATTGATTTTTGACACCCGCCTAAAAATGATAAGCAGATGATGAGTAAAATAGCTGATATTTGCTTTTTAAGCACGTTGATCCCTCAAATAGATGTTTTTTTGTTACACTAGTTATGTTATGTAATAAGAGTAGATTTTTAAAATAAAAAAACAAATGGTATAGCTGGGCAGACACAACTTGTTTTCAATTTGAAATAACTGGTGTGTTTGTCTTATTTGCGTTGGATGATGGAACTTATGCTGGGCCGCAAAAAGCTTGCTTCGATGATGATGACGACAAAGGAGCAAAAGGGGTTTATTGCTGATGTTTTATTATTGGCCCTTTACTTTCTGTCGTAACTTTTGAGCTGCTAGTCGTTTTTTGAGTGCTTTTGCAATGCTTAATTGCTTGCTAGGTTTTGTTCCAATTTTCTGCATGTATAGTTTATATGCATCTTCGTGTTTCTCTTTATCCGTTTCATTAAAGTTCCAATATTTATAGAGGGTTGCGTATTCGGCTGCCCAGAAATCTGGAAGTTCTTTAATGAGTTTTTGATACAGTTCAGGGGAAGTTGGTTTTTCACCGGTATCTAACAGGGCTTGTATTGCTGATGCGGGTCCATAATTGTATATTAGATCTTCAAAGACTTCATCGGTTGCTTTAGCTCCTGCTTTAACGAGCATTTTAATACGTTGTTCTGTGTCTCCTCGTGTTGTCTTAATCGCATCTCTAAGTGTTTGCGTGGTTGGCTTTATACCTGCATTTATGATCATTTCAATTGCGTCCAGTGGACCTGCATATTTTATTGCGTTAGTGAGTGTTTGCGTAGTCGGTTTGCCTCCCGCTTCTAAAAGTAGTTTTGCAAATGGATGGAAAATGTACTGATTTAGTATGTTTTCTGGCGGCGGTATATTTAGACGGGCTAATAATTCAACATATTTTCCTCCTATTCCAAGGCTAGAAGCTTCTTCATAGGCTTTGTTTGCATCAATTGGTTTATCTTTGAGGAGTTCTTTTGATAATGCTTCCAGGTCCAACTTTTTTGCTTGTTTATTATCAATGAGCTCATAAAGAAACCTGAACCAATTTCCGTTTTGAGCAAAGGTTAAAAATTTTCCCATTGAGTCATTAGCAGCAACTAATGCAATCGTGCTTGAGAACAAACATGCAACGAGGTACCATTTTTTCATTATTTTGTTCCTTTAATTTATTTTGTTGGTTGAAATCCAAACGTCGGGTTTGGCTTTTTAGTTTTTATATCGAGGGTCCAGGCTTTCTGATCATAGATAAATGTAATCGATGCCTCATTCTTTTGTATTGATATCACGACTTTTGTGAGGGCAATAATTTTGTTTATTTTATCTTTTAGGGCTTTTTCTATTGGATGTGGGTTATGAATATTATGTATATAGCGATAAAATTCGAAGAAAGGAGAAATGTCGTTTTTTCCAGTAAGCCTATCTATTAAAAAGCTTTTCTTTAGGTTTTGTTGTTTAATATCAAGAAATGCATCCCTAATAAAGTGCAGTATGCCAGTGAGGCCTGCAGTAGCATTTTTAGGCGACTGTAGTTGAATTTCTGAGATGTGTTGGGTAGTATCGTCACCCCTTATCATTGAGATAAATTCTGGGTATAATAATGCAATTCCTTGATTTAACACACTATCTGGATTGCCTCCGAGCGTTTCGCTTAAATGCTTTAATGCAGGATAGATGTCACCGTTAATATTTTTTAATGTTTCAGTTTTTTTTGTGCTGATTAAATATTCACTTAAATTTGGTAGATCAGCCCAAATATCTTGTCGTTTTTCGATTTCAGTTTTCTTACTATGGAGCCCTTTTATTTTAGTTTTACGCATTTCAAAGCCTTTTTCATCCAAGAGAACTGTTGTGGGGCTCACTATGATGGGTACATTTACGCTTGGTACGTAATCAAGCACAACTTGCGTGGTTGCCGACAGTGTAATTGATTTGTTTTCATCTTCATGCACACGAACTTTAACATTGCCTAATATTTGGACCTTTTTATTTATTTGATACGTTTGAAACCCATTTCCATTTGGAAGCCACACTTGAGGGATATCGGAACTTCCATGCAAAGATCCAGAACTTCTATACATAGTTTGGAGATTGTTGAGCAGGCTGTTTAGGCTTCCACCTTTGCCTTGCAGTTTTGCTGCATCAGACCAAAGTTTGTTTGTGCGCTCTGGCAGAAAAACGATTGGTTTATCGGTTATTGCCCCCACAATCACAATGTAGTTGAGGGATTGCATTATATTCTTTTTTTGATTTATTGTGCTTTCAAATTCTAAAAGGTTGAGATTTAGGCCACCCGCGTTGCATGTTTCAAGATAGATGAGCCCCGTAGGAAGTTCATTATTGAAAAATTGAAGAATACTTTGCATCTTTGCTGGAGATAGGCCGGCAATGCGGCTTTTAATATAATCGCTTTTAATGTTTCCGTGGCCATTTATAAGAATATCCCAAATTGGCAGTTGTTGATTGTCAGCGCTTTTTTTTGTTGCAAAAATCGTTCTTAAATTATTGATAGAAAATTTTTGTTTGCCTGCCGTCTTGATCATATTTTGCAATATATTTAAAGTTTCGGTTTCATTTGAATCAATTGCTTTGATTGGTAACTTTTCGGTCTGATCTAAGAAGGCTTTTTTTATACCATGGTCATTCTTGTAATACTTAAGGAAGTAATTAGGGATGAAAAAAAGAAATTGGCTATTGGGGACATTGAATGCCTGCCATTGATCAAAGTTCACGGGGTTGCGTTCTTTGCTCACACTAGCTTCAATATCTTGATCATCTTTATATATAGGGTATTTTTTATATTGACTTCTTCGTTGTATATAATTTTGCACTAGAGAGCGACTTACTAAAATAGGGATAAATGCGGCTTGCAGTAGTTGAGCAAAGTTCAAAGTTACAGCTCCTGCACGCTTGGTTTCACTATGATCAATAAGAATTGCGAGCGGCGCATGCTTTTGAGCATTTATTTTATTTAACGCATTCAAGTTTGCTGGCGAATAATAGTTGTCAGAAGGAGATGTGGGCGAGTTATTGCTCGATGATGTAACACTGATTGTGTTGTTGGAGCTAGTGCTTGCATTATTAGCCAAGATGGGCAAAAAGTTAAACATGAATATATAAATTATTGTTCCTGTGCCGTATTTCTTCATATGCATCCTAAGAAACATGAAATCTAAAAAAAATGTCTTCTATTTGAAATATACCAAAGTACTTTATGAAAAAACAATGCTTTTTGGTTTGTTTTAAAAAACCTTTATAAAGTACCTAAAAATCGAGAATGGCAAAGCAAATTATTATTCTGTGTTGGGCCCATATGCATCTTGTAGCGCAACGCATCTTAATCCTTTTAGGTCTGTATTTGCTCTGTTCAAAATATATGCTTGCCAGGCGATGTATGCGATTGCCGATTTTAGTTCTTTTGAGAGATGTAGAAAATGAACATAATATAAAAATTCTTTCAAGAATTGTATGCCTTCAGGAACTTTTATATGCTTTAGTTTATTTATGAGTGTTTCATTTTTGTCTTTGTCGATTTTTTTTCTTAATTGTTGTTCATACATTAAACAGTCATGTATGCATTCTAAAACCTTTGTATTAATGTTTGGTAGCTCCAGGATGTTCACGTTGTTTTTTGACTGTTATCTTTTTGTTGTGCAAAAAGTTTTGAAGGTTGCATGAGTGATTGTATCAGTGATGTGTGGCCAGTATCTTTATAAGCGGAAAAAGTTCTTCTGAAAAACAGATAAGTGTTCCTTCAGTTGTTTTGAGATAGGCGTGGCCAGGCCATTTATTAGTAGAATTATTAGAACTTGTAGTTGAACTTGCGGTTATTAATGATGAGATGAAAAGCAACAAGTATAGTGATGTTTTGTACATGAAGCTCTTTTGAGTTAGTTGATGTTTAATCGTTCTTGGGCCCCATTCTATAACATTCAATTTGATTGATCAATGATACAAGTTAAACTGCCGTGTGCTTGCTGAGGAATGCAAAGTGAAATCGAGATTTTTAACAGTGCGCCCTTGAACACATAGCATGACCGCATCTTGCTCATTGCCAAAAACCACTTTTTGTGGGCTACCTTGAGAAAAATACGATTTGCTTTTTGGGTTATATTTTACTCTTTCTCGATAGCCAAGTCGGCTCCCAATTGCAGCACCTGTCCCCATTATGCCTAACCCAATATTCCTGAGCAAGGCATCATTGTCTGCTATTAGAGCTCCAAGCAAAAATAGAAATGCCGGAGCAAACCCAGCAATAAATCCTATCATTCCATATCCAATTGATCGGCCGATGCGTTTGCCTTTATTATTATACGTATCATATATACGTTGCGCATTCTCGTGCGTAACAAGTTGCAGATTAATGTCTGTTGGGCCAAACATGCATGATGTGTCAGTTTGATTATTAACGCTTAATTTGATAAGCGTACAGTCATGTTTTTTATTATAAGCCATATGTTTACAACTTACGCGAACATTATCAATCTCTTGCGTGTCATCATAAAATGAAATTGGGTGATTTTTTTTAAGTTCGGCAAAGCCTGCTTTTTGACATCCGCCTAAAAAGGCAAGTGATGCAATTAATATTGTTGGAAATGGGTGTCTATTTATCATGGCATTTTCTTTACAAGTTATATATGCCCCTAGTGCATATTTAATGAAAACTCTAAATGTTCCTAGTTATAGCGTATCGGTGATATTAAAATGTTTGATGACTTTGTTATTTCGTCTTTATTGCTGCAACATGTATTAATGTTGATATTAAAACCTTGTGATAGATTGTTTTTTTCTTTATCAAGAAATAAGAATGTGGTTATTGTTTGTCCAGCTGGAATGATGATCGGTTGAGTAATGTTATCAACATTTTTTGTTATTGCTTTTTTGTTTTTATGGTGATGAATCTTTTTATAAATGACTGATGAGGGTATGTTGATCGTTGCCCAAGCTAAAATGCCAAGACCAGCAATGCACCATAAGGGTCCGAAAAGTGAACCTCCTATAATAGCAGGGCCTCCCTTTATAAAAAGCGCGGATGTAGCAGCTACGCCTATTACTACAGGAGCTAATCCCATTGCATAAGCACCATAAGCTCGTGGATGTATTGCTTTAGCTACGTTGTTATTATCGGCTAATGCAAAATGAGAAGTTTTAGGGTCAAATCTATAACCTTGTCCACTTTGATTGTCAAAGGTGAGTTTTAACACGTCAAAAGGTAATTTTCTTTTGCCAAAGTAGTAACGATTTTCTTTGGTATTGCAGATTTTAGCATATACTGCAGGCTCGTCAGCTTCATTTGAAGCAAAATCGGCTGTTTGGGCAGTTAAATGAGTATTTTTTTGTTGTTGTTGTTTAACTGATTTTTGGCAACCACCTAAGAAAGGTAGACTCGCAATGAGTGAAATGGCAATGAATTGTTTTTTAAGCATATTGTCCCTAAAACATACATTAGTTGACCAACTAAAATTATTATGCAATAAGGATAGTTTTTTAAAATAAAAAAAACAAATGGTGTAGCCATATGCGCCAGATTTATTTTCAATGTGAAGTAATTCGTATGGTTGTTATTTTTGATGTCCCATGCTAGAACTAAATGAGTTGTGAATTTAATCTAAGGGTCGCTAAAAAATGATTGTAAATGGTCCAATAATTGAAAAAAAAGATTAACCATTTTGTCATTCTCGAAGGGGATCCTGGCCAAATTGATCTTCTTATATAAAGGTGAAATGGCAGAATACATAAAATAATCGATTATAGAAGCTTTTTTTGATCTGTCTTAATTTTTTAAAATATTGCAAATTAATGTGGCCTGGATCCTCTTCGAGGATGACAAAAAGAGGTCTTCAGCTTCTATTTAATAAGTATTATTTAGATTGAGTTCACGTCTAAGAAACGAATTTATTCATAAAATAGGAGTAGCGTGAGAACATTAAATATTGATATAACAAATATAGGGTCAATGCCAATTGATCAACATATCAAAAAACTGACCCCATACATTGCCCAAATCAAGCAAAAGCTGCAAAAAGGTGATGGTGATTTTGCTTTTGCCAATGTGATTGATGATCAACAAATGCTCAATGCAGTCAAGGCATTGGCGACGCAAAAAAAGAAGTTGCATCCATGTATGATTTTTGTGATCGGTATTGGTGGTTCTAATTTGGGCACTATGGCAATACAAGAGGCGTTGTTTGGCCGATTATATAATGACCTTAATTCAGATATGCAGATATATTTTGCCGATACAGTTGATTCAGACTATATGCACAGTTTATTAGTGATAGCTGATACTGCGCTTAAAGATGGTAAGCAAATTGTGGTTAATGTTATTAGTAAATCGGGTAAAACAACCGAAACGATTGCAAATTTTGAACTGTTCTTACAGCTGCTCAAAAAACATTGCCCGCAAGACTATGCTGATTATATTGTGGTAACCACCGATAAAGATTCCTCCCTTTGGCAATTGGCAATGCAAGCACATTGGGCAGCGTTGGAAATTCCATGCAATGTTGGCGGAAGATTTTCGGTGTTGAGTGCTGTCGGCCTATTTCCGTTGGCGATGATCGATGTTGATATTGATGCATTATTGGAAGGTGCCAAACATATGCGTGACGTGTGTTTAGGTGATTCAGATAATGTTGCTACCCACAATATTGCAGTCAAAACAGCTGCATGGCAATATGCATTGTTGCAAGATGGCTATAACATTTCAAACTTGTTTCTTTTTTCAAATGAGTTACGTGGTCTTGGCAAATGGTGGCGACAGCTCGTTGGCGAAAGTTTAGGCAAAGCACAAAAGGAAGATGGCACAAAAAACATACAAGCAATTGTACCGATGATGTCGCTTGGTTCCACCGACTTGCATTCAGTTGGACAACTTTATTTAGCCAACGTTGCAAAAGTTACTACGCAGTTTGTGATGGCGGAACAAAATCATTTTGATATTAAACTTCCTGATTATGCAGAATATTTTGATAAACTTGTGCCAAATATTCAACACAAATCGTTGGCCAACATTATGCATGCAATTGTTATAGGGGTGCAAAAGGCATATGCAAAAAAAGGTTTGCCTTTTTGCACTATCACATTGCCCGAAAAAAATGCACATTATGTGGGACAGTTTTTACAGTACAAGATGTTTGAGATATGCTATCTAGGATATTTGCTTGAGGTTAATCCATTTGATCAACCTGAAGTTGAAGCGTATAAATCTGAAACGAGGAAGATTTTAGCTTATGAATGAATACGTCATAGTTATTTTTGGTGCATCGGGTGATTTGGTAAAACGTAAGTTGTTGCCGGCTCTTTATAGTTTGATCACGAAGCATGATACTAAAGAATTTTGTATTGTCGGTGCGGCATTTGATGATATAGCTGCACAAGAAATATTGGAGCGTGCAAAAAAATATATTCCTGATGTCCAAGATGATGTGTGGCAGCTTATGCTTGAGCGTTTTTCATATCAAAGGTTGGATTTTACCAATCGTGAAGATTATGATGCGCTCAGCGCTCATGTGAATCAAAAGAAAAAAGCGTTCAAGTTAATGAAAGCAAATACGCTTATCTATTTTGCAGCAGCCGCGAACTTTTTTTGTGATATCACTCGTCTTTGTGGTGAATCAGGTCTTGCAAAACGTGTGTCAGTGCAGCACTTGCCATGGACTCGTTTAGTCTATGAAAAACCGTTTGGTTATGATTTAAATTCTGCACATAAAATTAATGATTGTATATCACAATTTTTTGATGAAGATCAAATCTACCGTATTGATCATTATCTCACCAAAGAGTTGGTGAGTAACATTGCGTTGGTGCGCTTTACCAATGCAATGTTTGAACCGTTGTGGAATAATCGCTATATCGATAATGTGCAAATTATTTTAAGTGAAGAAGAGAGCATTGGCAATCGCGGTTTATACTATGATAAATCGGGTGCAATTAGTGATGTGATGCAAAATCATATGCTTGAACTTTTAGCCATCGTAGGTATGGAGGCACCAAAACAACTTTCAGGAAATTATTTGCGCGATGAACGAGTGAAGGTGCTTGAGCATGTCCAGGTGATAGATGCATTTGTTGGGCAGTATGATACATATTCACATGAGGAGTATGTTGCGCCCGGATCGAAAACTGAAACATTTGCAGCGGCATATCTGCGTATCGAAAATAAACGTTGGTCGGGTGTGCCATTTTACCTAAAAACGGGCAAATGTTTGAGCAAAAAAGAAACTATTATTCATATCAAATTTAAAGCAGTCGATTGTTTGTTAGCAAAATGTCCTATCGACGCTAATGTGCTCACCATTGAAGTGAGCCCACAAGCTGGTTTTTCACTCAGATTGAATGCAAAGAAACCGGGCAAGGCCAATGATGTGATTCCAGTTAATATGGATTTTTGTCACAGTTGTATCTTTGGCAAGCGTGAAGAGCAAGCATATCAAACATTACTCGAAGGCGTGATTCGTGGTGAGCAATCGGTATCAGTACGTTTTGATGAGATTGAATATGCATGGAAAATTATTGATGCTATTAAGAAAGATGAGCGCGCAATATATAGTTATCCTTGCGGTTCAGGTGGTCCTGTGGAAATTGAAGATTTTAACAAGAAACATGGCATAAGGTGGATTTCATGAACTTTGGTATAGTTGGTCTTGGCCGGATGGGTCATGCCGTTGCAAAACGGGTGGTGGATGGTGGGCATGTGGTTTTTGGTTTTGACGTTAATGAGCAAGCGAAGAAAGATGCTCGCGAAATTGGTGTGCATGTGGTTGATCGTGTTGAGCAAATTACAGAACACACCGATATCATTTGGTTAATGTTACCAGCAGGTGAATTGGTTGATCAAACAATCGATACGCTCAAACCAAAATTAAAAAAAGGTGCGATGATAATCGATGGTGGCAATAGTAACTTTAAAGATTCAATTGCGCGTGCAAAAAAATTGCAAAACGATAACATCTTCTATCTTGACTGTGGCACATCGGGTGGTTTATATGGTGAAAAAATCGGTTTTTCACTTATGGTTGGCGGTGATAAAGCTGCATATGAAAAGTTAATACCATTGTTTGAAGTAATCGCCACAAAAGACGGCTTTGGTTTAGTTGGGCCTTCGGGTGCTGGGCACTATGTGAAGATGGTGCATAATGGCGTTGAATATGCATTGTTGCAAGCCTATGCTGAAGGTTTTCATATTATTTCTCATGGTTATTATGAAAATGCTGATTTAGATTTAGCTCAGATATCAGAAATTTGGATGCATGGCTCAATCATTCGTTCATACATTTTGGAATTAGCGCATGAGGTGTTCAAAGAAGATCAAACATTTGAAACGATTAGCGGTGAGGTTGCAGAAGGCGGTACTGGGCGATGGACAGTGGAGGAAGCGCATGAACAGCATATTGCAGCACCAACCATAGAAGATTCTTTGTGTGTTCGAGCTTGTTCGCGTCAAACTGGTGGTGATTATACTACCAAAATTATTGCTATGTTGCGCAAGCAGTTTGGTGGGCATGCGGTAAAGAAGAGTTCCTCTGAATAAATGCGGAATATCCTTCGACAGGCTCAGGATGACTCTATATAATTAATGTTTATCAAGGTCGGCAGGGATCTTCAACAGGGTAATAAAATATTTAATTAATAAAAGGTGTTCATCCTGAGCCTGTCGAAGGATAAGGCACCGTTCTAAATGAGACTTACATGAAAGTATATGACATCAGTTGGCCAACATTTAACGGCATGACAGAATATAAAGATCGCAAAGTATTGCATCTAAAGGCGACGAAGACGTTCCAAAAAGATTACGTTCGTGAATCATTAATAACCATTGGCTCGCACACAGGCACACACATTGATGCACCTGCACACTTTCTCAAAGAGGGCAAATCGATTGAAGAAATCGGACCACTCTCATGTGTTGGGCCTGCACAAGTTATTGATATGACCCATGTTGAAACGTGCATTGATGCAGAAGAAATAAACAAAATTGAAATAAAGCCAAATATGCTTGTACTTTTTAAAACAAAAAATAGTCAGTTGCAAGTTAACGCACCATTTAACCATGATTTTATTTATCTCAATGCGGAAGGTGCTAAAGCATTAGTCGAAAAAGAGGCGCGTGCTGTCGGTATTGATTATTTGGGTATTGAACGCCAGCAACCTAATCATGAAACACACACAACATTGCTCGAAAAAAATATACCAATTATTGAAGGGTTGCGCCTAGCGCACGTTAATGCAGGCAACTATTTTATGTGGTGTTTGCCATTAAGCATTCCTGGTATTGACGCAGTACCTGCGCGTGCTGTATTAATTGAAGAGTAAATTACTGTGCCTGGATTTTGAATTTATATGTATTCAAAATCCAGGCATTTTTTTTATGCAATTTATTTTTTGTTACCGCGAGAAAGATTTTTCCTGTTAGTTGTTTTCTTTTGTGAGCGTTTTTGTACGGTTTTATTTTTTGTTTGAATAGCTCTTTTCTGGTTCATAGGCTTTTTGTTTGTGTTTTTGGCGGTGACTGTTTGTTTTTGAGTCGTTTTCTTTTGTGAACGATTCTGCACAACTTTCTTGGTTGATTGAGTTGATCGTTTTTTACTTACAGGTTTCTTGTTTGTGCTTTTGGTAGTCACCCCTTGTTTTTGGGTTGTTTTCTTTTGTGTGTTGTTTTGCACAACTTTTTCAATTCGCTGATTCAGTTTTTCTTTAGTATTTGATTTTTTATTTGCGCATTGAGTTGTATCCATTTTTATCGATGTCGATAATAAGCTTTGCGGGCATGTGGAACTTGAAGAATAGTTGGAAGATAGCAAATTTGTGGTTTTTGAATTCATTCTCTTGCGATTTTTTTTGTTTTTAAGTTGTGGCTTTGGTGGATCAAGTAAAGCAATTTTTAAATTTGCTATTAATGGTTGCAATGCTTTTGTTGCGGCATTTTCGCGTGCTTTTTCAAGGGTTGTTTTTGAGTTTCCTTCGATCATTTGTTTATCAAATGCAATATTAGATCGGATTTTTTGGAGATGATTTGCATCAGCAACACGATAATCATAATATATAATGTTGAGATTTCCCTTTTCTTTAAGCTCATTTAAAAGTTGTTTTTTTGTTTTATTTTGATTTAATTGTTCATCTTGTGCGTACTTTAAAAGAGCAAGTTTTTTTAGATCGCACGTATTGTTATGCGCTTGTTTTAGATATTCAATCATTTTTTTAAGGATGAGTTTATGTGCAGCGCGTTGAGATTCTTTGAGTGTTGAATAAGCGTTAGTTTCAAAGGGTTTGATGAGCCAGGGTGCCTTTACGCTCGTAATATATGCAACAGGTTCTGAAATTAAATTTTCTTGAACACAGGTTTTAATTTGAGGTTGTTCAAGATTGTATTTTTCGCACACTCTATTGAGCATTGCTTTATGGCTGGACATGTCTTCAACCAACGTTTGTGCGAGATTAAGCATATTTAATGCATGCAGTTGTGGGTGTAAAACAATTCTTTGTTGCATGATTGCCAAAATCTTTTGAGCCGCTTTTTTGCGGGCCTCTTTTTTGTTTTTCCCATTTTCGTTTTGTGTAATGTTAAATGGCGCACCAACTTCTACTGTGCTCATGAAACCATCATTATTTTCTTGCTCTTGAAAACCTAGATCAACTTTTAATTTTGCACAAAGATTGTGCAAGCGAAGATGCGGATCTTCGAGACATTTTTTCCAGTCGATATTTAGATCAAGAGTATCATTATATTCCAGATAGTCATCACTCAATGGCCATGAAATGAGTTGTTGCTGTTGTTCCGCTGAAAGATTATTCAAAACGTATTGGTAGCATGCATTATACTCTGCGATTTTGGGCTTGGGGTTGTTTTTTTTATCGTTAGATTTTTTAAATCCCTCTCTCGAGAGGAGCTTATTAGGTTTATCAATAATTTGTAAATTGCACTTAAGGTTGTTTGCTGTATTTTCTACAGCTTTATAATGTAAGCATTTATTAGGGTGTGCGTGGCGAATAATTGTGCTTGGATTGATTGGCATAACTTTATGATTCGCGATCATTGGATAGAAAAAACGTGTCATGAATGCTTCCGATGCTTGTGGGCCACCATCTTTATGAATTGCCCAAATGAGGGCCTCCATGGCATCTTCAACTACGCTTGATTTGATTTCGGGATTGATGTGTTGAATGTAGTTGTGCAATTCTAGCCGAACGCCCAATGCACATAGTGGCGCAAGCGATTCGATTGCCTGTTTTATCGTAGTGCGTTCGCCAGGGGTTGCTTTAGGAAATTTTTTATGCACCATTTCCATCTGTGCTTTTTTGAGAATAACATCTCCCATGTATTCATAGATTTCCATGTTTTTGAGGGGATTTGCTTCTTCAGTTGTGAGCGCTTTCATTAAGCGCGATTTCCTTTTGAAGGTGTAACCAATGTTTTTTTCTATCAATTCTATAGCTTGTGCATTAAGGGGTGTTTTTGTGATAGTATAGACACCTTGAAGAGGTGTGAATTGTTTGGTGATTTGTTGGTTTAAATTTGAAGATGAAGCTGAAAATATCACTAAACTACACAGGTTCAGCGAGATGATCGCAAGATTGCGCTTGGTTAACATTATGGGTCCCTTTAGATTTAAAATCATATTGTATTATATATTCAATTATAGTTATATGATCGTTTTTGCCAAGGGGCTAAATTTCAGATAGCACGTCTGCGATTTGCTTCATCGCTATTGCTTAGGTGCCAGGTATTGACGCCGTGCCGGCGCGTGCTGTATTAATTGAAGAGTAAAATCTACGTTTTTTATACAAAGGGACCTGTCATGAAAAAATTCTGTTTACTTATGATTGTGTTTGCACATGTTTCTGTGCATGGAAAGATTGAAGACTTTTTCAATGAGGCTCGTGCAGAAATCAGTTTTTTCCCGAGTCTTTTTGCCAATTGGGTAAAATATGACGATCTGTTCAATTATGATCGCATAGCGGGCGATGTTTGTTCGTGGCATGCTGCACAAGTTAATGGAATGCAAGTTGAGCGCGATAAAAACGGTAATTTAAAAGCAATTAATGATGGCAAAAAAGTGCCGCTCATGCTTGCAAGTATCCCGATGAGCACAGATGATTTTGATCGTTTGCGTAAAGATCTCAATTTGAGCAAAAAAGGACGAGTTTCGATCTTTAGTTTGAATCAAAAATGGGAGCGTAAATGGTCGGGGTTAAAAAAGGCAATCCAAAAAGATAAGTATGCGATATTGCACAAATATCCTACCATCGATTTCACTGCACCAACATTGATCGACACGATTCGCATTGTGCGCGATATGCTTAACCGGGACAATATGCACACAGACGTTGTTGTTGTGCATTGCAAATCTGGGCGAGGTCGCAGTGCAACTGCGATGGCCGCCTATCTTGATACGATATTGTTCGAAGTTGGCCTTGATGCGACAATTGATCAGATTGAAGCATATATGATTGCGCGTCGAGAACAGGTTAAGCTTAATGCTAAACATCGCAAGGCAGTGCAAGAATTCAAGATTGAGTTGCGCAAAGCAGGCAGTTTTGATGTGTTGTTGCATCAATATAGAGGTGAGATTGAGCAACGTGATGCTGAAGTTGAAGATAAGTAGTATCCAGCCTTTTTAATTGGGTAAATATTTGTTTTTGTCATCCTCGAAGAGGATCCAGGCCAATTTAATAGGGTAGATAATTTAGTATTGTAAGCATAAATTATGCTTACAATGCGCATATTCAGAATTTTTTGTAAACCATCTTTGCTTGGATTCTCTTCGAGAATGACAAAAAAATGAATTATTATTATTTTTCCGATCGCTCTGACTGAGTCTCTTTTTGCGTATCGCGAATATACTTAGGCCGTGTGTTATAATAATAAGGCGCGCTAAAAAGATAATAGGTGTTTGGTCGAGTTATATTTTGGTACTTATAATAAGGGACCCATTTAGGCTCTTCGTTATATCGCCACAAATTTTGATTTTCCCAGATATTTTCTTTCCAGCGTGGCCATAAATGGCGATAATAATATGCGGGTCGGCCATGATAATAACGATCTCCTAAGCCCCGTTCAAAGATTCGGCGAAGGCCATAAGGACGAATGCTTTCATTTCTGGCGAGTGGTTGCCTTAATCGCCGTGTTTGCGTGAACAAAGGTGATGTGCATAAGATCATGAAAATTATTTTTTTAAACATTCTTGTGTCCTTATTGTCATTAATTTTTGCTTATCTCGCTTCCCTTCCGATTCCTGGAATATAGTTTGTTTCCGTCCATCGTTGTCTTTCAGCACCTCCAGGCAATCCAGGTCTTCGAGAGCGATGAACACCTATTACTGGTCTGCCGTCACGTAACGGTTGTGCCGCAGCGCGCCGTTCTTGTGATCTAGAGCCTCTTCCGGTGCGTCCAGCCATTTGTTCTCTGCGCCATTCTGAACGTGCAATGAGATTGCCAGATACGATAAATAGGCTAAATAATAATATAATCTTTTTCATGTTTTTCCTCGTTCTTATAATAAAATTACTTAGATTGACCGCGTAAAAAATACGCGGTCAATGTGTTTTTTATCTATATAAAACCACTTATGTAGGGACCTGGTCCATAGTATCCAGAGTCATAATAACCTGGCCAACCATAACCACCCCAGTAGCCTCCTCCCCAGCCACCACGGTTCCAACGTCTACGACCTCCCCAGCCGCCACGGCCCAAGCGTCTACCACGGCCTCCCCAGCCGCCGCGACCTCTGCCGCCAAATGCAGCACGGCCAATTCTGCCGCCACCACCGCGCATCATTCTGCCACCGCCGCCGCGTCCACCGCGACCACCGCCGCCACGACCGCCTCGGGCACTAATATCGAACGCAAAAGCGCTCAAAATGACCATTACGAAGGCCAATATTCTCTTATTTTGCATGAGCAAAACTCCTTAAACTTCCCGAAACATATACAAATATTCCTATCTGTAATAATTTTATTATATTTGTCATTAAAATAGCAAGAGTTTGATACATTAGGGCTTTTAGCTGTTTTTGTTCTATAAACTGGCTCCAATTGCTTGGAGAGTGTGATCGGGGTGAAAAAAGTAAAAAAAGGATGAATGTGGCAAAAATTAAAAGCAGAGATTAATGTTTTTTTTCATCTTATCTTTAAGTTTAAGGGTATTTTTGCTGACAGGATATTATTCTGTTGTAGCATGTGTGCATCATTTGCTTAACTGTTGTTTATTGAGTCGATGAATAAAATTTAAAAGGGAGTGAATGATGCATATGTTATTTGGTTTAATTGGCTTGCTTTGTTCGCACATTACTTTAGCAGTTTTTAATCCAACGCCAGGAGACCGTTTGTGGAATCTTGCAGCTGAAACTGGTGTTATTGCAAGCGCTATCGAAGGAACGCAAACACGTATTCAACAAAGTAGTGTTGCTGCCGGCACATATACTATTAGTTCTTCTGGGCGTTATGCGTTGGTGGAAAATATCACTGCTCCTTCTGGTGCAATTGCCATCACCATTGTTGCTGATGATGTTTATTTAGATTTAAATGGCTTCACTATAAATGGCGCTGGTGGTGCAACGGCTTTGATTAGTATTGACGCTGGCAGAAAAAATATAACCATTATTAATGGAAGGCTTATTAATGCGGTTGGCCATGGTATACGTATATTAGATGGATGTTTAGGTATTGCACTCCAAGACATTGTTGTTGAAGGGGCGAGTATAAATGGTTTCTTTTTAGATGGTTCAGGGGGCTCTGCTCTCAATCACGCTATGATGCGCAATTGTCAGTCATTTAGCAATGGTGGTAGTGGAATTGTGTTGAGTAATGCAAATCAAGTGATAATTTCAGATTATGTTTCGGGTGATGATGCAAATTTTGCTATTAGTATGGTTGCATCGTCAAGCCAAGTTACGCTTGAACATTTTGATATGTTTCAAACCGGTTCGAGTAGTATAAATGTATCAGATAGTTCAAGGGTTGTATGCATAAGAGATGGCTGCATTACCGATGCCGGTCTGAATGGCATAATTATTGATAATGCAACTCAAGTCACTCTACAAGGAGTAGATATTATTAAACCGAGTGCAGTTGGCATACGTTTTGCCGCATCGCGTGTCGCATTAGAAGGGTTTAATATTATTCGTCCAGGCTCACATGGTTTACGGGTTGGGGCGAATGCTACTGATATTTGTATTGAAAATGGTTGTATACAATTTCCTGTTTCCACCGGCATGTTGTTTGATGGCTCCAATGAGAGTTTTAGTATTAGAAGTGTTATCATTGAAAGTGCAGGTTCTTCTGGATTTGTGTTAGGTGCGAGTTGTGAAGATTTTAGCGTTGTGGATTGTACCGCACAAATTTGTGGCGCCGAAGGGTTTTTATTTAATGACTTGTGTCGTCATGCATGCGTGCAGAATTGTTGTGCAACTACATGTCAGGGTAGTGGATTTTTGTCTACTGATCTGGGCAATACTATATTTACTGATTGCAGTGCAATTGATAATAGGAGAATTGGTTTTGAGATACTTTCAACAGGTACACTTGTGGCAAGTGGCAGGAATCAAAATATGGTTTTCGATTCATGTAAAGCTATAGCAAATTATGATACGGGTTTTCTTTTAGGAAGAGATGGTTTGGTTCAGTCATCTAGCATTGTCAATTGCACTGCATTGCAAAATGGCGTTTTAGGGGGCGGTCCTACCGGTAATAATTTTTTCCTTTATATGCGTAAATCTTTAATAAGGAATAATCTAGCTACTTCGCCAGGTGTAAACAATATGATATTCGCAGACCCTATATTTTCGGTAGAATTAAGTGGAGAAAATCAGGTAATTTCAAATGTGTGCTCGTCCCCAGGTACCGGTCTTAATTTTGGTGATGTGGGTATTACTGGGCCACCCAATGTTTTTATTGGTAATTTCGCAGCTTCTATTTCTGGAGGAATGACTAATTATGCCTCAATTACTTCAGCGCCTATTCTTGGTGTCGTAACAGCATCTTCATCAATTGCGCCAGTAAACTTTACTTATTGGACAAATATTAGTGCAACGAATACATAGAAATAGATTGCATATTATTATGATTGGCTTTAGGTAGAGCGATTAATCGAACATTGAGATGATCTGCTCACCATATTCGCGTGCGGCATCAGGTCCCGTTGCGGTCACAATGTTTTCATCACGCACAACGTCAGGCCCTATTTTATAGTGAACATCATGTTCTTTAAAGATGCCCGTGAGTTCATTATCGCCATCCCAACCGGTAGCTTGTTTGCCTGATAAAACGCCAGCATTGGCCAGAATGCGTGGCGAAACGCAGATTGCACCAATTGTTTTATTCTTTTCAACAGCGTTTTTGATGATGTTATAGGTTTGTTCATTATCCAGATGTTCCATTGCACCTGGTCCACCTACAATAAAAACACCGTCAATGTTATCAAGGGGAATGTCTTTGATAAGATAGTTAATATTTGTCGTTGAGCCATCCTTTGCAATTGCTGGAACGATTTTATTACTTGCTGTTTCAACGGTAATGCCGGCTTGCTCGAGAAGCTTTTTTGGAACAGAATATTCAACAGGTTGAAAGCCTTCGCTCGCAACAACAAAAACGACTTTTTTGCTATCAGCCATTAGATTATCCAATAGTTTAAGATGTTAGGTTTGCTTCATCAGTTTTTTAAATTTTAATTTCTGTTCCCACTATATTTTGAAGGATAAAACGTAACCGATTGCTTGTCAATGGTGTTGCCAACGCAAAAAGCCTTAAAATTGATGGATGTTTTTTTTATTTCTTCTTGTACAGGTTTGATTGAAAGATTGGTTCTCTTGTTTTTGATTAAGGTAATTTCATGATTATTCAGTCGATGTATGACGGTGCTTTGTTGCTCAGCCTGTTCTTTCATACGCATAAAGGATATGAGGCCGCTTTTTGATAATTGACCTTGCCACAAAGGAATATATAGGTGTTTAATAGATCCTTTTTGTACAATTGCTTGTACTGCATCAAAGGTTAATTTACCTGGTTGCAACAAAATTAGATGATCAATGGTGTAGGTGCCATATTTTTGAACTAAATGTGGCATCAGGGTAAATTGCACAAATGATGGTGCTGAAATATAGCGTCCTAAGCATCCGGGGTCAACAACAATCAAATGGTCTGCTGTTTTTACTATATGCAGGTTTCCATTGGCGCATGGCAAATGTTCAATTTCATCTGTTATTGGATGTTGGCCGGCAAGCCAAAAACTGCTGATGAGCATTAGGCAAAGATACACGTTCTTTTTTATATAAGATGCACGTAAAAGAATCACAATAAAGGCTGCACAAAAAAGCGTGCTCATCACCATGATTGATGGCCTTGCACAAGGAATTTGTAGATGTTGCAATGAATAATAATTGAGTGTCCATAGCCAGCTATGGCTAATTATATCAAGCAATAATGCAATGTAACCGTTGGGAATAAAACAAAGTTCAGTGAAAAACAGTAATGTACTTAACCCTAAAAATAGGGTAAGAACTGGGCCAAAAATTAAATTACCCACAAAACTCATGGGGCAAAACGGAATGCCCCAGCAGACTAAAATTAGAAATGAGTATATTGATATCACTAAATGGATGTAGATCCATTTAGTGAGTTTTTCGTATAGTCGTTCTATTGTTTTTTTTAACATGTTTTTAATTATAGCATGTTTTTGTTTTTTAGTTTGTTCTTAAAGAACCATCTAAATTTTTGCCTTGTTTTGTATTTAGCGTTGGCGCGGCCATTTAGTTATTTTATGTTTCATATCATGTGTGTCGCAAAGGTGTCCTTGCCGACACCTCTGCACTCCAGGCACCAAGGCTGCGCCTTTGGAATCCCTTCGTCGCGTATGAAACGGCTTACATTTGCTTTTTCTGTTATTGCACATTGTTAGGCGACCAAAATTTTATGAAGGGCGTTATCCCTCAGCAACGGCTTGCAAGGGCAAATGTAGCCTGCCGGCCACCGCTCTCGCCCTTGGCCTCCAAGGAGCTCGATCTTGTGCCTTGCGCATACGCTATAGGTAATAAATTATAAGAAATGATATTCCGGTAGCTTTACCGCGGCATTTGCCGTAGGCACGTAGGTGTCTAAAGGCCTAATGGCCGAAGGACAAGCGGAAGAGGGGATTTTAAAAAAGGGCCCTCCCTTTTTTTGCCCGGGATTCTTAAGGGGGTTGGCAAAAACCCCCTTAAGGACACACAATTGATATGAAATATAAGAAAACTAAACGGACGCGCCTGTCCTTTATAGCTTTACGCAAAGTAGGGCCAATAATTAAAAAAATAAAATTAAAAATACCCCGTTCAGGTAAAGAACAACCAAACGGTTGTTTTTACCACCCCATCTCTATTAAGATAATAATATAAAAATAAGGAGATAACATGGTAAATCCAAAGAACGAACCAGGGTTCGAGCCATACAAAAAACAAGAAAATGACAAAAAAGACGAAATAAATCGTCGAGATCTCAAAAATCGTTGGCGCGATCGTTTCAAATCGAAGCTGATCAAAATGTCACGCGGTGCACAAAATTTTTGGACTTCATTGCCATGGCCACACAAAGAAAGCTGGCGTCGTCAAAATAAGAAAAAATAGGTTCTTGCTCATTTGATCATTTTTTTTTAATATACGTCTTTAATTAATTTCCCAACAAAAAGGGCAATGGATGAAGGCGTATATAAAACATATTTCAATAGTATGCTGTTTCAGTGTATTTTCTCAAACGTTATTTGGATGCGGCTTGGCAATGGTGAGATTGCTCAAGCCGCTTTCTTATTATAATGAGCAATACGGTAATATTGCTTGGGGCTTGCAGGGTATTTGCTCGTTAATGGAAGAGCAACGCAATCGTGGCCAAGATGGAGCAGGTATTGTTGCGCTCAAATTAAATATGCCGCCTGGAGTGAAATATCAAAATAGAATTCGCTTTGCTGGGCAAAATGCACTTGATCGTGTTTTTTCACATGTATTAAAAGATGTGCAAAAATTGCAACCGGAACAACATGAAATGTCCAGTAAGCATAAGTGTCGTTTTTTGGGTGAAGTATATTTAGGTCATGTGCGTTATGGGACTTATGGTGAAAATGAAGTTGGCCAATGTCAGCCATATAGAATAAAACACAACATCTCTTCAAAGCGCTTTGCCCTGGCAGGCAATTTTAATATGACCAACACAAAAGATCTATTTCAAGATTTGCTTTGTCGTGGCTTGAGCCTCAATCAACAGGCTGATACTTTTATCATGCTTGAGCAGATTCGCTGCCAACTTGAGCGTGAGCATGACTATTTAATGTCGGAAGTTACATCACGTTCATATGACCGTATGACCGGCAAAGAATTGATGCAACAGATTTCCGACGAAGTTGATTTAGTGCGTGTGCTACGTGCAGCTTCAAGAAAGTGGGATGGTGGTTATGTGTTTGGCGGTGTTTTGGGCAATGGTGATTCATTTGTGTGCAGAGATCCTGCCGGTATTCGTCCTGGTTATTATTACATGAATGATGAAGTATTTGCAGCAGCATCTGAGCGTGCAGCATTATGCAGTGCATTTGATGTTGAACCTCACGAAGTTGCACCAATCAAGCCGGGTCATGTGATTGTGCTCAAAGCTGATGGGCGTTTTGAACAAACACAATTTACTTCGCTGCTTCCGGTAAAAGAATGCACATTTGAACGTATTTATTTTAGTCGTGCACATGATGTTGATATTTATAATGAACGCAAAAAACTTGGCGCACAATTAGCCGAACGTGTTTTAGATGTCATCGATTGGGATGTACAAAATGCGATATTTACCTTTATTCCAAACAGTAGTGAACCAGCCTATTTTGGGCTTGTTTCAGAAGTTGAACGATTAATTCGCACTAAACATATGAATGATTTGTGGAAAAAGCATACTGATAACACCATCAATTTTGAAGATATTACTAACATCGCAAATATGCGCGTGCGGGCTGATCGTTTAGTGTTTAAAAATCAAAAATTGCGCACCTTTATAGCCGAAGGATCAACACGCTCTAATCTTATTGCGAGGCTTTATGATGTCACCAAAGGCGCAGTGAAGCCGACCGATACGCTTATTGCTGTAGATGATTCAATTGTACGAGGTATGACATTACAGAATTCAATTTTAACGCAACTTATTCGCTTAAAACCAAAACGTATCATTGTTGTTAGTTCTGCACCGCCTATTTTATATCCAGATTGCTATGGTATCGATATGAGTAATTTGCAAAAATTCATCGGTTTTCGTGCAGCTGTTGCGCTCATAAAAGAGCAAGGCAAAGAACAATTATTAAAAGATATCGAGCAAGCATGTTTAGCACAAGAGCATAAAAATCCAAGTGAAATGCACAATCTGCTTGCAAAATTATATGAACAATTCACGTTGCAAGAGTTGGAAGAAAAAATTGCCGAACTTGTGTATCCACAAAATGAAGATTGGCAAGGTGAAATTAAGATCATTTATCAAACGGTTGGTAAATTGCATGAAGCTATCAAAGAGCACCGCGGCGATTGGTATTTCACCGGAAATTATCCAACACCGGGAGGCTATAAAGTATTGAATCAAAGCTTTATCAATTGGGCGCAAGGTAAAAACAAACGTGCATATTAAATAAATAACAAGGAGACATCGCATGAACAAACAGTATCAATCGCCATTGGGTAAACGATATGCAAGTTCGCGCATGAGTGAACTGTTTTCCGATCAACACAAGTTTAGTACGTGGCGTAAAATTTGGTTAACATTAGCAGAAATAGAAAAAGAGCTTGGTGTCGATATTTCGCAAGAACAACTTGATGAACTCAAAGACCATTTGCACACCATCAATTTCCAAAAAGCACAGAAATATGAACAAGAGCTTCAGCATGACGTGATGGCACACGTGCACACCTATGGTGATGATTGTCCAAAGGCGCGACCGATTATTCACTTGGGTGCCACATCATGCATGATCACCGATAATGCAGATCTGATCATCTTTAAGCAGGCGCTACAAGTTACCAAAGAAAAACTACTCAATTGCATTGAGGCGCTTTCAAAACGTGCGCATGATTATAAAGATATGCCCTGTTTGGCGTTCACTCATTTGCAAATTGCGCAGCCGACAACGGTGGGTAAACGCATGTGCCTTTGGTTGCAAGATCTGTTGTTTGATTTTGAAGAACTTGAACATTGCACACAGCGTTTGCACGCATTAGGTGCCAAAGGTGCCACGGGAACACAGGCATCATTTTTGGCATTATTTGATGGTGATCACGAAAAAGTTGAACAGCTAGATCGTGCATTTTGCAAAGCGCTTGGTTTTGAACGAGTGGTGTCGGTGAGTGGGCAAACTTATACGCGCAAGCAAGATGCACACATATTAAATCTGCTCACAAGTATTGCAACAAGTGTGCATAAAATGTCGACCGATTTGAGATTGCTTGCCTTTATGCATGAAATTCAAGAACCATTTGGTGCAAAACAGATTGGTTCATCGGCAATGCCATATAAGCGTAATCCAATGCGCAATGAGCGCGTTTGTTCCCTTGCGCGTTATGTGATGAGTTTGGGACAAAACCCCACCTATACGGCAGCAACCCAATGGTTTGAGCGGACATTAGATGATTCAGCAAATCGCAGAATGTGTATACCCGAAGCATTTTTGGCCATTGATGGCATTCTTGATTTAGTGCTTGGCATTGCACAAGGCTTGCAAGTTAACGAAAAAGTTATTCAACGCAATTATAAAAAAGCGCTTCCTTTTTTGGCCACTGAAACAATTCTAATGCATTGTGTCAAAAAGGGTGGCGATCGCCAAACAATACATGAGCGTTTACGGCAACATAGCATGGCTACAAGTGCGCTTTTGCAAGATGGTGAAGAGCATAATGATTTGTTAGAACGCATTGCTCAAGATGCACAGATTCCTATCGATCAGAAAGAGCTTGATGCAATGTTGGCAAACACAAATATGTCAGGGCGATCAACACAACAAGTAATGTCATTTTTGAATAATACAATTTATCCGCTTATTAACAAAAATAAAATAAAAAATCCCTCGCAAACGGTCAGTTATAAAACTGCGGGCGTTGACATTGATCTTGGCAATGAAGTTGTGCGTGACATTAAGAACTTAGTTGCATCAACTGCACGTAAAGGTGCTTTAGCCGATGTTGGGAGTTTTGCCGGTTTGTTCGATTTAAAACAAGCTGGCTATAAAGATCCCATTTTGGTCAGCGGAACTGATGGTGTTGGCACTAAATTAAAATTGGCACAGCAATTTGGTAAACATGACACCATTGGCATTGATCTTGTTGCAATGTGCGTTAATGATATTTTAACGCACGGAGCAGAACCGCTCTATTTTCTTGATTATATTGCAACAGGAAAATTGCACAAAGATACCACGCAAGAAATCATCAAAGGTGTTGTTGCCGGATGCAAAATGGCAGGCGCAGCACTCATTGGCGGCGAAACTGCTGAAATGCCCGGTATTTATGAAACGGGAGTTTATGATGTTGCCGGTTTTGCTGTTGGGGCAGTTGAACGTGAACAAATGCTGCCCAAAACAGATGAAGTAAAGAATGGCGATATTTTGATTGGCTTAACTTCATCTGGTTTGCATAGTAACGGTTTTTCATTGGTGCGCTATATTATCGATCAAAACAATGTTGATTTACATGAAAAACCGCCATTTTTACCTACCCTTCATCCTGAGCTTGTCGAAGGACGCAAAACTTTGTTTGATGAGTTGTTGATACCAACAAAGATTTATGTTTCAGCAGTATTGCCATTCATGCAACAAGGAAACATCAAAGCTGCGGCACATATCACGGGCGGGGGATTGGTTGAAAATGTTGCACGTGTCTTGCCAAGAGATTGCACCGTTAGTATTGATTGGGATGCGTGGCAAGCTCCTAAAATTTTTACATGGTTGGCGCAATTAGGCAATGTTTCTGAAATTGAGATGCATCGTACCTTTAATATGGGTATTGGCTTTGTGCTTGTTATTGCAAAAGAGCATAAAGATACAATTTTGGATGGTTTAAAATTTGCGGGTCAAGATGCATTTGTTATAGGGAGTATAAAATGAAAAATATATTTAATTTTTTACTGTCATTCTTATTCATCGCAAACATTGCGCATGCAAAAAAAGTTCTTATTGTCGGCAGCGGCGGCAGAGAGCATGCACTCAGTTGGAAAATGGCGCAATCGCCACAGGTTGACCACATCTTTGTAGCACCGGGCAATGCAGGAGCGGCACAATGCAAAAAAACGGAAAATATCGACATTGCAGCAGATGACATTAATGCACTATTAATCTTTGCGCAAGAACACATGATTGATTTAACTATTGTTGGTCCAGAATTGCCTTTAACTTTAGGCATTGTTGATACATTTAATGAACACGGTCTTCCATGTTTTGGACCAAGTCAAAAAGCGGCGCAAATAGAAGCATCAAAAAAGTTTGCCAAAGATTTTATGCAACGGCATAACATTCGGACGGCAGAGTATAAAACATTTATTGATGCACAAAAAGCACGTGATTATATCAAGCAGCAATCGAACTATCCTATTGTGGTCAAAGCGGACGGTCTTGCTGCGGGAAAAGGGGTGGTGATTGCGCAAACAGAACAAGCCGCGCTAAACGCTATTGAAAACATGATGCAAAAACAACACTTTGGCCATGCAGGTACCACCATTGTTATTGAGCAATTTTTGCGTGGTCACGAAGTGAGTTTTTTTGCCATATGTGATGGGCAAACATGGGTGCCATTAACAACTGCGCAAGATTATAAAAAAGCCTATGATAATAACTTTGGGCCAAACACCGGCGGCATGGGCGCAACTTCTCCTGCACCGATTGATACTGCAATGCAACAACGCATCATGCGTGAAGTTGTTGAGCCAACAGTGGCAGGACTCTCACAAGATGGTATACCGTATACCGGTGTTTTATATGCTGGTTTGATGATTTCGCCCGAAGGCGATCCATATGTGTTGGAATTCAATTGCAGATTTGGCGATCCAGAAACTGAACCAATGATGATGCGCTTAAAAACCGATCTTTATGATCTATGTTTGGCAAGTGCAAAACAAACATTGCGTACATGTAATGTTGAGGTTGATCAAAGATGTGCAGTTGGTGTGGTGTTGGCAAGTAGCGGCTATCCAATTTCATATAAAAAGGGATATCCAATTTCTGGCTTAAAGCAATCTCGCAAAGATGATGAAACGGTCGTTTTTCATGCAGGCACCAAAACGTGTGATGGTGAAATTGTCACTAATGGTGGCAGGGTGTTGTGTGTAACTGCACTTGGTAATGACATTGCAGATGCGCGCAAAAAAGTCTATAATTGCGTTGCCAACATAGAATGGGATGGTAAATGTTATCGCACCGATATTGGACTTAATTAATCAAGGATCTATTTATGCAAAAGTTTCTATATATTTTATTACTAATGTTTCAGTATAGTTTTTCAGCTAATTATCAGCAAGTGGCACATGATGAAAATGACATACAGCGTCGTGACCTCATTAAACGTTTGCACAAAAGGGATTCTTGTGGCTGCTGTGCGCCAGATTATGCTCGTTTATGTTGCATGAGTCCGGCTTCCAAACAAATGCTCGAAGAGCTTTATTATGAAGGTGGTCCGTGGGATCAAGAAGGTGCTAATGTTTGTAAAAAAAGTTTGATTGCATGTCGCAAAAAGGGATGCGGGTGTGAACATGCCATGTGGGCATTCGGATGCAGCTGTTTGGGGCTTACCGTTTCCGAGCCTTTTTGGTTGGCAGGAAAGGCATGCGGCGTGAATCAAGTGTTATTAGCTGTTTTAGATAGCTTAGCTGCTTGGACAGGATGTACTATGTGCCCAGAAAGTACCAAAAGTTGTGATACATGGCTTTCCAATCCACAAAACTGGCCACCAACGCAAACAATGAGCGAAGATGATGAAAATGACGAGCTGCGGGAAACCATTGACAATGGTAATGTTATTGGCTTTCTCACAGATAGCAGTTCTGATTATGAATAATGTTTTCATTCATTGGTCATATTTCACAAGAGCTCTGCTAAGCTATATCAAAGATCTCTATTGATCGGGTAAATTGTAATCTTATTTCCGTGAAACTGTAGGCTTTTATCGGTTTCATTGGACTTTCGGCATTTTTCAACCTATTCTTTTTGCGATTATAATAACTCTGCCATACTTTGTAACCTTGCGAAAGGCCGGAATATAGAGGCTCATGCCATACCATCCCGATTTTATAGTGCACATTGGTCGCTTGCCGCTCAATTTCAAATTTGGATGATTTTTGACTTGCCCTTTAAAGTCGCCAGTCCTAGAGTTTCTTTGTTAGGTAATGTTGAAAATTGAATCGAATAATATATCTCTGCCTTTTAATAACAAAATGATCTATTTTTAATAAAAAACCTAAAGAGGTGAAGGTTTCTTTCTTCCCTGTAAAACACCTATAAAAATCGAAGTTATTCACACGATTGCCCTACTCAGCAAATAAAATATATTGCTATCTGAGAATAAATGTGTGTATGGTGAAAATAGGTGTAAAGTATTTTTCACCTATTAAGAAAGGAAAAAATATGAAGAAAATGATGTTTTCTGTATGCGTGGGGCTAACTTTTTTAGGCCTACATGGAGCTGTAAACGAAGGGCCTGTGTTGGATAGGCGATGGGGCATAGTGCCCTACCGTAGACATGATCAAGATAATGACCTTGAAGAGATAGAAGGAAAAATGACGAAACTTGTAAGAGAACTAAAGCTCAAAGAATTTACAAGGATATTCATTGAATATTACTTCAATGGATATAAAGAAAGATTTGAAAATTTCAAACGGCTTAATGCTATGCTTCTTGAGATTGTATCGCTTAAAGATTCTAATGGAAATACAGTTTTTGATTATATAGCGAAACATCCAGATGGAGATAAGGTATTAGCTTATCTAAAGTCTTTTGAGTATCATTTAGATGAGCAGGGTCAAATAAAATGGACCAATTTTTTTAGGGATCTCGGGCATTTGCCAGAGGAAAAATTGATTTTTGATATCTATAGGATGGTGGAGGTGACCGAACGCCTAGAGGCACCTTCAGAAGATGGAGAATTTGATCCTTTGAAAAAACGAGACGATCATAGTCATGGAGAATTAGATCCTTTGGAAAAACAATACGCTCTTAATCTTTATAGTCGAGGTTTAGCTGATTTGTATAGAACATTAGATCTGCGCATTGAGAATTTAGAGAATGTTAAGCAAATATTGGAAAAAAATCCGCAATTAAGGGCGAGAGAATATATAATAAGAAAATACCCTGAAACGAAAATTAATCTTATGAATTTGGTGGGTTGGAATGCTGAGCTAGATAAGATCCTTATTGGCCGCTTACGCAATATGTATGGAAAGACGATATCAATGATTCCGATGTATCATTCTCTTGATTCTCGTAAGGTTGAATCAAAAATAAATAAGGCGGGTGATTTGGGGGCAGCCGTGTATTACATGTTGCTCAAGACAAAAGAAGGCAGCATGATTGATCTTACAAAGAATGCTCATATGCGTGAATATCTTGAGCTCTCATCTAAAGGTAAAGAGTTTCTTAGAAGAATTGATTTGTATGAAGAAAAGCAAAAGTTCGGTGATCCTTCTGCAGCAAGTTCATCTAATAGCTCGCGATAGCATAGGAGGCTTTTGTGTGAGATGCCCTCAAGATCATCGAGCACGGCGCAACAACAGCTCATTTTTTTGCTCATGCACATTTTGAGAATTTTGATGTTGAGCAATGATCGTGAAATTAAAGCAGTGATATGATTTTGCACGGCTCTTTTTAAGGGTCGTGCACCAAATTCGAGCGAGTAGCCAAGTTTGGCAATACGCTTTTGCACCATCAGAGGTATGCAGCTTCACACTGCATTCAGCTAAATGCTTTTTCGACTGTTGTGGCGTTATAACAAAACGCTTTTTTTGTTGTTCCTGAATAATATAAATTGCTATTATGAATTAAGGCCCGAAGAGTAAGGTTTAGTGAAAAAAGGGGTAAATCATGAATAAAGTGCTATATTTTTTGTTTTTTTCGGCATGGTTGCAGCTCTCTGATGCATCTCAGGCTGAACCAATGGATTTGGTGAAAACGCTAAAAGGCCATGAAGGTGGGATAACGTCATTGTCTATGGGGCCTAAAAATTATCTCATTTCAGGTTCAAAAGATCAAAGCATGGTCTCTTGGCCAATTGATAAAGGTGGCGCTAAATCTACACGTTTTCCCTTTGAGGGTGAGCCGATAGTTGCAGCTGCTCAAAATGGTGATGTGGCTATTGGATTAAAAAATAGGGGAAATAGTCATGTGTATTGGTCGCACAATGTTAACAATGAAAAAAAAAGTCAAAATCTGCTGATTGGGAGTCATGGGGGCGACGTTACTGGAATTGCATTTAATCCAATAAACAATGATGAACTTGTCTCAAGTTCATGGGATGGCACCGTACGCTTATGGCAAAAGGGAAGGCCGCATGCTCCAAAATATTTGAATGGGCATCGAGGGTTTGTGTGGAGTGTTACTTTTAGTCCTGATGGGAATTTTATAGCCTCTGGTGGCGGAGATGATAAGACGATAATATTGTGGGATGCGAAAACAGGAAAAGAAATAGGTCGGCTGGAAGGGCATAACGATAAAATCGATACTTTGGAGTTTAATCCAAAAAATTCAAATCAGTTGGCTTCAAGTTCATGGGATCGCACGGTTCGATTATGGGACATAAAGCAACGCAAGCAGACTGGAAAAGTGGATGAAAATAACTATAGCAAGTCTATGGCATTTAGCCCTGACGGAAAGCTTATTGCTTTAGGTGCTCAAGACGGCACATTACGCTTTTGGAGTACAGAAAAAAAACAATTTGTTGGTGAGCCAATAAAGGTTCATGAAGGGCCCATATCATCAATAGTATTTTTTGATGACGGTGCAAAAATTGTAACAGCCTCATCAGATGAAAAAGATATTAAGGTTTGGCAGCTGAACAATGGGCCTCAAAGCTTAAAGACTCTCACTATCGATTTTATTAAGAATAATGGCCTTGATGTGACAAATCTGCCACCTCTTTTGTTGAAGTAGTGCCATAATGGTTGGTGTGTGCAACGTTGTTGTTTTTTTGACCTTCTTTCCCCTGCCAGATAGAACTGGGCGAAATGTTGCTATTAAAGGGAGTGAATAAAATTAAATACTCGTTTTAATGAGTCAAGTTTGTCTTGAAAAGATAGATATAGTTTGGTGGGCCCCTCGCGGTGTGGAAACCTTATAATGCCAGGTCATCCATCAATTCAGTATCTTCCACACCAACACCTCCTTTATTACGGTAATACACACGACTTCTATTGGATTCCAAATACACTCTCCTGAATGTAGTGGTCTAGTCTATAGGGGTCAGTATACTATTGCATTAATGAACTTAGTTGAGGGAACTCCACGTCGTAATATCCTTTTTGATAATAGTCTTCGAGGAGGCGATATTGGTTTCTTTTTTCAAAATTACGATGATAGCATTGGTTCGTTTTGCTATTTATAAAGTAGGTGAAAAGGCCAAATGTTTCTTGATTATTTTGAGTGATTGAACCAGGGATCGTTATGACTATATCGATTTGCTGGGTCTTTTTATTATAAATCTTAGACTTTGTGCTGCATTCAGTTAGATATGTATCCACTAAAGATGAAAATCCATGAACCAATTTTGCATCCTTGCGATGTGCATATCTTGGATTACTTATATCCATGTAGCCTTGATCCTTGAATGCCTCATTTGGTTCCGTTAGCCAGGCATTTACCCAATCGGTGTATTTTAATTTTTTGAATGTGTGCTGCGGATTATCTACTTTAAATAGCTTTATAATAGCATTAAGTCGTAGATCTTTGAGGGTGATCATGGCATCATTTTTGCTTATAATGTTTTGATTTTTTTTGACTGGTACGAATGCAGCTTTTTCGGTATTGAGTGATAGTGCATTGTTAGATGATGAAGAGGACGATGAAGAGCCTTTCAGCTTGAGGATGCCCTTGGCCGTTCTATCCGTTTTTTTCGCCTGTGCAGAGGAAGACGAAGCGCTCTTAGTGTTATTCACGTGTGTTTGTTGGGGCTTATGTGTTGTCGATTTTTTTTGATTTCTTTTGTTATGTTGAGTATAGCGGCGATTTTTTTTGTTATTGTTGGCGAATTGTTGATGATAAGCAAGTACGGAGTTCTTTTTTGATTTAGGTTTTGTTTTAAGTAGTATGCTTTCGATGTTTCCTTTAAGATGGTCAAGTTGCGGACTGAATTTTTGATAACGATTGTATAGTCTGGGAAGTCGTTCAGCGAAAATAAAGTCGATGTGGTCTTCGTCATCTCCATTTGCGTAATCAAGGTTTAGGGTCCCTTCATGCTTCCATCGACACACAAGCTGTGTGATTGCGCTAATAAACTGTAATGGACTTTTTGGAATATAAGCTGGTAATAAAGAATATATATTCTTGAGGTCCTCTTGTATTCGGTTATTCTTGCAATTTTTATTCGGTAGGTCCTGCATATATGTTTTTGTCGCATTTAGGAGCTTCTTTTCAATGATATTGCGTTGAAAGATAGCATGCATATATTGGATACGCTGAGATAAGCGTTTGAGCATAAGTTTTATATCTTCATTTTTTTGTTCTTCCCATTGCGTCAATATGCTCTGGGCGTTGTTGCGATAAGCTTGAGAGTAATCATTTACGTTTTTTTGTAGAATCGCGCGATATCTTAAAGCGAAACTCAGGCTTTCAGCGGATTCACTCTTTTTACAATATATGGTATTGCCGTTCAAGTTGATTACTTTATCTGCACCTTCTCTAAGTGAAGTATCAAGGTTCTTTTCATTAGTTTTTTCATTTTCAACATGAACAAACCATTCGTTTGCTAAAGATACAATGTTATCTTGTCGAGACATTTGCTGTTTAAGTGTTTCTAAGGTTGGCCTTGCAAGGTTGGGCTTGGTAGTTAGGTTGGCTTTATAAAGTTCCTGAATTGATCCAGGAATTGGTGTATCAAAAGCTCTAGCCACGAAGCAGTTAAAAGATATGGGTATGAGCAATGCTAAAAAAAGTTGTTTTTTCATATTAGTTCTTTCATTATTATAATAAGAAACTATTATTAATATTTTGACTTATATATAATGCAATTATGCCATAAAAATACAATAAGTCAAATTTTGTGATTTTGAGATCCAAAAATTGGCGAGTAGAGTTGTGCAAAAGTATAAAGAGTTGCCAATAGGTATATTGCCATGAGATAAGCAGTAATCTTATAATTGCTTTAAAGCTAAACATCAAGGGTTTTTACTCAAAATTTCATTTGGTAAAAACTCTTGATGTTTATGCAACTTTTGTTTTTACAGTCTTTTTTTCTGCTTTTATTGAGCCAAGTTCATCTTGATAGAACAAATATAACCCGGCAAAAACAAGTGGAGTGGAGACCATGTAATGCCAGGTGATTGCTTCATGCAAAAATGCCCAGCCATAAAATGCGGTAAAGAGTGGAATCAAAAAATCGGTGAATGATAGAAACGTTACACTATATTTGCGCAGAAGGTGTAGGTACATATTGTGGCAAATGATGTTGCTCAAAACGAGTAACAATGCAAGCCAACCGGCAAAGGGCACAACATCAGTTACGGGGAAAAAGCCTTCAAACATAAATGCGGTCAAAAGTGCTAACACGCCGCCACCAAACATGCGAATGCCATTTGTCATAGATGATGAATAGTTGTTTTGTTTAATCAATTTGCGTGCAATAATCATGCCATAACAATGGCTGGCCACGGCAGCAATAATAGCTACTTCGGGCCATGAGATAAAGAATAATTCACCCCAGCTTTCTTCACCACCAGATTTAACCAACAGTACAGGAATCAATCCAAGAAAACCGATTAAAATACCAAGCCATTGTTTTTTGGTGAGTTTTTCTTTGAATGCAAGATAGGAGAAAAAGGCTGCCATAAATGGGCTCATATTGAGCAAGAAACTCAATTTAATAGAACTCATATGACTCAATCCCCAGTAACGCAAAATATATTTAAGGTACACGCCAAAAAATATAATTTGTGCGTATAGATATATGTGTGCTGTTTTTAATTGTGTGTTCGATTTTGTTTTATCAGAGCCTCTAAAATAGTTAAATGCGAGCAAAATAATGCCAGCAATAAACATGCGAATGCCGGATAAAAAGAACGGTGGTGCATATTGGAGTAATATTTTACTGATCGGCAATGATAGGCCAAAAAGTGCGTCCATAGCAATAACTGAATACATATCTACTCCTTAAAATTGTGAAACAGCTTGTTCAAATAGGTGCAAGCCGTGTGGGTGATCAATAGCCATTCGTCGCCAATTTGGGTGCTGTTCTTTGATTATGAATCGCTCAGGGTGTGGCATTAAGCCTAATATATTCCCCTTTTTATTACAAATGCCTGCAATAGCATGTATTGAGCCATTTGGGTTATGTGGAAATTGTTGGGTTAGTTTTCCATCAATTGCATAACGTAAAGCAACTAAGTTGTTTTGCTCGATCTCATTAAGCAATGTTTGATCAACAAAAAAATTCCCCTCTGCATGGGCAACTTGCATCATGATCTCTTTGCCTTGCAAATGGTTGGTGAACAATGATGGACTTTCTTCAACTAATAAATTTACCCATCTGCATTCAAATCTGCCAATATCATTAAAGTTGAGTGTTGCTTGAATGTTATCAATATTACCAAAAGGGAGCAATCCGATGCGGACCAAGATTTGAAAGCCGTTGCAAATGCCGATAATTAATTTATCTTGTGCAACGAACTGTTCAAGTTGATCACGTAAAAAGGTTAATAATTCAACAGCAAAGATTTTGCCACTGGCAATATCATCGCCGTATGAAAATCCTCCTGGAATTGCCAATATCTGATAATCATCAAGTTTTTTTTCTTTTGAGCGCAATTGCTGCATGTAGACTATTTCTGGTTTTGCGCCAGCAAGTTCAAACGCAAATTTTGTTTCTTGATCACAATTGGTGCCATCAGTTTTTAGAATTAATACGCGTGGTTTCATGAATGGAATACCTCCTTCATTGGTTGTTGCCAAGCTTTGAGCAGTGTTGCACATGCAATGTCGATGATTGATGCAGTCTTGTGTTTCGCTTTTATTTGGGCTTCATGTGTTGTTTTGCCTAACACAATGTGTGGCACATCGCCAAACATACCATCCTTATATTTTTCGGGTGCTATTTCGGCCAAAAAGCATCCGGCAGTTTCGTTGAACAATATAAAGTCAGCCCGTTCTTGTGCAAATGTATCAAGGTTGATAGTTGCGCCAACATTGCCGCCAAAACACATCTCTGCAAGGGCTGCTGCAATGCCGCCTTCGGAAATATCATGGCATGATGTGATGATCTTTTGTTGTATCAGTTTGTGCATTGTTGCAAAGCGCTCTGGCAAGTTGTGCAGTTGTACATTCGGCACATTCCCAGATTCGCTACCTGTTACTATTTCCTGATAAGCAGAACCGCCCATCGCAGCTGCATCAAGTTCGCCGACCAACACAATGAGCGAATTCGATGCTTTAAAATCAGCAGAAATAGTATGCGCAACATTGGCTATGTTGCCAAAAGCTGAAATGCACAAAACTGGCGGAATGTGTAATTTTTTGCCGCCTGGCCATTTATAGGTGCTTGATAAACTATCTTTGCCGGAAATAAATGGTATCTGGAATGCATCCATCGCATCAACGCATGCTTCTATTGCTTGATCTAATGACCATAAAAAATGCTCGTCTGGATACGGCCAGATGAAATTATCAATCAAAGCTGTTTGTTGATAATCGCCACCAACAGCAACTAAGTTTGATAAACATTCTGCAACTGCCCACAATGCTCCTTTATAAGGATTGAGGCGATTTAAAACTGGATGCATTCCATGACTTATAATCAACCCGTATGGTTTGCCTAATAATGGCATGAGCACTGCTGCATCATTTGGTCCATTATGTTTCACACCCGCATAGGGTGCTAATGTATTTGTGCCTTGCACGCCATGATCATATTGTCTTACGATCGGCTCTTTTGAACACACATTTGGATGTGCCATGACTTTGCAAAACACTTTATTTAAATCTTTTTGTTTTGAGATGTCAATGTTATTAGAAGTAATGTTTGGGTTTTGAGCAACGCGTACTTGTAATGGATGGCCATCGTGTAAGAATGCCATTTCAAGATCACATACAGTATTTTCGTTATGTGTGACATGTAATTTTTGTGTGTCAGTAAAATGGCCAATGTTGGTAGCTTGCACATTATGTTCAGCGCAAATAGTTGCAAACTGTTCAGCATGTTCTGGTGCGACAGCACAAACCATGCGTTCTTGTGATTCAGAAACCCAAATTTCCCATGGTGCAAGGCCTTGATATTTGAGTGGTGCTTTTTCAAGATACACACGTGCGCCAGATTTTTCGCCCATTTCGCCAACAGCAGATGAAAATCCGCCCGCACCACAATCGGTGATTGCACGAATTAAATTGTTATCACGACATATGAGCAGTGCATCGGCCATTCTTTTTTCTTCTATTGGATTACCAATTTGCACGGCACTTGCATGTATTGATTTGGTGTCAGATGTCATTTGGCCGCTGGAAAATGTGGCACCATGAATGCCATCTCTGCCTGTTTTGCCACCAACGGTGAAAATAATATCACCGGGTTGAGGAGCACCTTTTTTACAATCTTTAATTGGTGCAATGCCATAAGCGCCAACAATCACGGTCGGTTTTGCACGGAAATCTTTATGAAAATGTACCGAGCCGTTGTTTGTCGGCACGCCCATGCGATTGCCATAATCCCGCACACCGCTGACAACTTTTTGCAGCAGATATTTTGGATGGAGGCATCCGGGCGGCAGTTCATCGGCATGCATTGTTGGTGGTGCAAAGCAGAACATGTCGGTTGAGGCTATCACTTTTGCGCCTTTGCCCGTGCCCATAATGTCACGAAACACACCGCCACTGCCAGTTGCTGCTCCGCCATAAGGCTCAATGGCACTTGGGCTATTGTGCGTTTCCACTTTTGCCATCACGCCATGATCTTCATAAAAGGCAATCACACCTGCATTATCCTCAAATGCGGAAACCACTTCAAGGTCATTTGTTTTATAATATTTTTGTGCCGTTGATTTGAGGCGTTTATATAATGGCTCTTTTTTTTGCCCATCAACTTCTAATGGAGATTTGAATGTTTTGTGCATGCAATGTTCGGACCATGTTTGTGCGATGGTTTCAAGTTCAGCATCATAGGGATCGCGATTGATCAGCTTGAAATAATCAACAATTGCACGCATTTCATGAAGTTTTAAAAACAGTGCCAGATCTTTTGAACATTGCACCAGGTGTTCGTCTGACATTGTGCGTAGTTTAATGATATTAATATCACCTATGTTACCTTCAATGTCCAATGTTTCTGGTGGATGTAAAATTACTCGTTGTACCGTTTTGTTGATGAGTAGGCGATCTAAAATATGGTCTAGTTGCTCTTGGGTGGTATTGCCATAAAAATGGTATTCGTAACTTGTGGCGGCAGCTTTGATATCATTAATGCCTAAGTCTTTGGCAGATTTGAGTAACGATGCAATTTCGGGGTTCATCACGCCAGGTTTATAGCCAACTTCGACTTTTTTTATGTTTGATGTTGGCGAAGGCTTATTGATTGAAAAACTTTGATGTGTTTGTTCTGCCAATACTTTGTGTGTTAATGTATCGACCGTTTTTTTTGTGCACCCTTCAAGGCGATATATTTTTACCGTTTCCACCTTGGTAATCGATGTAATTGAAAGAGTGTTATGTATTTCATATAAGAGTTCTTTGCCGATAATATCCGTGAGTTGTGTATTTTTTATCCTGACTTCATGTAGCATTATCTTCCTCGTGTCGTTTTTTAAAGCAGAAAGCTAGCATGTATTTTTGTGTGTGGCAAGAAATTGACTTTATTATGATTCCATCGTAAGGTTTGCGCATGATTTTTTTATACATCCTTTTCAATTGGAGCACTACATGAAAAAAATATTTTTTATAGTATTGACTGTCTTCCATTGCATAATTTTTCATGCAAAACCAATTGGAACGCCATATGCCAAAGATGCAACAAAGGTCATGTTTTTGGGTGCGGGTGAATTGGGTAAAGAGGTGATCATTGCCTTGCAACGATTTGGCGTTGAGGCGATTGCTGTTGATCGTTATGCCAATGCGCCTGGCATGCAAGTTGCGCATCGTTCACATGTGATTTCCATGATTGATGCAGATGCATTGCGTAATGTGATCATGCAAGAACAGCCTAATTATATTGTCCCTGAAATTGAAGCAATTGCGACAGATGTTTTGTGTGAGTTTGAGCAAAAGGGCTATACCGTTATTCCAACAGCACGTGCTGCGAAGTTGACCATGGACCGCGAGGGCATTCGCAAAGTTGCAGCAGAAAAACTTGGACTACCAACCACACGTTATCGTTTTGCACGAAGTGAAGCTGAATATAACGAAGCGGTGCTGAACATTGGCTTGCCATGCGTTGTTAAACCGAGCATGAGTTCATCAGGAAAAGGGCAATCAATTTTGCGTATACAAGATGATATTAAACGAGGGTGGGAGATTGCGGGGGATGAAGGACGTGGCATTTCAGGTAAAGTAATTGTTGAGGAATTTATTGATTTTGATTATGAAATTACGCTCATCACGGTGCGTCAAAAAAATGGCATAATACTTTTTTGCGATCCAATTGGCCATAAACAGGTAGATGGTGATTATCGCGAATCATGGCAACCGCATCCAATGTCGGAGCATGTGTTCAAAAAAGCACAATACATTGCCAAAACCATGGTAGATGAACTTGGTGGACAAGGTGTGTTTGGTGTTGAACTGTTCATAAAAGGTGATGACGTTTTATTTAGCGAAGTTTCCCCGCGTCCACATGACACGGGTATGGTCACATTGATTTCACAAAATTTATCTGAGTTTGCCTTGCATGCACGTGCAATTTTAGGATTACCCATTGCAAACATTGAGCAATATGGACCGTCTGCTTCGGCAGCATTGGTCAAAAAAGGGGTATCGCGAAATGTGCGTTTTGATATTAATAATGCACTATTGCAACCAAACACAGATGTGCGCTTATTTGGTAAGCCAGAAATTACTGGTAGTGAACGCAGATTGGGTGTGGCACTTGCGCGCGGGACAACGATTGATGATGCACGTAACAAAGCGTGTGATGTGCGTGATGCAATCGTGATTACTTTGTAAATACTTAGATTAACTAACTTAGGGAGAGACATGTCTGTTATTGCCACATTTGGTAGTCATTCAGCATTGCAAATTTTAAAGGGTGCCAAAGACGAGGGTTTCGGCACCCTTTGTATTTGTCAAAAAGGTAAAGAAATACCGTATAAAAGTTTTGGCGTTGCTGATGAGATTATCACTATAGATGCGTATGATGATTTCTTTAAGCATGAAGATGTTTTGCAAGAACGTGATGCTGTGCTGATTCCCCATGCATCAATGATTGCTTATTTGGGCATTGATAAGATTAACACGATTAAAGTGCCCTATTTTGGCGATAAAAAAATTCTTTCCATTGAAGCTGATCGGGACAAACAAAACGCATGGCTCAAAGATGCCGGGCTCACCGTGCCCAAAGTGTTTGCAACGCCTGAAGATATTGATCGTCCATGCATTATCAAGTTTCATGGTGCCGATGGTGGCCGGGGTTATTTTTTGGCACAAAACACTGATGGATTTTATGCTCAAATCAAAGATCGTATCAATGATGATTATATCATTCAGGAATATGTAGTGGGAGTGCCAACTTACATTCATTATTTTTATTCGCCACTTGATGATGAGCTTGAAGTGCTCGGTTTTGATAAACGGTATGAATCGAATGTTGATGGCATTGGCAGATTAGCTGTACGTGATCAAGCTTATTTTGATCTGCACAGCTCATATACCGTTACGGGTAATCATCCTTTGGTGGTGCGTGAATCATTATTGCCAAAAGTGTTTGAAATGGGCAGTGCAGTGGTTGAGCATTCTAGAAAACTAACACCAAAAGGTTTATATGGCGCATTTTCACTTGAGACAATCATCACATCCGATTTGCAATTTTATGTGTTTGAGATTTCTGCACGCATTGTTGCAGGCACAAATGTGCATATGAATGGTAGCCCTTATAGTTACTTGCGGTATAACGAACCGATGAGCACCGGTAGGCGAATTGCGCGAGAAGTTAAACATGCTATTGAGCGGCAACAACTTGAAAAGGTGCTTGGATGATTGATAAAGTAAGATTGCAAAATATTCTCAACGAATATGATTCAAATAATATCACCATTGGCGTTATGGGTTCCCATTCGGCACTTGATGTGTGCAGAGGCGCAAAAGATGAAGGGTTCAAAACATTAGTCGTATGCCAAAAAGGCAGAGAGCATACCTATGCCCAACATTATAAAACTCGAGATGGCATCGGCATTGTCGATGAGGTAATTGTGTTGGATAAATTTGCCGATATTCTAAACGACGAAGTGCAGCAACAGTTGCGTGCACACAATGTCATTTTTGTGCCACATCGCTCATTTGAAGTATATCTTGATTTTGCCTATGATCGCATTGAAACTGAATTTGCGGTGCCCATGTTTGGTAATCGATATTTACTTAAAGCTGAAGAACGCACAAGCGCCAACAATCAGTATGATCTTTTGCGTAAAGCTGGTATTCGCATTCCTAAAATTTTTGCCAAACCAGATGATATTGATCGTTGCTGTTTAGTTAAGCTACCCGAAAAGACGCGAAAATTTGAACGTTCTTTTTTTCATTGCAGTTCATCGGCTGAGTATCAAACAACCATAAAACACAAAGTTGATAATGATGAAATTGATCCTGCGCGTTTATGCGAAGCGGTGATTGAAGAATTTGTGGTTGGGCCGTTGGTGAACTTTAACTACTTCTATTCACCACTTTCAAAACGTCTTGAACTATTAGGAACCGACACTCGGCGCCAAACAAATTTGGATGGTTTTTTGCGCTTACCAACCGACCAGCAACAAAAGGTGGCAGATATCATGCAACCAAAGTTCGAAGAAGCGGGGCACATTGCCGTAACGGTGCTCGAATCGATGCTCGAAAACGTGTTTGATATAGGTCAAAGATTTATTGATACGGTGCAACAAGAATATGCGCCTGGCCCTATTGGGCCATTTGCGTTGCAATCAGCTATTATTGCAGGGCCACCAAAAAAAGAGATTGTGGTGTTTGATGTTTCATTGCGTGTGCCAGGTAGTCCTGGTATTCAATTTACGCCTTATAGCAGATATTTGCATGGCAAAGATATCAGTGCGGGCAGACGTATTGCGATGGAAATTGCGCAAGCACAACGACAAGATAGATTACTCGAAGTTATTACATGAGGTTTAGGTTTGTGAAAAAATTATTTTTGATTGCATTGGGTTTGCATTTAGCCCTTCATTGTGCAAGTTCTAGCACAGATCAAGCAAGTCGTCGGCGAATATGGAGGGTTTCCAGGCCGGTTACAATTGATCAGTTTCTCAAATTTACAGGGATTTCTGTTCATAATTTAACAACGAAATCTTGTTTTAAAGATTCAACTATAGATCCTGAAACAAGGGATCTTCTTTACAATCATCGCATGATTAATATTCAAGGTACTTATCCGGTTATACATAAGCAAACGTTTATAGGCATAAAAAAAATGTTGGATAAACTATCGGATCATCATCCGAATTTCAGTGAGTTAGCCCGGGAACTTATCAGAGTCTCGGTCTTAAATCATATAATCATTTGTGGTCATACATATAAAGTGCATCGCGGTGTTCATTTTGAACCCGGGTTTGAAACATTTCGTCATCAGCCTATCTATCAAGAAGCAAATTATTTGATTAATGCTGGTGCTTATACTCACATAAAGCTGTCCGAAAGTGTTCTTCAAGGGTGGCTTTCAGATTTTAAAAATAAATGTATGGAGCGGTCCGATGCAGTTAAAAAGATTGAAGAGCGGCATTTGCTCATATTCAATGAGGCTATTGATCGTTTAAAAAAAGAGCGTGGTTTCCGGGATGTGACCGTCGATTTTTCCGATAGAAATCGCTGCCCTTGTTCATGTGAAATTCTTTAAGTATAGGTTTTTGTAATGATTGTTATTTTAAATTTTGGATCACAGTTTACCCATTTAATTTCGCGCAGATTGCGCGATTTGCATGTTGAGGCAAAGATTCGCTTACCAGATCAAGTAACCGATCAAGAACTTGAAGATGCACAGGCGGTTATTCTTTCGGGTGGGCCGAACAGTGTGATGGATGAAAAAATAGACTATAACAAAAAGATTTTCAATTGTGGTAAACCAATGTTGGGCCTTTGCTATGGGCATCAACTGATTGCACATAATTTTGGCGGCACTATTTCACCAAGTCATACGCGTGAATATGGTGCTGCACAATTGACCGTTTTGGACACTTCCGATCTTTTTGAAGGACTTGATCAAACCGAAACCGTTTGGATGAGCCATGGAGATAGTGTAACTACATTGCCCGATAATTTCCAAGTGTTGGCAACAACACAGCAAGGCAAAGTTGCAGCAATGGCTGATCATAAGCGGCGTATTTTTGGCATGCAATTTCACCCTGAAGTACATCATACCAAGCATGGCATGCGCATGTTGCAGAATTTTATCTCTATGTGTGGCATTGCCCAAAAAAAGCAAAATACGCATGATCCGGAACATATCATTGCCGGCATCACAAAAACGGTAGGCGATGCTTCAGTTGTGATGGGCGTTTCGGGTGGTGTTGATTCATTGGTTGCTTCTTATGCAATTCACAAAGCAATCAATGATCGCTTGTTTTGCGTATATGTTGATACCGGTTTAATGCGGCAAGATGAAAATGCGTATGTGCAGCATATGTATGAACAATTAGGATTTGCGCATTTCAAATTGGTGGATGCATCAGATATCTTTTTGAGCAGATTAGCTAATGTAACCGATCCGGAGGAAAAACGTAAAATCATTGGGCATTCTTTTATTGAAGTGTTTCAACATACGATCAATCAAATGAAAGATGAGCATGGCGAGATTACCTTTTTGGGCCAAGGTACCATTTATCCAGATACCATTGAATCGGCCGAAAGTTCCGAAACGGCGCACAAAATAAAAAGTCATCACAATGTTACGTTGCCTGAAGATATGAAACTTAAATTGGTTGAACCTTTGCGCATGCTCTATAAAGATGAAGTGCGCACATTGGGTACATCTTTGGGTTTGTGTGATGATTATCTTAATCGTCATCCATTTCCTGGTCCCGGTTTGGCGGTACGCATTTTAGGTTCGATTGATAAAGATAAGATTCGCATTGTTCGTCACGCGGATCATATTTTTATGCAGGCGCTTGGCGAGTTTAATTATTATAAAGATGTGTGGCAGGCATTTGCTGCATTGTTGCCGGTAAAAACGGTTGGTGTTATGGGTGATACGCGCACTTATGAATATATGATCAGTTTACGCGCGGTAACGAGTGTTGATGCCATGACGGCCGATTGGGTGCCATTGCCCGCAGAGTTTTTGCATTATGTTTCCAATAAGATCATTAATGAAGTGAATGGGGTTAATCGCGTTGTTTATGATATCACCCAAAAGCCCCCGGGGACCATTGAATATGAGTAATATACTAAAAGGAGCAAGTATATGCGCAAAGATCAAAAAATAAGCTTAATTTTGTTATCAGCAGTAATTGTTCATGCTGCCAATGCCATGAATGAAAAGGCCAACTTCGGGTCGCAAGATCCATATGCAATAGTCTCCTCACCTGCATTTGATCATATACCTCGAACTCATTCACGTGAGCAGTTTTCAACCGAATCAACCTCTCAAAACTCAGATGTTGTGTTTGCGGCTCTCAAAAAGCATAATCCTAATCTAAAGAAGATCCCTTCATCAGAAAGTATAAATGTAGATGATCTATTAAAAAAAGCGCAGCAGGTGCAGAAAGAAAGACAACAAATAACAGCAGAAAAAATCCCTTCAAGATGTTGTGGGTGCCCTGAGGATGGCGGCTGTGCATGTTGCAACGACTGCTGTTGCCAGAGTGATTGTTGTATGATTGGCGGTTGTTGTGCAAAACCAAATGGTGATTGCTGTTGTTATTGTGGCGATGATTGCTGTACGGGCCAATGTTGCCGTGATTTTGGGCAATGCTGCGAGACAACATGGTGTGGGATTTTTAAATGTTTGGGATGGTGTTGCGTAAACTTTCCGTGGGAGGATTGTTTCGAATGTTTAGGTGAAATGTTAGATGATGATTAACACTATATAAAACGTAACAGGAGAATCTATGCAAAAGGTATTGTGCGAAGGCAAAACAAAATTGATCTGTGCCAATGAACAAGATCAAAAAACGGTAATAATAGAATCAAAAGATGACATTACTTATGTGACTGATGCAAAACATGATGTTGTTACGGGTAAAGCTGCCATTGCAACCGACACCACATGCAATGTGTTTCGGCTACTCAAAGCATGCGGCATTCCAACAGCCTTTATTGAGCAGATTGACGATACCCATTTTTTGGCCAAAAAATGTGACATGATTCCATACGAAGTGATTGCACGCCGTGAAGGGCATGGTTCATTCTTGAAACGGTATCCACATTTGCAAAAAGGGCAACTGTTTCCACAATTGGTGGTGGAATTTTTCCTCAAAACAACCGATAAAAAATGGAAAGATCAAACAATTCCCGAAGATGATCCATTTATCGAATTTAAGGATGATAAAGCGGTGATGTATCATCCAAAAGCACAATTTGTTGGCGCAAAACCATGCCTTGAGCTCGAAGATTTCCCACTCAAAGATCGTCCAGAATGTTTTGACCAGATGGAAGACATTGTGCGTCGAACTTTTTTAATGTTAGAAAAAGCATGGCAATCGATGGGGCGCAGATTGGTCGATTTCAAAGTTGAATTCGGTTTTGATACTGATGGCAATCTTTTGTTGGCTGATGTGATTGATAATGATTCATGGCGTGTGATGGAAAATGGACAATATTTGGATAAACAGTTTTATCGTGATGGTGGCGACTTAAACGAAGTGACTAAACGTTATGCTAAAGTGCGTGATTTAACCGCACAATTTGCTATTCCAAAACAACAGCTCATTATGTGGCGTGCATCCGAACGTGATGACGTTGAGCCATTTTTAAAAGCGTTTGAACCGTATAAAGAGTTTGTAGGGTTAAAAGTCGTGACCGCATCATTGCATAAAGAACCGGTGAGAGCGCTTATGGAGTTGCAAGCATTGGTGCAAGAAGTGCCAGATAGTGTCGCATTGGTTTATGTTGGGCGCAGCAATGGTGCAGGGCCTACTATTTCGGCAAATACCAATATTCCAGTGATCACCATTCCAAATGGCTGGAAAGGTTTTGAGGCGGATGTGTGGTCATCATTGCGTACACCAAGTTTAACGCCAGTTATGACGGTGCTTGAACCGACCAATGCAATTCTTGCTGCAATGCAAATGTTGGCTATGCGTAATCCTGCAGTTTACGCCAATGTGCGCAATGCGCTCGAAAAACGATTAATGAATGTGGTAGCGGTTTAATAAAAAAAGGGTGCACGATATATGCACCCTCATTAATTTACTAATTGGCTGAAGAAGATGATGATGGTTTGTCAGATGATGTACTTTCCGTGTCATTTTTTTTAAGCATCATGATTTTTTGTTTAAATTCTGCTGGCGTTAAGATAACTTCACTTCCGATACGTTTATCCAAATGCGTTCGTTTAATATCTGTGGCTTGGCCTTTTTCAAGATCTGTCACAAATGCTGCAAGCTCAGCGTTGTCTTTATTTTTATCGAGTAATACTTGTGCACTTGCATACATTGCTTGCAAGCCAAAAGAAACTGCATTTTCGATTAATGATTTCTTTTCGCCATCAGCTAGTGCTGGTATTGTTTCTATAAGTGCGGTATAGCGCTTGAGAACATCTTTTGGAATTCGCTCTTTTGAGTATCCTGGTTGATCATCTGATCCGAAGATTTCAGGCGCAAGTTTTCTGCCTTGTGCTTGTACAAAGCTTGCAGCATGTCCAACGGTTTCGACTAATCCTGCTGTACCATGTGATTCAGGTTTGAGGTAAAACACGTTTCCATCTTCACTTATGCGATTGAATAATATCGTTGAGAAGTTAATTTCTGGCATAGCGACATCATAGCCAAAATGTTGTTTGCCCAGTTGTGCAAGCCATTCTCGACCTTGATATTTTTGTAGCGCATTCAAGTGAGATGAATTACGTTCATATTTATCTTTCATATGTTGCAAGAAGGCGTAAATTGGTTGTCCATCATGAATGATGAAGGTTCCTTCCTCAAAAATATGCCCTAGTTGTTGAGCAAGTGTGTGATAGTAAAGGATCAAAGCCTTAACCATTTGTTGTTGCACTCGTTCAGGGAATATTTCTTGAAACAACTTGTTTATTGCTATTTTTTCTTTATCATCGCCTAATAAAATAGCGTTGTTGAGCAGTTGACCGTATTTCACATATGTTCTTTTTGACCAACCTAATTTTTTTGGCCAATCGATTGAAATGTTTTTCGCCAGTATTTTTTCGATATTCTGCATTGATGCTAATTCATTATATTTCAAACTCCAATCATAGCCAGGTTCACCATTCACATTGATTTGATATAGTTCATCTTTATTATCAAATGCTAATGATTGAGTAAAGCTGCGAATGTCTAATATGTGATAGTTATATTCAACGCCTAAAAGACCAGCAATGAGTGCTGTAGTCATTGGGCGTGATTTAATAGCAATATAGCGAGAAATGCCACCATTCAAGGGCACAGTTTGGCCTTTTTCGGCCGAAACTTTATATGCTTGGCCATCTTTGAAATAGACAACATCAATAGGCCAATATGAATTGTTATAAAGTACAAAATTAGATGCTGGATTATTCATTAAACCTGCTTTAAATAGCTCTGCATAATTGAAGTCTTTATGGCCTTCAGCATACATTCTGAATGCGTCAATAACTTCGATTGCAGTTTTCTTTTCAGTCTTTTTTTCAGCTGTAACTTTGATATCCCAAGCTGTTTGTGTTCCAATTAATGTTACTAATGCATATTCGTCATCGGCAAATTTAATATCTTTAAAAGCGGTATTTAATTGAAATGGCGTGAAATCTTTGTTATAAAGCATCGAAGTTGCTCCATACCACCATGTGCCCTTTGTTGCCGTGGCTGGTAATGTCTTAATACCTATGATTGGCATTATGCTGCTAGAATTGCCTAAATTGACTTGGCCACCTAATGCGGCCACTTCTTTGACGAATCCACGTCCACTTCGTCCATAAAGAACCTCTACGGGCCATGCAGTTGGATTACTGATAATAACATCAGTGTTCACTGCTTTGAATGCATCGTTAGATTTATCAGGACTCTGTTGGACATAAAGCTTTGACCATACATCTTGAGCACTGCGTTCACCATCACCATTACCATCAGCTGAGCCGAATAAAGGTGATATAAAACCAATAAATGCTACAAAAAATAGGGTAAAAAAAGTTGTTTTCTTCATCATTGTCCTTATTATTATTATTGGGTAAAAGGTGCACTATTCACCATTGGTTTTTATTTATTCTAATTGTAACACTTTGGCTCAAGTTATGTCAAACGGTTGGCCTAGAATTAGGCGGATTGTCTTAATTGCAGCTGTTTCTAGCCGTTTTATAGATTCCTTGCTGTACCCAATTGAGCTTATAGGGCAGAATGTGCTATGCTACACGAAATCGTTAATGACTGTAATCAAGTTAGCTAGAAGTCAAAGGAGAAAGAAATGGCACATAATCATATGATTGTAGGTGTTTTAAGCTTGTGTATCTTTTCGTCGATTTGCGGTTCAGCGAGCAATGATAATGATAAAAAGGAAAAAAGTTCATCCAATGCAGACTTAATTAATGTTGGAGGCGCCATTCAAGATAAGGTGCAATCTTTTTTGTTTACTATGTTTGGCGAGTCATATGCAAAACATGCGAGGCAACACTTAAACTGTTCGGCGTCAAAGGCAGTGTTAAAAGTTGTAGCGACCTATCAAGATCCTGAATCTTTTAAAAAAGATTTTATTCAACAACAGCAAGTTGGCATGGACGGTAATAACTTTTTTGCCAATCCGTCATCTGAGATCGGCCAAAAAATGTTTATGCATTTAGATGTTTTAGCAAAAGCTCAAGCAGAATTTTCGACTGTACTTTTGGTTGCGAACAAAAAGTATGAAGAAGAAACAATGAAAGCAGCTCATGCTATGGATAAAGAAATTTATGATCTATTGAATCAATAGGGGAGCTTTAGGCAATTTTTTGCCAATGTGTTAGGATGATGCAAAAAAAGATGTATACATATCTAAGGAGCATTATCCCATGCACGAAATAAAAGATTTTTTAGAGCATACTGCATTTAACATGCGTCGCTCTTCACTTATCATGACTAGTCAGGCAGGATCAGGCCACCCAACTTCAGCACTTTCAGCTGCAGATATTGTTGCGGCTTTATTTTTTTATGCAATGCATTATGATCCACATGATCCTAATAATCCAAATAACGATCGTTTTATTCTTTCAAAAGGGCATGCTTCGCCTATTTTATATGCTGCATATAAAGAATTAGGCATTTTGACTGATCAAGATTTGTTAACCTATCGTGAATTTGAATCAGTGTTGGAAGGGCATCCAACACCACGCTTTCGTTGGACTGAAGCTGCCACTGGTTCGCTTGGCCAAGGTTTATCCGTTGGTGTTGGCATGGCACTTTCGGGCCAGATTGATAATCGCAATTTCAAAACATACGTATTGTTGGGCGATAGTGAACTTGCCGAAGGTTCAATTTGGGAAGCAGCTGAACTTGGTGCTTATTATGATTGCCAAAATTTGATTGGTATTGTTGATATGAATCGTTTAGGCCAACGTGGGGAGACTATGCATGGTCATCATGCCAAACGTTATGCAGACAAGTTTCACGCATTTGGTTGGAAAACATTCATCATTGATGGGCACAACATGCTGGAGATTATCACTGCGCTAGAAAAAGCACGTAAAGTAGAAGATCAGCCAGTAATGATTATTGCAAAAACGATCAAAGGTTATGGCGTTGAAAAAGTTGAAGATAAAAATGGTTTTCATGGCAAAACATTTGCAAAAGATGAGCTGCAAGAAATAATTGATCAAATGGCAGTACGTTTTTCAGTTGCAGCGTCATATAAACCTGAGCAACAATATATGCCTAAAGTGCCGGAAGAACCAACTGAAGTAAAGCCATCAGGTTGTGTTGGTACCGATACCAGAACGCCCACATTCAAAAAGGGTGAAGTTATTGCAACAAGAAAGGCGTATGGCCATGCACTTGCACGTTTGGGCACTTCGTGCACCGATGTTGTAGCTTTGGATGCAGAGGTGAGCAATTCAACTTATGCAAATATTTTTGCTGAAAAGTATTGTGATCGCTTTATTGAATGTTTTATCGCCGAACAAAACATGATCGGCATGGCAGTTGGTTTGCACAAAAGAGGCAAAGTGCCATTTTGTTCCACTTTTGGTGCATTTTTTACGCGAGCATTTGATCAAATTCGTATGGCCTCAGTTGGCGGTGCAGCATTAAGATTGGTCGGTTCTCATGTAGGTGTTTCGATCGGCAAAGATGGCCCATCACAAATGGCGCTAGAAGATATTGCAATGATGCGCTCTGTTTATGGTTCGTGCGTTCTATATCCATCTGATGCGGTGAGCACATGGTTATTAGTTAATCAAATGGCAGAATATAATCAGGGTATCAGTTATTTACGCACAACGCGTATGGATACACCAGTTTTATATGATGTGTTAGAGGAATTTCCCATTGGCGGATGCAAAGTGTTGCTTCAATCTGATGATGATAAAGTATGCGTGATTGGTGCTGGCATCACATTGCATAATGCACTGGCAGCATATGATGACTTGATTAAAGAAGGCATTTCAATTTCGGTTATAGACTTATATTCTATCAAACCACTTGATCATAAAACGGTGCTTGAAGTTGCGCACAAATCGGGCAACAAAATAATCACGGTGGAAGATCATTATTTGGATGGCGGTTTGGGCGAGGCAGTTGTTTTTGCGCTCAAAGATACCGAAGTTGATATTCATTGTTTAGCTGTGGATAAAATGCCTCGATCGGCAACACCGGACGAATTAATGGCTTATGAAGGTATTGATGCACATTCCATTGTGCGGAAGGTTGTTGAAGTTTATTCTTAGAGAACCATCTTAAAGTTAAATTTAATTGTTGATTATTGGCGCGTGTATTTAGTTATTTTATATTTCATATCAATTGTGTTGCAAAGGTGTCCTTGCCGACACCTCTGCACTCCAGGCACCAAGGCTGTGCCTTTGGAATCCCTTCGTCGCGTATGAAACGACTTACATTTGCTTTTGTGTTGTTGCACATTGTTAGGCGACCAAAATCTTATGGAAGGCATTATTTTTCAGCAACGGCTTGCAAGGGCAAATGTAGCCTGCCGGCCACCGCTCTCGCCCTTGGCTTCTAAGGGGCTCGATCTTGTGCCTTGCGCATACGCTAAATGCATCAATTTAATTATTAAAGATAAGGCCTGTCTGGCGTTCGATGGTCCCTTCGATACATTCAACTCCGTTGAGCGCTTTCGCCGTCGTTAATCCTACTTCGCTAAAGCCTCGAAGGAGTAAACAACTGTGGCGGATAAGTAGGATGATATAACGTTATAAAATTTTTCCGATAGCTATCCCGCGGCATTTGCCGTAGGCACATAGGTGCCTAAAGGCATAATGGCCGAAGGGCTAGCGGTAGAGCAATCCAACAGCATGTTGGTGTCCAGGATTGTTAAGGAGGGTGACAAAACCCTCCTTAACGACACACATGATATAAAATATAAAAAACTAAATGGACGCGAAAAGGGCTAAAAAATAAGAGATAAACTAAAAGAAGAAGACTTAATAGCTAAATAAAAAAAGCCCATCCGGCGAGGATCGGAAGAATATGAAATATAAAAATAAACTTTAGCCAGTGCCAAAACCTAAAGATGACTATGAATTGTTATAAATAAAAAACTATATAAGTTTTTTATTTATAACGACTGGATTGAATTTACAACGAATATCAAGTTGTTTAATTTTGTGCACCTGGGAAGGTGTGATTTCATCATAATATGTATCAATTGTTTTGCATAAAGTTGGTAATTGCTCAAGGAACTTTTGCAATAAAAAGTCAACATGCATAACCGGGCGACCATTTATTTTGATACGAGCTTGGCGTACATTTTTATAATGATCAAAGCGGCGCTCAGAGAATGTTTTATTCGCTTTGCCTTTTTTGTACCAACCTTGTGGATCAAGTACTTGCAAGAGATCGCCAACAGAATAGAATGCATATACTTTTTTAAAGCATGCATTGCTTACCAAGCGTTTTGTTTTATTTTGCACAGGGCATGCCAGTAAGATTAGTTCATCAATAATAATTGATGCATCTTTTTTGTTGAATTTGGCCAAATTTAGGCCAACGTTGCCGCCATGGCTATGAGCAATCACGCGAAATATTGGTTGTTCACCCAAAATGTTTGTGTGCTCTTCTGCAAGTTTGAGCATTGCTTTATGCAAATCTTTTGCCGCATGTTTTCTTTGAGTAAACGATAGTTTGCCATTCCAACCAAAATAATAAAAATGATCAAGGTTGTAATCATCTGGAAATGTATTACAGAGTGCTTCGGCCATAGATCGCTTATGATAGGTTTCATCGTATTCTGTTGCCTTGTGCAGGCCGGGCATACGATAGAAAAAGCTCTTAAATGCAAAAGTGGGCGTCAACTTTGTGCCCGGGACCCAAATGGTTATAATGGGTCTTTTTGCATTTTGTACCAATGATTTGTTTTGCTCGTTAGTGTGATTTATAAAGGTAAATGCGCAAATAAAGCCGAAAATGAGGGTGATAAGAGTATTTTTAAGCCATTTCATACCCTTTATTTTATAATATTATGTAGACATATGCAAAGGGGGGGGCGTTCTTTGTTATCCTCGGCTTGATCGAGGATCCAGGCCAAAAATGCAAGCTCAGATGGAATTATGATGTTAGAAATCAATTATGTTTCACAATTCGTATATATATTTATTATTGGATATTCCTATTGCTTGGATCCCCGACCAAGCCAGGGATGACAAAATGAATAGATTTTTGGTCCAGAATAAAAAATAAAATTTGAACACAGCCCTTTTAGATGGATTATTGTTCAGCATGCAATTGGCGGTGGTTCGCGATCGGTGTAGACACATAGAAGTTTACTGATTTTGTTGGGATCTTGTTTATATACAATATGCTGGTGCCATCGATTGATTTCATCCAAAATGTGTGGCAATAGCTTCAAAAATGGGGGGCTTGAAAATTCTGAATGCATAATGGCGCGTCTGTTTAATTTAACTTTCATTTGTGCCAAATTTGTTTGATGTCGAAATTGGCGTTGCGAAAAAAAGCCGCTATGTTTGCCTTTGTGTCGATATGCACCTTGTGGATCTAGAATTTGGATGAAATCCAGTGCTGAGTAGAGTACATATATTTGTTTAAACATTGGGTGAGCAATGTGATGCATCGTTTTGCCTTGCACTGGGCAGGCCATTAAAATGAGTTCATCAACGGTTAAATCGTCTTCAGGTTGCACCAATTGTGCCAAGTTAAGAGCAACGTTGCCACCATGGCTGTGTGCAAAAAGGCGCAATGTGGGCTTTGTGTTATGTTGTTTTTCATAATCATCTACTAATTGTTTTAAGCTTGCATAGAGTTTATCAGCAGCATATTCCCGTTCTAAAAAGCATAATTTACCCGACCAGCCAAACACATAAAATTGATCGAGATTAAAGCGTTGAGGATCAGCTTTAACGAGTGTTTTGGCAATTGCGTTCAACTTATAATGTTCATCTATGCTTTTAGCTAAAGTCAATCCTGGCTCACATTTAAAATGGCGATTATAAAGCGGACGTGAAAATAGGCGTGTGCCATGGAGCCAAATGGTGATAGTATGATTAGGCTTTCGTTCAAAGGTGGATATCGTTTCTTGTGATGGCACAATAAATATGTTTTTACGCATAAAATAACGTGAAGGGATGAAGCATCCAGGCAAAAAAAGTAGTGCTATTGAACTGCACAGTTGCAGCTTTTTAAAAAAAACGTTCATGCGAGCCTCATCAATTTTTTGCGCTTGCCTGCAACATCAGAGCATATATGCTTTGATGGGCAAAAGTCTAGGGTTGTGTTTTGTGGTGCATTCTTTTGTTTTACACATTTGGAATGTGCTACAATGGAAAAGAGGGGGTTATCATGAACAAAATATTCTATTGTTTCTTATTATTCACATGTATGCAGTTTAACTGTGCGCCACAACGCACAAATTTACAAAAAATGGCATAATTCAAGGGATGGGTTTTACGTCACATCGAACCCGTATAGTGTTGAGTCGTACGCCCAAAGAACAAATCAATTCAATGCTTCAAATTGGCCAAATGACTTGGAGTTTAAAACTATATGTTATTGAGGCATTGTTGCGTCAACGGGCGCTTTAACGAGGAAAATTTATGAGGGTTATTCTTTTTGCAGTGTGTCTTTCTAGTATTGTTTTTGCCTCTCCAATAGACAATCGGCCGATTGCTCAGCAATTGATGGCCGCAATAGCAATTAATATCAATCCAGCAAAGGTGGCAGCGATTTTGAATCGATGTTCACAGCAAGGGCGCAAAGAGCTTATAAGCTGCAAGGCAAGGTTTGTAACAACTGTGGGTGCCAATGAGCCAATAGTTGGGGTATTGAGCCCCAAGTGTATATTAGCGATTGAGTTAAAAGTGGCTCCTTACTATTTAAGTTCTCATCGGCAAAAGTTATATCAAATTAAAGATATGTTTGATTTTGTTGAGCAGGGTTAATAGGTTGCATGGTCAAAATACAAGGATATTTTTGATGTTTCATGATTGAAATACAAAGGCGTTTTTGCCGCTGTATGGCTAAAAAAAGGAAGTAATGTTCTTTTTAGTTCAAGAGTGCCGATTTTAACGCTTTTTCATCCTGTTGCGCAAAGTTTTTTATGCAAAAAGCAACTAAAGCCTCAGAGTGCCCAGGTTCAAAGGTTTTTTCTATATGTTTTCATAAAAAAGCCTTGCAGGCTTTTGATGTTAAATGCTATTATGAAATTAAACAAGGTGGCGGATAGTTTATAGAAAGACTTAAGCTTTGATCAACTCAAGTTTTATGAGGTAGCCTTTTAACTATTTGATGTTGGTAAGTCATGGTAAAATTTAACCTACGAACAAGGGGAATTGTATGAAGAAATGCCTATATATGATGTGCGTAACATTCTTAACTGTATCTCTATCACATACTGCTGGTGTAGATCTTCAAAATCAAATGAATCAGAGAATGCAAGTCATAATGCAGTCGCATCCTGGTTTGAAAACATTGATGGATGATACATCCCTGGTCCAAAGAAAAAAGCAGGATATGTATAATGGTTTCATGTTTGAATTAGCCAAATTGCAAACAGATATTTTGAACTTGCGACAAAAATTTGCTCAGACAGCACAATACATTAATCAACAAAAAAAACAATTGGAGTTGGTTGAAAAAAATGAAAGCCTGAGTGATGATGAACTATACAAAATTTCATTGCGGATAGATACAAACAGTAAAGTCTTATGGAAGCAACTATATGATGCATTTTATGTGGTATTGTTGCGATTGCGACAAATGCAGGTTATTAATAATGAATTGCAAAAACATTATGTTGACGGTTATAAACGGTATCAATCACAGGGAGATAACACTTCTAAATTTGAAAAGAGTATCATTGGTTATCTTGATGGCTTATCACAAGAATTATTTCCTCAAGAAGATGTGGATAACTAAAAAGCTCTTTTTCTGTGCACAGTGTTAAAAAAAGAAAATCAGTCAATTTGTAAATATTTTATCTTGCTTTTTATAAAAAAATCTATATAATAAAAGATATAGTCTTTTCATATTCAAGTACAACTAAGGGAGGTGCGTTATGAATAATTATATCTTTTTCTGGTTAATTACTGCTCTTGGATTTTTATTATTCGAGTTGGGCAGTCCAGGTTTATTTTACTTTTTATCCTTTTCGTGTGGTGCATTAATCACCTCACTTGCAGGTGCAATGTGTGCATCAGTGTTTGATCAAGCAATTATTTTTATTGTTGCGAGCGTTGTAGCATTTTTTGCGCTCACTAAATGGGTAAAGAAAACGAGTAGTTCAAAATATAATCATACAAATGTGCATGCCTTGCAGGGTAAAAAAGGTGTGATCGTCACACCAGCTACCTTAGATCAATTTGGTTATGTGCATATTGGCGGCCAGGTGTGGGCCTATAAAGCATTAAACGATGAAGATATTCCTGTCGGTTCTTCCGTGGAGATAGTCGATGTTCGCGGAGCACACGTTGTTGTGCGTCCTTCGATACATTCACCTAAGCAATAGGTTTAGGTGAACACTCAGGACAGGCGGAGAATTCGGAAATTTATTTTTTAGCTTAATTTCAAACTAAAACATATTTTTAAATTTTATACATTCAAGGAGAACACTATGTTCACAATAATTCCTTATGGCTTTGTAATGTTAGTTGGAGTCATACTATTATTTTTATTTACTTTTTTGATGCGTGCGGTTTACTTGGTTCGCCAGGCAGAAGCAATTGTTATTGAAAAATTGGGTAGATATGATCGTACATTGTTACCAGGTATACATTTTGTAATACCATTCATGGAAACGCCGCGTTCAGTTTTATGGACTTATTTACAGCAAACCGATGATGGCAAAAGGTATTATCGTTACATGCGAAACACGTATCGTATAGATTTGCGTGAAGCTGTATATGATTTTCCAAAACAAAACGTGATTACCAAAGATAATGTAACGATGGAAATTAATGCGTTGCTTTACTATCAAATTACTGATCCTAAAGCAGCTGTTTATGAGGTTTCCAACTTATCTGAAGCAATTGAAAAACTTACCCAAACAACTTTGCGTGATGTTATCGGCTCTATGGAGCTTGATGAAACATTGGCTTCACGTTCACAGGTCAATGAACGTTTGCGACTTATTTTGGATGTTGCGACTGATAAATGGGGTGTGAAAGTTAATCGAGTTGAGTTGCAAGAGCTTAATCCACCTGCAGATATTCGTCATGCGATGGAAAAACAGATGCGAGCAGAGCGTGATCGACGCGCAATCATTCTTGAATCAGAAGGTACCAAGCGTGCAGCTATTTTAGAAGCTGAAGGTGTCAAAGAGTCAAGGGTGTTGCGGGCACAAGGTGATGCGGAGTCGGAGTTTAGGCGTGCAGAAGGTGCTGCAAAGGCTCGTCTTTTAATTGCAGAAGCTGAAACTAAAGCGATCAAAATGATACAGACTGCTGTGCCGAATGCTGATCCAATGCCATATATGATTGCAACACAATATATCAAAACATTGCCGAAAATGATGGAAGGCAAAGACGACAAGTTGATCTTGGTTCCTTATGAAGCAAGTTCGTTGATGGGATCGTTGGCATCAATCAAAAAGGTATTTCAAGAGGTTAAATAGGCTTTTTCATACAAGTCAAAAAGCGATAGTTTAAAAAAACTATCGCTTTTTTTTTGCTAAAAATGATAACACTAAAAAAGTCATGAAGCTTTAAGTCCAAAAAGGAGATCATCTATGAATATGAAGCAAGTATTTGTGTTGCTGGCTTTGTTGATCGCATTTGTATTGATATATGTCATGCGTTCTGCAAAATATTGCCCATCGCAACCAGTGGTTACAGAGACTGAAGGGTTAGTGCGGTAGGGACAGTATCGCAATGTTTCATGAAAATTTTTTTAAAGTAGGCGTTAACAGCCTACTTTAAAAAACTTGTTGTCGGCATACTGCTCGGTCACCAAGTTTTTGATACATGACTTCATATTTTCTTCGATTTGCCTGGCTAAAGCATCCTGCACTTGCAATTTCGCGGCGGAAAATTGATTCAGCTAAATCTTTAAATGCATTAAATTGATTATTGCTCAATGTGCACATATTCAAGTTGTTTACTTCTCTGACTGTCATCTTTTCAAAACGTTTGCGCGCCTGACAGAATGTTTCATTTTTTGGGCCTTTACATGGTGTGAAATAAGTATTCGTCTGTGCTGTGCATAATGCGAGTAACAGTAAGTATATTTTTTTCATATAGATTCCCCTGTGTTATATGATTTAGATGTGATATTGGATGAAATTTAAAAAATATTTTCTGTAAAAGCTTTACATCGGCTTGTGCTTATATTTCATTTTTATAATAACCGAAGTTCTTCACACAATTCAATATTTTTTATTTGAAATTAAAACTTTTGTTTGACAGATGGCTTAATTTATAGGATTTTATGAAGATAAAAAAGGATAAAAATATGAAATTATTTCTTGATACTGCGAATGTAGCAGCAATCAAAAAATGGGTTGATACCGGTTTAATCGATGGTGTGACAACAAATCCGACTCATTTGGCAAAAGAAGGAACGGATCCAAAAAAAAGGGTGCTTGAGATTTGCAAGTTGTTGCCTTATGGCGAAATCAGCGTTGAGGTGACCGAAACTGATCCAAACAAGGTCTATGAGCAAGCAAAAGAAATTGCGGCTCTTTCCGATAATATCTTAGTTAAAATCCCATGTCATCGTGATTATTATCCCATTATTGCACAATTGGTTGATGAGGACGTGAAATTAAATATCACGCTTGTGTTCAGTTTGGTGCAAAGTTTATTTATGTGCAAACTAGGCGTAACCTATATTTCGCCTTTTATTGGCCGTTGGGATGATATTGACGTTGAGGGTAAGGATGTGCTCATTGAATTACGAGATGTGATTGATGATTATACTTATGAAACGCAAGTTTTGGCCGCGTCAATCAGGGGAGTGCGCCATCTGCATGAGGCAATATTATCTGGAGTAGATGCTGCAACGGTTCCTTTAGATGTTTTGCAAAAAGCTTCGCAACATATATTGACTGATCAAGGAATTGGCAAGTTCAATGCTGATTGGGCAAAATTGGGCGTCAAAAATTTTCCGTAATTGTTTGTGTTTATGTATATTCGCTTAAATTGGAAAATAATGAAGAGTCTATATTTGTTACTCGTTTTGATGTGTTCTTGGCAAAATGTTTTTGGCGCATCTTTAAACTCGCAAGCCAATATGGCTCAAGTTCTTGGGATGCATGTGCTTGATAAGAGTCAGGGTTATTGTATGCACAATTTTGAGACTGATGAACATGGCGGAAAAGGTTCAAGGCATTCTTTTACTATACATTTTTTAAAAAAAGCTCGTTTAGAGCTTCTTGATCAAGAAAGTAGAATGGTTTGTTATGAAGTTATGCAAGAGTTGGGTGAGCGAGATATGGAACAAAGGGAAGTGGTTAGGGTGCCATTTGAGGATACACTAGCGATTAAAAAAAGTTCCCTTATTTTGATGCTTTCCCTTGCTACACGTAAAACGATTGATGATCAGCTGAAATACAATGACGAAGTGTTTTTTTCTACAGAGGTGGCATGTGATTATGTGGATTTAGCGGATCATAAGTTTGGGACAAGCACAAATGCGGTTTTTAGGTCAATGTGTATGAATTTGCACGAGGGCGATGAGTGTTGTGTTCAGTAGTTCTTGATTCAGTAATTGATGAAAATAAATCAAATGTTGTCCAAGCATTAGCTGTAAATACTGAGATTCGGTGTCATTAAAACGTATCTTTTGATATTTTTTGTAGCGTTGATATAAGATCTATTGCAGTATGTCTCATTTTTAAAAAAGGATGCTGCAATGTTCAAATCTGTGTTTTTTCTCAGTTGCTGTTTATCTTGTCTTTCTACGTTTTGTGGAATTTCCTTTAGTTGTGTGAAAAAAGATAATGAAATCACAGATGAATCGGCCAAATCAATGATAGGCGAACAGGTTGAGATGCTCGCAAAAAAGGTTGTACGGTCTGCTTTAGAGCGTTTTGATGATAAGGCTGATATCGATAACTTTGTTTTGAACACCGGTTTGGCCGTACAATTAGAAGTTGAGAATGATAAGGCAATATTGGTGTATCGCATAGATGATCAAAAAAAGCTTAGCTACACATCTGGCAAGTATGATAAAGAAAAAAATGCCTTTTTAAATGGTCTTGATTATATTGCTTTGTTGAGAATTGCGCAAGAAAAGGGCTTTTGGTCGATCTTAAGATTGTTTGCTATAGTTATAACAAACAATAAGGCTTTGGCATGAAAATCTTAATGGTCACGAACAATTATACACCTTATACTGGCGGGGTTGTTAGTTCAATCAATGCACAAATTGAAGCTTTGCAAAAACTAGGACATCAGGTTGCGTTGGTAACGTTAGATTTTTTGGGCACAAAGCACAATGACCCTAATTGGGTAAAGCGGTTATATTGCCCCATAAAGTTTACCTACAAAAAAAATCACATGGCGATGCCATGGCGTGCGAAAAAACAGATCAAAGCAATTATGCAAGAACTAATGCCAGATGTTGTCCATGTGCATCATCCATTTTTGCTTGGTCCAATTGCAGCGAAAGTTGCACAACAAATGCAGATTCCAGTTATATTTACGTATCATACCGTTTATGAAGCATATGTGCATTATGTGCCACTTCCTAAATCGCTGTTGAAGCCCTTGGTCAAAAAGATGGTGCTTGCATTTTGCCAGCAAGTTGATGGTATTGTTGCGCCAAGTTCATATATCCAAAATTATTTAATTGGGCAGAATGTCAAAACACCAATGGCGGTGATCCCCAGCGGACTATTGCCGATATTTTTGCCAACAAAGGTTAAGCAAAGGCCTATTGATCAGCATATGTTACATTTGCTTGTGGTCAGCAGAATGGTGAAAGAAAAAAACATAGAAGCCGTTTTGCGTGTTGCGCAAAGATTGATGCAAAAAAACATCAAGTTTAAGTTTACCTTGATTGGTTATGGCAACGATTATGAAATGTTGCAAAACTATGCCTATGATCAATTACATTTGCCCAAAGATATTGTGCATTTTATCCACAAGCCGCCAAAGGCTGAAATTGCTCAAGCATATCAAGGTGCAGATGTTTTTTTGTTCCCATCACAAACCGATACACAAGGCTTGGTTCTCGCAGAAGCTATGGCAGCAGGAGCGCTCGTTGTTGCATTTGATGGCCCAGGGCAGCAAGATATAATAAACGAGGCGCAAAATGGATATATCGTTCCAAATGAAGAGAAAATGGTTGATATTATTGAGGCACTTTTAAAAGATCATGCATTGTTGGGTAAGTTATCGCAAAATGCACGCCAAACGGGTCAACGTTATCATCCAGATGTTTTGGCGCAGAAATTGGTGCATTTTTATCAAAAATGGTGAAATCTGGCATGAAACTTTCCATTTTTCCATGAAATTTGGCATTTTTTGTGCCAGACTTCACGCCCTTGTTGCTTTTATGGCAAAAAATTACTTATTTAGAGATTTTTGCATTTTAGCTGAAATCTTGTTTTGCTTGACGATCTGAAAGCCGGATTTTTTGTACCATTTGATCAATTTCTTTAATTTCTTTTTATATTCTTTATTGAGTTTGTTCTGATCTAATGGCACGGCGCACAAGCTGCATGTGATATAACCATGGTCTCGCGCAGTTTCAAGAAATTTCTTGAGGACGTGAGTTCCAATGCCTTGGCCACGATATTCTTGGCAAACACAGATTTCATCGATAATAACGGTGTGCTTTTCATTTTGATTTATCCGATATCTTATTTGAGCTATCTTTTGTTTTTCATGCAAATAGAACAAACTTACTTGATTTTCATATTTTCTGATAATTGAAATATCAAGCTTTTTTGGATCAATCTTTGAGGGTGGCGCATGGTCTGTTTTTTTTGTGAATAGTTGCCCATAATAATTGTTACTCGCGCTGTAAAGGTTTGCGCATAAAATAAGTAGTGATACTATTATTTTTTTCATATCTTAACCTTCAATGATTCGATTTTTGTCTTGTGTTTCAAAAGGGTTTTTTATAAAAGAAAACCAGCTTTTGTTTTTATCTTCTTCTTCTTGGATTAGGCGAGATTTTTCTTGTTCATTTGCTTCATATAGGTGATAACCTGTGTATCCTGCGGCACCCCAGCTTATCGGTGTGGCGATCAAAGCAGATACATTGTTTAGCAAGAATGAACAACCACCCCAGCACAGTGTTCCAAATGCAGCTGCACTTTTGCATCTTTGCCCAAATGTGAGGTGCTTACGAAAAAAAGTGTGCTTGTTGTTGCGATAGCTATATGCCCATGGGTTATTTTTTTTAACTGAGTTAATGAGATCATAGCTCATTTTTTTAGAACTTTTTACGCTCGCGTATAATTTGAGTGCGCCAATCCAGGGCCAAGCTTTGCGTACAATGCGTGCAGCAACAAAGCATTTTGCGCCTGTCCAGGCTTTCTGGGTATGGTTTTCATATTCATTTTGAGCATTTGCTAAAGCTAAATAAGGTAAGATAGTAAGCAGAATGCCTAACTTGATAGATGTATGCATAGTTAACCTCCAAAAATACAGTACAATATCTATTCTTCATTATGGCATCATTTGCGTAATTGTCAATAATGACTTGCGAGCCTGCCGAATGTTTTCAAATAGAAAGCACTGTTTGGGGCTTAGTTTTTGTTGATAATTTTGCCACACTGCATAAACATTGCCTTTTGCTCTATTTCTCTTAATCGTTGGTGGGTGAGATGCCTGCCGGATACTCCTCGTATTGGTAAAAAAGTAGAATCTTGGGGCTTTTTTTTCCATGTAGAGCCAAATTGGTTTATGAGCCATTGTTTCAGGTCGACGACCAAGATAGCTTTATTGATGTCATTTTTTTGCAAATGTTGGATTACCGCACTTAGTGTAGTTAAATAATCAATGTCGTAGTCAGCTTGGGTGTTGAGGAAGTTAGAGAGGGTATAATGAGTATTATCTTCGGTCAATAACAAGAAGCGCATTTTTGGATAGTAGGCGTTACTCCATACATGTTTGCCCTCATGGTCATATTTCTTTTTCTGCATGCCACCACAAACAAGTTCGCTGATATATTTGATGGTAAAGCTGTTTGCTACCGTTAAGCGATTATAGTCAAAATCAAACGCTTTTATCTTTTTTTGGACTTTATTTATAAGCGGAATAAGAAAATGCAGCTTTTTGCGCACATGTTCATTTTGCACAATGAGAGTTGCTTTGTCGTGTGGATCATGTAATGCGTATACTTCTGCATCATTAGATGCATGTAAAGTTGTCATCAAAGATAAACTTAACCAGATTTGAGTAACTTTCATCATTTTTTTCTATTGCATGCAACAAGTTTTATCATTGTGATCGTTAGTTTCTTTTTCCCATAATTCTACTTCTTGTGTGTTTAAATCTTTATATTGAAAGGCGTCTGATAGATGGATCAAACCATAAAAAATTGTCGGTTTGAGGGGAATACGTTTTATAGGAAGTTTGGATATCCAATCTGTGCCAAAGCAATAGTTTAACCACGCCATAATATTCACAATTATGGTGGGCTTTTTGCACTCTGTGCTTTGTAAATGAGCTTTAATTTCTGTGATGGTCTGCCCTTTCGGAAGACCGTATTCCTTTTGGCTTTTAATAAATGCACTTTGCGTTAAGTTGGGCTTTTCATCGCCATGAAAGAGCAAATGGGTGAGTTTTGGATAATATTTAAATGTGTCATTGTAGTCATCAACCTCGGCTAATCCACCCATTGTGAGCATGCTTAATGACTCGACAATAGGGAACATTTTTTTACCAATAAATGCTTGATTTTTGAATAATCTAAATACGGTACTTTTTATATTATTTTTGAAGATACTCAGTTCAATATCTTTAAATGTGAACTTTTGGAATAATTCTTCAAAGGACTGATCTGGCAGTATTCCACGAATTTGCATAGAGTCCGTGTTTTCACGATGTGTAGAATTCTGTTTTCCATCAATGGTTATTTTAGAAGAGACATCGCCTTTTGGTTTATAAAAACTGATGATTTTATTGATTCCATATATTTTTTGCGGTTCATTTGAAGAGCTAGAAGGATGTATCGCATTTATTGTGCAAGCTACTAGAATTATTAAACATTTAACGCTCAAAAGCTTTCCTTTATAGTCGTGCATTGGTTTGGCTCCTGTTGTTATTGCCTTTTTTTTTGTATATTGCCTTCCATTCATTTATTTTTTGCTGTGTTATAAAGGTCCATTCCACGCGCGGTCCTCTTCCAAAAAGTGAAAGATTGAGGTATGGATTTTCTTTGATGGGTAATATTGCGGGCCAGTTGGTGCCATTGGTGTAGTTTAGCCATGCTGCAATATCGAGAATAAGAGTTGGGCGAGCTTCTTTATTTTGTGTGAGTTTGCCTATGACTTCATTAATATTTTGGCATGATTGAGCTTTTGAATTAACAGGGTTTTGAAGGATATCCAATAGGGATGTTGTCGCTGTTTGTAGCAATAGATATTTTATTTTTGGAAAATAATCGCATGTTTCGTTCTTGATTAGTTTTTCGTAGGCAACATTATCATTGGTTTTTTTTGCATATCCTCCATAGGCCAATGCGCTGAGTGCATCGACAACAGGTTTGTTTTCAACTGAGAAACTGTTCGCTTTTAATTCTATAGCAAAAGCTTCTTGGTAGCTCTTTTTTGATTGTTGATGCAAGAGTGCAATACGTAATCGGTCTTGCGTGTTTTTAGTACTTATTAAAGCTGTTCCGGTCGGATCATATAATGCACATATGTTGGCAAATTGGGCTTGTTTGTTCCATCCTTTTTTCATGATTGCTTCATTATGGTTGTGAGATGCCTGAAGATTAGCCAAATAGAGAACAGCAAAAAGATACTTTTTAGTGAACATATGAGAGTTCCTTTTTCAATGAAAATATGGATACACCATAAAAAATTAAGGTGTTTTGTCAAATGTGGTTGGGTGAATCGCCATATATTTTTTTTCAGATTATGTTATGATTATAGCATGAAAAAGAAGCTATTTACTCTTCACAATCCATTTTCGGTCTCGGGTGATCAAGAGCAAGCAATCGAGAAGTTGAGCCAAAATAGGCCAGGTAAATCAACCTTATTAGGTGTTACTGGCTCGGGTAAAACATTTACCATGGCCAATGTTATTGCCAAGCAGAATAAGCCTGTGTTGATTTTATCACCAAACAAAACATTGGCGGCTCAGCTTTATGAGGAGTTCTGCCAATTTTTTCCTGAAAACAAAGTTTGCTATTTTGTGAGCTATTATGACTATTATCAACCAGAATCATATTTGCCGGCACAAGACATTTATGTGCCAAAAGAAACCAAAATAAACACGGAGATTGAAAGATTGCGTGTGGAAGCGACTGCATCGATGATTAATCGCCAAGATGTGATTGTGATTGCTTCGGTTTCTTGTATCTACTCTTTGGGTAACCCAGACGACTATCGCAATTTAGCATTGCATCTCAAAGTTGGCCAAAAGATTTCGCGCCAAGAGTTGTTGCAAAAGCTGGTATTTATTCAATATATCCGCAATGATGTGCAAAAAGTTTCGGGCACTATGCAAGTTTTGGGCAACTGTATTGAAGTCAACTTGCCTTATCAAAAAGATAAATTGCGCATCGAGCTATTTGGCAACACCATTGAGGCGATGCAGTGGGTTTCAAAATTGAATAATAATGTGGAGATGGAACTTGATAACACAATAGTGTTTCCAGCAAAACATTTTGTGACACCGCAAGATCGCATTGATGCGGCAATCAGAAGCATTAAATCTGAATTGCAGTCATGGGCACCACAAATGAAAAACCCGCTCTATCAAGAACGCATAAAACAACGTGTATCGCATGATATTGAAATGTTGCAGGAGATTGGCTATTGTTCGGGCATTGAAAATTATTCGGTTCATTTTGATAATCGTGCATCGGGTGCGAAACCGCCGACATTGTTCGATTTTTTTGATGATCAAGATTTTCTTTTAATGATTGATGAATCACACATTGCCGTTCCGCAATTGCGCGGCATGTATGCTGGTGATCGTGCACGTAAAAAATCACTTATTGATTTTGGCTTCCGTTTGCCCTCAGCATTTGATAATCGTCCGATGAAGTTTGAAGAAATTGAGCAATATTTTAATAACGTAGTGTTCGTTTCAGCAACTCCTGGGCCATATGAACTTGAGCAATCAGATACGATTGCTGAGCAAATTATCAGGCCAACCGGTTTGGTGGACCCTCCAATTCATATTCAACCGCGTATTGGGCAAATTGATCATTTAATTGCCGAGATTAAGCAAACAGCCGATAAGGGCTATCGCACATTGGTGACAGTGTTGACCAAGAAACTTGCTGAAGAGTTGGCGCATTTTCTTGAAGATTATCAGATAAAAGTTTGTTATTTGCACAGTGAACTGAAAACACCGCAGCGGACTGAGCTTTTGCAAAAGTTGCGTTTAGGCATTTTTGATTGTTTGGTTGGGGTAAACTTGTTGCGTGAAGGATTAGATTTGCCGGAAGTTGCCTTGGTGGCAATTATGGATGCTGATATTGAAAGCTTTTTGCGCGATAAGCGTTCATTAATTCAGACAATTGGGCGAGCTGCACGAAATACCGAAAGTAAAGTTGTGATGTATGCTGATAAAATCACTAAATCAATGAAGGCCGCTATTGATGAAACTGACCGGCGTCGTGAGATTCAAGTTGCTCATAATGAAAAACATAATATCACGCCCGAGACGGTAAGGCGTGAAGTAGTCAAAAGTATCAGCAACATTCAAACAGCTATTGCCGCCGCATCAAAAATGAACAAAAAGAAAAAGGGTCCAAAGCTTGACCGTGAGCAGGTTGCGCAACAGGTTGAACAGCTCAAGCATGAAATGGTGCAGGCTGCTGAATCTATGGCATTTGAAAAAGCAATTGCATTGCGTGATGAAATTGAGAAATTGGAAAAACAGCTTAACAAATGATCATTCTTCATTAAGAGCTAGAGCGATTGCGGCAAGGTTGCCATAGGATGAAGTTGTTCTTAGTCCTTTATCCGAGCTTTCTGCAGTGTTATCATTATCAGAAGAAGATTGTTTCGGCACAGGTGAATAACCAAACATACGTGAAAGAATAAATTCATCTTTTGGAACCGCGACCTTTTTACTGTTTTCATCTTTGACGATAACAGTACCAATAATTTCTTTTGGTGGTAGGCGCCACATTTGCATTTTGCAATTGTCCCTATGTCTACGCAAAATAGCAATGATCATGCCTTTTGTCGTGGTAAAGGTTGCCTCATTATCATCATCTTCATAATCACCCCATTGATGTTTATATTCTGCTTGGTCCAAAAAAAGGGTTGCGCGAATCTTTTGATTGCCTAAGGATAGCTCAAAAAATAATGGATTGTCTTCATTTAATTTTGAATCTAAAAAGAAGACGAGTGGTATATAATAGGGAAATGCTTTACCCATTATATGCGATCCATGATTGATTTTTTTATGGCCAAAAAATGCCCAATGATCTGAAGATTCACTAAAAGCTTTCACTGCGATCCAGAGTTTATGCAAAGGTTCATGGGCTAAAATGTTTGCAGTATCTTTTAAACGCCAATCAATTTCGCGGCCAAGGCCTAATTCTTTTAGCCATTCTTCACGATAAGATGGATCATGTTTGATGCCAAAGGTTTTCAGGCAGTGTTCTTTATAGGGGCCTAATTGTTCCGTGATGCACGGTTGGCAATATTGAATGCAAAGATCCCCTATAACAGAAACTGTTTTTGTTTTATTATTGGCTGCACCAAAATTTTGTTGAAAGGCAAAGAGTAGTATCCACAAAAACATGATATATGTCCTCTGCGTAAAAAAAGTGAGTGATTTAGGTCAGTATGCTATGCATTTTTGACTACGTCAAAAAACATTCTTTTTTATCCAAATAACAATTCTATTGCACTTTTTGTGCTGGTGTGTTTTACTATTTTTCGATTAAAAAAGGAGTTTGAAGATATGAAAAATATGTGGATTGTTGGGGTTAGTTTTTGTGCAATTGCTTGTGCAATGAATGAAGATGAAAATAAAAAAATTATAGATAAGGGCAAAGTAATTTTTGCACAGATTGCTCAAGTGCAAAAGTTGATCGAACAAGAACAGAACTTAGTAAGGCGGAGTGCTGAAGCTCGTGATGATAGCTATGATTCTATTGATAGAACCTTTCATGAACGTTTTCGGCAACAGGCTGCCGCTCGACTTGCCGTTCAGGAACAAAAACTTGCTCAATTGCGGGACCTATTGAATAGAAAATAGTTTAAGATAATCGAAATGTATTTGGGGCCTCAGCACAAATGTTGCTGGGGCTCTTTTTTTATACTGCTGCAACATTGTATAATTTAAGTTATGCTAGAACAATCAGTATCTTTTTTAAAAAACAGAGGAAATGCGTTATGTTTAATAAAATGGCGATCCTTTTATTATTAATGTTTGCCACTATTGCAATTATTGCAACTATGCGGATGCGGCCGGCAATGCTCAAAAATTTGCATAAATTGGATACGGTCGAAAGATCATTAGGGGTGTTTCCAACATCGGTGAGCGAAATTGACCGACGTACAAAAGAATATAAGCAAGATGTGGAAAATCAAATTGCAAAACTTAAAGCAATTGATCATAAAGATCGCACCTTTGCAAATACTGTCAAAGCTTTAGATGATGCGACGAGTCTTTCCGATTTGGCACTATTTGCTTCGGCATTGGCTGCTACTAAATATTTGCATCCAAATGACACATTGCGTGATGCAGCGCAAGCCAAAATGCAAGAAGTGAGTGCATTTTTTATTGATATGATGTTTGATAAAGCATTATATCAAGCATTCAAAGCGTATGCACAAGGCAATGCCCAGAAAGAGGATCTATCGGCAGAGCAACGCTATTATCTTGATGAATCACTTAAAGATTTCAAGCGCATGGGTTTAGAGTTGCCAGATGACGAGCTTGAAAAGGTTAAAAAGCTCAAAAAAGAACTCGCTAAACTTTCGCTTGATTTTGGCAAGAACATTGCAACTGATCAAAGCATCATTGAAGTTGAGCGTGCAGAGCTAGAAGGCCTCCAGGACGATTTTATCGAATCTCTAAAAAAAACAGATAGTGGGAAGTATATTTTGGGCGTTGATTATCCAACCGTGTTTGAAGTGATGGAGAATGCAAAAAATACAGATTTGAGAAAACGACTATCGATTGCATTTAACAATCGTGCATATCCATCAAATGAACAGTTGCTCAAAGATATTATTGCAAAACGTGATGATCTTGCTCAGTTGCTTGGCTTTGCAAGTTTTGCACATCTTGATCTTGATGATCAAATGGTCGGATCGCCAGAACGCGCAACAGCATTTATTGATAATTTAGTTGAGCGCGCTGCACAAAAAGAGAGAAAAGAATACGAGGATCTTAAAGCTGAGTTACCTGAATCGGTTACTCTAAATGAAAATGAGCAGTTTTATCCGTGGGATGTTGCCTATGCTTTGCAGGTGTATAAAAAGAAACATTTTGATGTGGACGAACAGGAAATTGCAGAGTATTTTCCGGTGAAGCAAACAATAAAAGGGCTGCTTTCCATTTATGAGCAATTCTTTTCATTAAAATTCAAAGAGATTTCTGTCAAAGGTTTGTGGAGCAACGATGTGCGCGTGTTGGAAGTTTATGATGCACATAATGATCAACTTCTTGGCCGTTTATTGCTTGATCTTTATCCACGATGCAATAAATATTCACATGCAGCGCATTTGAGCATTATTCCAACCACCTATGATAATGATGGCAAGCCTACTGTTGGACTTTCGATTGTTATGGCAAACTTTCCAAAGGCAAAAGGTGATAAACCGCCGTTGTTTAAGCGGTCGGATGTGAGCACTTTCTTTCATGAGTTTGGCCATGCCTTGCATGCAATGTTAGGGCGCACTCAAATGTCATCATTTTCGGGCACAGGTGTGAAGCGTGATTTTGTTGAATTGCCATCACAAATGTTGGAAGAATGGCTTTATGATAAAAAAATTCTAAAAATGGTTTCCGGACATTATGAAACAGGGGATCCGTTGCCAGATCATTTGATTGATCGTATTGTTGCATTGAAAAATTTAAGAACGGGTAATTTTGTGCAACGACAAAGTATGCTCTCAAAGTTAGCACTGGGTTATTATGCGCCTGGCAAAGATAAAGAAGTGAATGATATTTATAAGCAGTTAAGCAAAGAAATTGTAAAGCATCTTGCCTATATCCCAGAAAATCATATGTTTGCTTCGTTTGGACATCTGACCGGCTATTCTGCAAAATATTATGGCTATTTATGGTCGAAGGTTTTTGCTTTAGATCTTTTTGCTCAAATTAAAAAACATGGATTGCTCAATCCTGAAATTGGTGCAAAATATATCAAAGAGGTGATTGGCAAAGGTGGAAGTGCTGATCCGAATGAATTATTACGCAATTTCCTTGGACGTGAACCGAACGATGAGGCATTCTTTGCTGATATGGGATTATAGCCCTTCGATACTCTCGACTAAAGTCGAAAACTCAAGATGAATTTTAATGGGAAAAGAATGAAGCAAAAGAAATTAATATTTTGGTTTGTGTGCATACTATCATTTGTAATGCTTTGCTATATGCGTGCAATGCCAACAATACCTCAGGAGTTATACCAGGTGATATCAATTAGAGACGTGGTTCGCTTATTTCCAAATAAAGCTGAACAGGTTACAAAAAATACAAAGCTTTATATTCGACAAGCAAAAAAAAGAATCAAGGCGATCATCGAAGTTGATGATAAAGAGCGAACTTTTGCAAATACTGCCAAGGTGCTCGATAATGTTTTGGGGCTTTCTGATTTAGCAATTTTTGAAAATATAACTGAACTGCTCGAAATGGTGAGCCCAGAGAAATCAATTCGAGATGCGTCACATGAAGCGTTGGCAACGATCAAGGCATTTTTGATTGATGTTATGAGCAACAGAAAGTTGTATCAGGCTTTCAAGACGTATGTTGATGGCAATATGCAACAAGAAGAGCTGAGCGATGAAGAACGTTATTTTATCGATGAGATCATGAAAAAGTTCAAGCGCAATGGGCTTGAATTGGCGGATGATGAACTTGAACAGGTTAAAAAACTAAAAAAAGAGATTGATGAATTGAGTTTGCAATTTGCCAAAAACATTGCAACCGATAATCGCACAATTACGGTCAGCAAGGATGAGTTGGCAGGACTAGATGATGATTTTATCAATACACTCAAAACCTCCAAAGACGGAGAGTTTATTTTAGGCGTTGATTATCCAACCTATTTTAATGTGATGGAAAATTGCACCAACAGCGATACACGTAAAAAATTATATCTAGCTTTTTCTAATCGTGCATATCCATCAAATGAGCAGGTGCTGCAAAATTTGCTAGCCAAACGAGATCAATTAGCAAAGTTGCTTGGTTTTGCAAGTTATGCAGATTTTGATCTTGATGATCAAATGGTGCAATCTTTGGAACAGGCACAATCATTTTTGGATAAGTTGGTTAAACGGGCAGCAGGCAAAGAAGCACAAGAATTCGCTGATTTAACGCAATCATTGCCAGATGGTGTAGTGTTGAACGAGGGCAAATTGCTTCCATGGGATAGTGCATTTGCCAAACAACACTACAAAAAGCAGAAATTTGATATTGATGAGCAGAAGATTGCTGAATATTTTCCCGTTGAGCAAACAATAGAAGGTTTGTTGGCGATTTATGAGTCGTTTTTTTCTTTGCGTTTTGAAGAGGTTGTGGTGCACAAATTGTGGTCAAATGATGTGCGCGCACTCAAAGTGTATGATAAAGCAACGGATCAGTTGTTGGGTTATATTTTGATGGATCTTTATCCACGAGCAAATAAATATTCCCATGCTGCCAATCTTACGGTGGTTCCCACTATTTTTGGCAAAGATAACAAACCAAATGTTGGGATTTCGGCAATTATTGCAAACTTTCCGAAAGCTCAAGGCGATAAACCCCCGTTGTTTAAACGTTCGGATGTGAGTACTTTTTTCCATGAATTTGGGCATGCATTACATGGCCTTTTGGGCAGAACGCACATGGCCAAGTTTTCAGGCACTGAAACCAAAACCGATTTTGTTGAGTTGCCCTCACAAATTTTAGAGGAATGGCTGTGGGACAAAGATATGCTCAAAATGATTAGTGAACACTATCAAACGGGCGACACGTTGTCAGATGATCTGATTGACCGTATTTTGGCAACAAAGCATATCGAGACCGGATTTTTTGTGCAACGTCAGGCATTTCTTGCATTGCTTTCATTGTCTTACTATTTGCAGGGACAAGAAAAAGACCTGCAAGGCATTGCCAAAGAGCTGCACGAAAAGATCATGAAGAATCGTGTATTTATTCCCGAAGTGCATTTTTATGCGAATTTTGGGCATTTGCCAGAATATGCAGCAAAATATTATGGTTATTTATGGTCTAAAGTTTTTGCTCTAGATATTTTTGCACAAGTCAAAAAACATGGCTTGCTTGATCCTGAGATTGGTTCAAAATATGCGCATGAAGTTATTGGCAAAGGTGGCAGTATTGACCCTAATGAACTGTTGCGGAAGTTCTTGGGCCGTGAACCAAATGATGAAGCATTTTTTGCTGATATGGGCTTATGACAACGGTGAGATAGATACTTGCAAAAAAGTTCGCTATTTTTTAAGCTGCAGATTATGAGTAGTTTAAAAAAAGGATGAAGTTTGATGCAGTTAAAAAACAAGTTATTGCTATTATTAATGTTGTTAGGTTTTGATGTTTTAAGTGCACAGTGTATTAATCCAATTCCGGGAACACCAGTTTGGACTTTAGCAGCCGATGCATTGGCCAAAATGTGCACAGTGCAAAGCAAGGTGTGCAATCTTGAATCGGCAATTGACGAAGATTTTGCCGGCACCTTTACGGTATATGATTTAATTCTAAAAAAAGCATGCAATAATCAAACAACAGCCGAAAGTATCGACAGCACATTTGATGAGCTTGTTATTGAGCTGCCGGATACCATTAGCAAATTGTGTGTGATTGAAAGCAAATTGATCTCATTGGAAAGTAGTGTTGAGCATATTGATAGCACAAATGATGGCATTTTCACAGAACTTGATAATCTCAACACGACACTTTGCTCCAAAATCGAACAAGTGTCTGATGATTTAACTCAAGTGCAAAGCACAATCGAAAGCATTGCGCAAACAGAAATTGAACATACGCAAACTATTTTGAGCAAATTAGACGTTCTTGATGATCAGGTTGTTGAGCTCAATTCAGCTCTTGATGCGATTAGCATTGATGTTGGTGTGAGCGATTTAGATTCATGCGCCGATATTTTAGTTAGTTTGGCTGACGATTTATTGGTTGATGTGTGCAACTTGCAAATTGATGTTGAAAGCGGTTTTTCGGGCACATTTACTGCACTTGATGCGCAATTGAGCAAATCAGATGATTTAATGAGTTTAGTGGATATTGCCAATCCAATGCAAATTGTTGATTTTAGTGGTGTGTTTACTTCGCTTGATGCACTGGACGATAAAGTATGCACTATGGAATCATTGGTAGATATTGTATGTTTAATCAATACCAATGAACTGTTATGCTCAGCTGGTTCAAAAATTGATATTGCATTGCAAAAAATGTGCACAGCTGAAAGTGTGATTGATCCATTGAGTAGTGTCGCAGATGAAATTATCAGCACACTTGATGAAGTTGATATGGTCAAAATACAAGATGTGTGCTCAAATATTGAAGAGGCGACAAGTAAACTTGGCCCAATTGAAAGTAAAATAGATGTTATCAATGCTGCAGTTGATGCATGGCAAATACAAGAGAATTTTAGCAAACTTGAAGTTATTGAAGACTCGCTGCTGATTGTGTGTAGCAAATTAGATCAATTTGATGTAACCGATAGTAAATTGTGCGTTGTCGATTCTAAAGTTGGTGTACTAATTCCACAGTCATCAACTATTTGCAGCATTCTTGAAGATGTTATTCTTCAAGAATTAACAATCGATAGTAAAGTTGATTCGATTGATCAAAATATGCAAACAATCGAAAGCAAAGTTTGCAACATTGAAAATGACAC
>JAJCZC010000022.1 GCA_029262575.1 Candidatus Babelota bacterium | reverse complement strand
AAACACGATGCCGATACTTCGGAATCCAAACGATATGTACCATTAATCTAAATTTTGTATGACTTCCTGTCCAATATTTTACCATCGTAAACAGAATGCCACGCCTATCAATTCTTTGCAAAAGCTCTAACGAGCTTTACATCGAATTGAGATCGGGAAACCATTCATCCCCAGGCTTAAAAGCCAGGGGTTTTCTGGTTACGTTAATAAACGAAGATAAGTAAGCGAACTTTAAATTAGAGGGTTTTTATTTTGCAAAATAAAAACCCTTAATTTAAAGTCTACCAGTCCAATGCCAATCCAAAAGATTCAAATACTTTTTTGATATGAAATAGTTTGATATCGATGGTTATTTCGCGGTTCTTGAATTTGTCAATTATGTGCCGCCAGTCTTCGCTTACCTGTCCTCCGTAGTTTCAACGAAGGACGGATCCGGGCCTTCAGGCTCGGCAAGCTTCGTCTGGCTCACGCCATTTTGAGTGGTATTTGATATAAATTAAAAGCGAAGACTGTCCGACCGTAGCCGCAGGCGAAGACGGACAAGATTATAAAATGTTTTCGTTCCATTCTTTTTCGAACTAATTTCCATGTATTATTACGTATACCTTATTCGATCGATTAAATATCCTCAAACAATATACGTCGGTTATACTACCAATATTAAAAAGCGATTATCTACACATAACTCGGGTGGCTCAATTCATACAAAAAAAGATAGGCCTTGGGAGTTGGTGGTGTGCTCGGCTTTTAAAAATATAGATTGCGCAAAGCAGTTTGAGCATTATCTAAAGTCCCAATCTGGACGAGCTTTTGCTAAAAAACGTTTTTGGTGAGTCGTTCTTCAATTTGTTCACTATGTCATGCCTGAGTAGGCTTATTTTTTTCAAGTGCTGTAATTTGCTCAAGAAGATCTTTTTCGGAATAAGCAGATTGCTCTTTTAGCCAATCGTTTGCCTCAGTGATATCAGCCAGATATCTTTTACGGTCTTCTGAGTTAGGCCAACTTTGTTCGATAAATGCATCGAATCTTTTTTTAAGTTCCGGAGAGAAATTAGCGTATGAAGAAGGTATTTTTATGCTGGGGTTTTCTTTTTTAAGTAAAGAGCTAAAAAATGTCCATCGTTGGTAGAAGAAGGTGATATCAGCAGGAGCATAGCCGAGTAAGGTTCCTATGAGATAGTCTCCAAAGTATTGCGGGTTATTTTTTGTATTTTCTATTAAGTTGAGTTTTGCAAACAATAAAGCATCTCGTTTGCCTTCTGGTCGATAGGAAATGCCATGTATTTCTTTGATGTTTTCAAATTTTGATGCATATACAAATGAGAGTATTTGTTTAATAAGCATGTCTGCAACATCTTGCGTTGAAGTCCATATAATTTTACGTTTATCAGCAATCAAGCATGCCATATCCATCATTGGTGTACCCGCGAATCGACTTTGCTTAGCAACGCTGACGGCAGCTCCACAATGGGCTTCTAAAGGTTTATAAAAATTCAATATTTCTTCTTTATCATGAAAAGCATTGTTTTTTTTGGTTTTTGATGCATTTTGTAGTTCTAGGTCGACTTTATTTTTGATGAGAGTAAACAAATCTTGTTTTGTAGAGTTGTATAGGAGTATTGCTGTTACAAAATTTGTTATGAGAAGACTGATAATTAACATGTTTTTTTTCATTGTTTATGCCTTTTTTAGTTTGCAGTATAACTTGGTGTCATGCGCTAAATCTACAATGAAATGTTCATGTTTGTAATGCGTCTTTAAAAAATCCTAAATAACTCCCATATGGCTTCGCCTTGTTTTATGATACTTTTGCCACAATAGACCTTTTCTCAATGCATCAAATGTATGCAGGCAATTTCGAATAACGGCAAATGGGTTGGGTAATTTTGGCAAGGTGATGTTTTGCCTGTCCGCCGAAGCTATAGCGCAGGAGGATGCATCAGCCATAAGGCGATATCCGTCGTCTTTGACCTGTCCTTCGAAGCTATTATGCGGAGTAGGAAACTATGTCGGACAAGCCATCCCCTGTTGTTATAGCTGCCAAACATGGTGCGCAGTTCGCGCGTGCTCATTGTTTGCAGTGCTAATTTTCACAATACTGCTTTATTTTTTTTCGCGATCTAGCGCCCAAGAGCTTAGGCTGAAAAATCACTTTCAACCTTGTACCTCCTTATTGTTGCATGAAATTTTTCAATTTTGGTGTCTTTATTTTTTGTCTTCTATAGCGATAAAACTAAATAATGTATCGTAGTATTTTGGTTGGGCACCATTGAATTTTATATCAACCTTATCCTTAGTTACTGAAAGTATTATAGGGTGGGGCGCATAGGCATGATCTGGTCCGGTGGCATGAGCGTTAATCATAACTATGGGAGAGTTATTAAAGGGAGGATCAAATGCAAGTGTTTGGGTTTGGGCATCCATTGATGCTTTCTTATTGGTTTTATTTGAGATGGTCCACTGGTCCCCACTTCGATTTGCACCAACGTATGGAAATGTTCCTCGCACTATTCTAGGAGAATCTCCTAATGGTCTACCTAAAATGGAGCACGATCCTATTAATAAAGCCAAAATAGCTATTTTTTTCATGTTTTTCTCCTTTATGAGTTAAAATACCTTATTCTATGCTTTATTTCACTATAACAGGCTTGAGGTTTAAACCTCAATGCTTTTTATAGAAAAAATCTTTCTGGGTTTTCTTTTTCTGTGGCTCAATTTATACAAAAAAAGATAGGCCTTCGGAATTGGTGGTGTGCTCTGCTTTTAAAGATATGGATTTTGCAAAGCAATTCGAAAAATACTTAAAATCGCAATCAGGTAGGGTTTTGCCAGAAAACGTTTTTGGTAGCTAGTTCTTTAATCTGTCTACTATGTTATGCCTTAATTTACAACCAGAATTTTCTTAAAGTATCCAGTATTTCATTTATGAAATTTAAAGCTCACATCTTGTGCGGGCAGTGAATTTCCTGCTTCTCATTGCTCTTCTGTACTAATTCTAGCTATAAGAATTGCTTTCATATTCGGCTCGCAAGATTAGAAGAATAATTTTCTTCTGGCCTGTCCGCCGAAGCTTTATGCGAAGGCTGGATACTAACTCTAGCTATCAAGATTGCTTTCGTGTTGTGCCCTTTATGTGTGTTGATAATTATATTGTTGTTAGTGTATCAGGCAAGACGAGAAAAAGAAGAACCAATAGCACGTTGTTTTTGTTGGCATTGTTATCGAACCAACAAACGTTATGCTATTGGGAATGATTAGCTGTCGACCCCTTTAAGGGTTATAAATAAAAACCTAAAATAACCTCCATCAAAAAGGAAGGTTAACTTTGAAGTTTGTTTGTAATGAATTGATTTAAGCTTATGCCTTTTCGTGCTGCTTCTATGGTTAAATGTGCATGTAAGTTAGTAGGGATGCGCAAGCGTAAATTGCCGGAGAATGTTTTTTCAGGTTTTTCGCCACGTTCTTTGCACCATGCAAGATAATCATTCACAGAATCATGGAATGCTTTTTCAAGTTCATTGACTGAAGTTCCTTGAAAAGTGATGACGTCTTTGATGCCAACAACTTCACCATAGAAGATTTTGGCGTCTTCATCAAAACTAACTAAGCCTTCATAACCTTTATATTTCATTTACTTTTTCTTGAACATAATCACTGGGGTTTTCCCAAGCATTGCAGAAAGATGAGCAATCGTAGATAGTCTTAAATTAGCTTTACCTTTTTGAATTTGAGAAATCTGTCTTGCTGTTAAGCCTAAACGACGAGAAGTTTCGTTAAATCCAATATCGTGATTATGCATATATTGCGTTAAAGCATCTTTTATATTTGTTTGCAAAGTACGCATAGCTTCTGCTTCAAGCTCTACTTCACGGTCCAATTGAGCAAGCTTTTTTTTGCCGAATCGTTTTTCAGCGAGATCTTTAAATTTTCCTAATTTCATTTTTTTGCCCCATGTTTTAACAATACATTTATGCGTTTTCGTGCAATCTTAATATCTTTTGCTTGCGTTGATTTGTCTCCAGCTGTTAGCAAAACAATAACTTTTTTGCCATGAAAAGTGTAATAAACACGATAGCCAAATCTACGCTCTCTTAGCTCAAATAGTTTGTCTCCAAGAGCCTTACTATGCGGAAGTTTAAGCATATTGCCAAATGTCTCAAGTAAGCCGAGCTCTTTATAAACAGATTCAGCTGCTTCCTCGCTAAGATTCTCGAACCATTTTTTAATTTCATCTGTGTCAAGCCAATATTCTATTGTCCAACTAGGATTCATTTAATTTAACCTTTTAAAAATAGCTCAAATTATCTTACTAACTAGTATACTATGGGATACCATCCATATCAACAGTTAGTGCCATTTTGCATAGTGATCACGTGGTTTTGATCGAATATATAGGTGTTTTACAGGGTAAAAGAGGAAGCCCTAAATAATCTCCATTTGGCCTTGTATTGTTTCATGCGTTTTCTGTCACAACAAATCCTTTCTCAATGCATCAAGTGCAATCAAGCAATTTCGAATAACGGCAAATGGGTTGGGAGGTTTTGGCAATGTAATGTTCTTTGCATCAGCAATCAATCTGTATCCGTCGTCGTTGAAACTATGTTCGGACAGGCCACCCTTTGTTATTATAGTTGCCAAACATGGTGCGCAGTTCTCGCGTGCTCATTGTTTGTAATGTCAATTTCAATCCAAAGAGTTGCAGTATTCTACGTGGGGTTAAATGTGGGTTGTTATATCAATACTGTGAACATTTTTAATGTCTAACGTTTGCGAATGAGCGCATGTTTCCATAATTTGGATGTAATTTAACCTTTTTTAGATTGTTATGTATTACGTTTATCTTCTCAGATCAATGAATTCTTCTAACAAAACATATATTGGTTATACTACTAATCTCAGAGATCGACTAAAGAAACATAATGAGGGTGGTAATATTGCAACGAGATTGGACAAGCTATGGGTTATTGAGGTATATATTGCTTTTGCAAATTAAGAAAGAGCGATTGCATTTAAACGGTATTTAAAGTTTCAGTCTGGAAGAGCATTTGCCAAAAAGCGTTTTTGGTAATATTAGACTACATCTGACATATTTGATAAAGTTGAAGCATGAAGAAAAATACTATTCCACACATTCCATTCTATTTTATGCGACATGGCAAAACTGATTGGAACTTGAAAAACATGATACAAGGGCATATCGATATTCCGCTCAATCAAGAGGGCATTGAGCAGGCTAAAATGGCGGCGCCTCTTTTGGCTGATAAAGGCATCTCGCGCATTGTTTCAAGTCCGTTACTTCGTGCTCATAAAACGGCGCAGATAATTAATGAGATTCTCCAAGTGTCTTTAGATGTGCATGAAGGATTGAAAGAGCGTTGTTTGGGTGTATTGCAAGGTACGGTTAAAACAGAAGCATCGATTACAAATATTGAGATAAATTACACACAAATGGCTGAGGGATGTGAGGATACTCTGATGTTTAAACAACGTATTATCGATACGTTACATGAAATATTAAGCACTGATCAGACTACGCTGATTGTTGCTCATGGAGGTGTTTATTGGGCATTGATGAATATTTTTGGGTTTGGGCATCAAAAATCTAAAAACACCGTGCCATATTTTTTTGCCCCAAAAATTTCTAATTTAAAACAACCACAAACAAATGATAGGTTATTCTCTGTTGTGGAAATAACAAAAATCAATTAAAAGGTTTTCAATTTGATGTTGAAACGTTATGGCTTTGTGTTGAAGCTATCTTTTTTTAGAAATTTCTGGTCGGTATATACCTTTGTCGACAATTTCTAAAAGGCGCAATGCAGCATGGCTTGGCACGCGCTGGCCAGATTCCCATGATTGCACTGTTTTCACGCTTACGTTTAATATTTTGGCAAAAACTGTTTGTGAATATCGATTGCTGTTTCGGATACTCTTAATTTCTTTTGGCTTGTATGTTGCAGGGGGTTCAGGAATTTCGATTAATTCAGTTCTGAGATCCAGTTTGCCTTGATCATGTGCAATGGCATCTTCAAGGCCGGCTTTTAAATCTTCAAAAAATTTGTTTTTCACTTGTTTGTCCCTTTTAGCATTGATACTAATTCTTTTAATATTTTCTTTTCTTCTTTGTTGATATTCTCTTTTTCATTTTTTGCATAGATTAAAATGAGATAGAGTGCCTGTTTTGCTTCGTGGTCAAAATAGCAAATCCTAAAACCGCCACTCTTTCCACGAGAAGAAGATTTTAAACGAGTTTTGCGTATTCCACCCGTGCCTGATATCACGTCACCAGCTTTAGGGTTTTCCGTTAGCTCTCGTTTTAAGGAGTCAAAATCGGGCTGCAGTAGTTGCCGTTTTCTGATGAGGCTATCCACTGCTTTGGTGAAATTTCTGGTTTGGATTATTCTTCTTTTCATAGTTTTAATTGTACTACACAGTAGTATGGCATGTCAAGGCTTGGGATTGCTTTGCTCTTGGGCTATTCTGCCACAATAGATCTTTTCTCAATGCATCAAACTCTATTAAGCAGTTTCGAATGACCGCAAACGGGTTAGGTGTTTTAGGCAAGGTGATGTTTTTAGCATCAGCCATAAGGCGATATCCGTCGTCATTGGAACTATGTCGGACAGGCCATCCTTTGTTGTTATAGCTGCCAAACATGGTGCGCAGTTCGCGCGTACTCAGTGTTTGCAATGCCACTTTCAGCCCAAAGAGTTGCAATATTCTGCGCGGGGTTATAAATTGGGATTGTTATATTTCAAAGCCACAAGCAATGCTTTTTCATTTCAAATTGTGCATCCAATAGTTTCGGGCGTTTTGCTTCAATCTCATCAAGATATTGAATAAAAAGATAGGGCATATATGCTTGAAAAACAAGCAAATAACTTCAAAGAAATTAAGGTGTTTTTCCCTGTAGGCTTTGTTTTAAGTTAGCAGCCTAATTGTCAAAAAAGGCTATAAGTGGTAACATAAAAATATAACATATAATTAAATTATTTTTTGGAGGCTACGTGAAAAAACGTATTTTATTCCTTCTTTTTGTGTTCATTTCTTTAGATGTATTTCCTACGGCTATTCGAATAGGTTTGTGGCGTGATCCGCATACTGGGTGCCAAGTCATAGGCATTGGTGATCTGCATTTGCCAAGTAAATACGAAAAAGAACATAGAGATTTTATACTGAATCATGTTTCAATAAAGAAAAGTAGTCATTTGGCAGTTGAGGATATTCTTGCATTTAATGGCCTAGAGGCTGATTCTCATATTAGTAAATTTTTACCAGGGATGGTAGCCGAAGCTTTAAGTAAGAAAATTGATGCTGCTTCATTGGAATTTCGCTATGGCATATGTTCTGCTTTAGAATGTCCAAAACGAACCGAAGTTCTTCTTGAGAAGTGTAAGGATATTCTGCTAAATCTGCCCGTTCTTTTTCAAGAAAAATTTGATGCGCTATATAAACAGGTTCAAGAGTTCGATGCAACAGCTCAAGCGATTGCAAAAAAGGTTGGCACCCCTTCATATTCTTCTGCAGATTATTATTCTTTTAATGATGATGTGGAGTCTTTAGAGATGGACGTTTTTAATTATTATGCATTGTCACATGTTGTACAGAAAATTCCACTTGTTAAGTCTCTTTATGTAGGTGTAGGAGATGATCATCTAGTCTTTTTAGCATCGTGTTTTAAAGAACTTGGTTTTAAGGAAGTCTATTGCAGTGTTGCATATGAAGACGATGATAAGTTATTTGATGATTTTATGAAAGATAAACATATCGATTCTTATGCAATAGATGTAAAGGCTATTATAAAAAAAATTGATTCTTAAAAGTTTTCTTTTAAAAGGCTCAAAAAGCCCTTCGTAACCATCGGTTGAACCTGAGCTTATGCGAGCCTCTTTCTTGTCCGAAGAAGCCTTGGCGAAGACGGAGTCTTTATTTACGGCATTATTCTTAGCGGGTTTCTTTTTTCGTACTCGTTTATATACGCTGATCAAAACGGAAGTAAAGGTTGCAAGCTTTTTATGTTCAGCAATAGTTAATCTACCAGAACGCATAACATTTCTGTTGTTCGGATATATGAACATTGTCTTTTTCGTGGATGCAAAATGAATGCATCAAAAAAATATGTTTTCTTTTTTATATTAACGATAGGGGATGTATTCTGAACCCCATAGGCTCATTGTATTCATCGTTTCCTGTCCGGCGTAGTTTGCCAAGTCGGAAGACCTGGATAAACGAAGACTGATGTGAATTGTGTAACATCGTAGAAACATAATCCCTCCTTGTTTTGGTTGTTAATGGCATTGGAGTGTTCATTACGATTTAATGATGAAGTATATAGGGGTTTTTGGGGAATGCAATAAGCAATTTGAATTGACCATAATTGTTATTACTAACTATTGTAATTGAATTTGCTGTATATTAAAATAATTAAACGTGAGTTCGAAAACTATTTAGGCACTTAATTTTACAAATTTTTCTTTAAAGATCGCTGGTTTACTCTCTCTAAATGAATACGCTGAAATAACTGAACAAACATGAACAATAAGAGATATTGGACTTCTAAAGTTCATGTTTTCTAAGCTATATTGAGCTTTCAAAATACCGATTACAGATTCAATCACACCGCGCTTTCTTAAAAGCAACTTGTCAAACATATTCATTAGCTTATTCTTCATGTTTTTGCGAATTCGGTGTATTAACTGAATTCCCTTACTGAAAAGTCTTTTAAACCCGCCGATGTAGCCCTTGTCACCAACTAATTTACCAAACACTTTGTTATCCGTAAGTCTATCTAAAACATCCTTATTATTGTCAGCCACATTTCCAGGCGTGATAAAAAATGACAATAGTTCACCCTTACTATTAATTACCAAGTGAAGCTTGAAACCGTAAAACCAACCAGTGCTTGTTTTACCTTTCGTTGCAATCCCTTTGAATGTTTTATGCGAATATTCTCGTCTGGGATGGCAAACTTCAAGTTTGCAGCTGTCGATAATTGATATGCCGTTACATCGTCCTAAAGCTTGTTTTTGTGAAAAAAGAATCATATGCATAGCATATTTTTGTCGTAGTTCAATAAATCTGTTATAGCTCACAATGCCATTAAAAGCATTGCGCAAATAGCCTTTGATCATTGTTTCATAGTAGGTTTTAAAATCTTTAAAGCGTGAAGAGTAAAAAAAGACGGTTATTGTTAAAACTTCGCTTGCGCTTAGTTTTGGCTTTCTTCCAACTTTTTTAACTGATCCAATATTTTTTTTATCAATAAACTTGCAAAAATCATCAATTTCACAGAAAATCTTTACTAACATTGCGATATCTCCTTTTCTTTTTTTGTAGTAAATCAAACAAAAGGTTATCGCAATGTTGCTTTATTTCAAATTATTTTGTATTTTCGAACTCACGTTAATTAAGAAAGCTTAAACTTATTTTCCAATTGTTTTGCGGAGTCAATTGATGTATAAAAAAATGAGATATCCTATTATTGTGCTTATGGCTTTTTTAGCAGGATGCATTGGGTCTAATGAATCTCAGCCAGAAAACGATGATCGTTATAACACCTTTGTACAAATAGCTATTCCAAATCACCCGGGAATTATGCAAATTAGAGAGGCAGTAACTCCAAAAATTAATGCTATTATCAAAGAGGAGCTACAAGTGCCTGATGGGGTTGATTTCCCTGATTTTATCATCCCTAGTTGGCAGCGTAAGGCGTCTCGGTTAACCTTATATTATCTGAATGACCTAAAAAAGGATAATGAGTCTTATATTTTAGATGCGTTTGATCAAATGCAACAACAAAATAGAGGAATCGAGATAGGTGATAATCTTTCTATAGCAGCCCCGGTAAATTTTTTTGGAGATAAAAAGCAGTATATTGTTTTTACTGTAAGTGATCCAAATGGATCTTTAGGTGCGCTAAATAAAGATATAAAAGAATTTGCGAGGCAGGCTCAAGCTCACTATAAAGAGGAAAAACAGCAAGATCTATATGATATAGGAAAAAGTGAAAGGTTTGATTATAGTCCACATATTGCATTGGGGCGCTTTATGCCAGAATATTTCTCAAAATTTGTAGATGGGCTTTCGGAGGAGAAACAATTCAGGGGTGGAACTCTTGAAGAAAAAGAAAAAAACTATCTAAGAGTTAGAGAGCGTGTCAAAAAAGAGGTTTTTCCAATTATCTATCAAATGTTAAAGTCTGTTCCAACAAATTTAGATATCAGATCTTTTTGTATGTATGGCCACTCAGAAGAAAGAAGGACATGGCGTGTTTGCAAAAAAGAGTATCCACTTAAAGTTGCGGGTTAGTAAGAAATAAAACTATTTTACTATTTTGGAGTTCTAATGAAGAAACTTGAAAAGAAGTATTCTTATTATCTTTGGGCTGTACTTATAGCCGTGTGGGTGGGATCGATTATTTATGAACATGGGTTTCTTGGTCTTGCTAAAAGGGTGATGAGTATATCACTGCTTTTTTTGACAATTTTGCTCTATAGTGGAATATTTGCTTTAGTTTTAAAAAGGGCTTTTGGTATAAGAGAGATTCGCTCAAAAGTTAAAAGCGTGTTTATATTGCCTTTTTCATTTGTTTACCACACGGCAATTGGTGCTTATAGCGTATTACTACTTATTTTCATGTCATTGCTTTTAGGCAAAGAAACAACAGGTTATATCCTAAAATTTGGGTTTATGTTTCCTTTATCAGAGCATCTTGCATTGTTGAGCTGGTATGCAATAATTGCTTTCACAGTATTAATAATAGTTGCACCAAAACTTTTTGGGACAAGAGATAAGATGGTCATCCCATTGTTAGTAGCGACTGTGAGCGCCTGGGCTGTTGTTGCTTTACTCCTTTGGCTCTTTTCAGATCAGATAACAATAGTGCTAGAGGCTTTACGACTTAAAGCTGTGGGTTAGTAAAAATTGTTTAATCAAAATTAGCTTCCAATTCAAAAGATTTAAAGATCTGTTTGATGTGAAATAGTTTAATGTCAGATGCGATTTCATAATTAATGCATTGTGGGTTTGATTATTCTAATTGTTTTTTCAGTAGCCACGACAAAATTGCCAAAAAGATCTTGAGAATGTTTTCGCAAAATGCTCGAAAGTATTTGAATTTTATTTGCAGGTCTTTCATCAGTCAGGCGTAATAACAAAACCCCACAATGTTGCATATTATTTTTAAAAATCATTTCGCCAAAATCTTTATCGCTTGTAATGAGAATACGATTTTCAGAAAGGGCTTTATTCAATACTGCATTATCATCGATTCCTGGAACATCGTCATAAATAGAGATGGCGTTATAATTCTGTTGTTTTAGCCATTTTGCAACTGTTGGCCCAACACATTCATCAACGAGGAATTTCATATTATGCCCTGTGTTTATAAAGGTGCAAACGTTGTATCCGAAAGGGTGTCGTGTGCAAATGAGAAGCAGGCTAGGATATCCTCTTTCGTTAGATTCTTATACTCTTGAAGTATGTCTTCTGGGGTCATTCCTTGTGCTAGGAGTCCTAATAGAAATTGTACAGTTAAACGAGTTCCTTTAATGATAGGTTTGCCTACCATGACGTTTGGATCAATAACGATACGGCTTAAAGCATCTGTTTTTTTCATTTGTTTCACCCTATAGGTGGTTAAACCTGTTATATATTAAATATGCTCAATGCATCTCTAAATCACTAAAAACATACAATATGATTGACAAAAACACAATCGCCCCATACCCACGCACATCATGATCGCAGACTCAATCAAGTTTCAATACCAAGTTAAAAGATTTAAAAACTTATTTGATGTGAGGTATTTTGATATCTATTATTATTCGATAAGTATGATATTATAAAATTACAATTGCTTCTCTCAGTAGGGCAATTGATAATTAAATAATGATATGTGTTGAATTTAAATATCCTAAACAAACCATTTGACTGGAGCTCTTACGATGACAAAGCAATCTCGTATTCCTGAAGTGACTGAGAAAAATAAAAAGAATGAAATTCTTGCGGCTTATAACGAGCTTCTTAAAAAAGTTCAGAATACAACTCAAGAGAGTCATCAGGATGAAGTGAAACGGGAGCAGGAGTTGGAGATTGTAAAGGCTGCATCTTCATTGTCAGATGATAAAATTGTAAAAAAATTGGCTGATGTAAAAGTGGTTGTTGGTCAAACAATAGAAAGGCTTGAGCAACAACTATCAGATGAGTTCAAGCGTTTAAAAGATCTGCAAGATGCCATCACTTTTGAGTCCAATAGCTTGCAAGAGTTATATCAAATTAAGAAAAATGCACACAGTTTATCTGCCTTATTGTTAGCACAGAAAGAATACAAAGAACGCTTTGAGTATGAAAAAGCTCAACAACGTTTAGCGTGGGAAAATGAGAAAAAACAACAAGCAGAGTATTTTGAAGAATCTCAAAGAGATTTAAAACAAAAACGTAAACGAGAAGAAGAAGAATATGCTTATACCAAAAAACTTGAGCGCCAAAAAGATGATGATCTTTATCAAGAGAAGAAGACTACATTAGAAAAACAGCTCAAAGAGTATGAAGAAACGATCACCAAACAACTTAATGAACGCGAGTTGGTGATTAAAGCAAAAGAGGATGAATTAGAGTACCTCAATGAACAGGTTGGGCAATTTTCAAGCAAACTGTCAGAAGCAGTGGAGCAAGCTGAGATTAAAACAAGACAACAAGTTGAAAATGACTTTAATCAGCAAATTGCATTGGCACAAAAAGAACAGGAAGGTAATCAGAAATTGGCTGAGCAACTTATTGCGTCGCTTCGTTCAAAAATAGCAGAGCAGGAAGCATTTATCAAAGAACTTTCTCAAAAAACGGAATCAGCGAGTCAACAAGCTCAGTCCATTGCGTTAAAGGCTCTGGAAAGCTCAAAGACTCACTTTGTTGGTAGTTTTGATGAAAATAAGATAAACGCAAAGGGTATATAAAAATGCATAACATGTCTACAGATGAAAAATATAACATTATAGCATTGCTTACTATTTTGGATTCATTTATGAGCCAGAAGCTCGAACCAGGCCATAATGGGCGGATAGAAAAAGCGTGTTATACCGATATTGAGCATGATGAGCGTGCTTTCTTTAGGGATGCATTGTATCAAGAGCCATCTTTTTATGATGATTTTTTAAAGCACAATTATTATGATTTATCAGCTGAAGATCTTGCAATTATAGAACGTTGGGCAGAATTTGGCATTAGGGATTATTTTCTTGTTGAAGAGTATGAAAAGAAAAAAGCATATTTTGTTTGGAATGGATCATATTATTTAGTGCATAACCTCATTGATGATTTTCCTACAATTTTCAAAAAGAGACAAGCTCCTTTTTGGATATATACATACATATTACCGTATAAAGATATCATCGTTTATGATGGTATAGTAGGGCCGATTGACCTTGATAAAAAGAAGGTTATCTCTACTTTAGAGTGTGAATAAACCATACAATTCTTATTTGAGTAAAAGATAAAATGAAAAGGCCTGAAAATAAATATATTCTTTGGGTTGCGCTAATAGTCTTGTTTATTGGAGCTAAAATATATAAATATAGCCACCTTGGTTTTGCAAAAACTTTGATGATAATATCTCTGCTCAGTTTGACACTTTTGGCTTATGTTGGTGTATTCAAATTAGTTATGAAACATGTTTTTGGTGCAAAAGAGGTGAGCATATTATCAATGCTTGATCGTTGTGCACCCAAGCCTGTGGGAACAGTTCGAGCAACCATTATAGCCGCGGTTGTTGTGATTTTCTTTTTTTGGCTTGTTTCTGATCTCGTGAGAACAGCATTAAATGCTTTATCATTTACGCCGCAATAATCGTTAAGTTATCCTTGTTTGATCTATGAATCAGATGTGTTTTTCTTAGATTCAGTAACATACTTGTATGCGCAGCTATGATCGATGTTCTTGCATGTGAACCAGTTGTTTGGGGTGAAATTACATGTTATTCTGGTGATAATCTATCGTAGGTTTTTGTGATGATGAAAAAAAACAAGCTGTCCTGTATTTAAAGATAAAAGGTATAATAATGTATAGAGTGAGCAGGTTATTCACGCACTATTTTTTATTGTCATGTATTGTAGGGTTTTGCATGGAGACCAAGGGGGCTGCATTGTATGCATCGCTCTTTGGCAAGCAAGATGCATCCTCATGGTATCAGGCTGCTACAAAAAAAGCGCTTGAGCAATTCGAGGTCAATTCAGATGCAATAGGTATCAAACGTATGAATGGAGTAGGGCCTTTTGTTGTGGGTAGTGGTTTGTTTGCATTTAGTATGAACAATGTTTGGTATGATGAAACTCTACTGGGTAAGCTCAGTGAAAAACAACGCCTGTTTGCTGTTTATCATGAAGCTGCTCATATTGCTTTGAGGCATCATCCTACGCAGCTTTTATATCTTTTTGGGGCATCAATTTCTACAGCCATTGCATTTTTAAAATTTCCAATGCTGAAGGAGTCTCAAGGTTTAACCAAATCTATAACTCTACTAGCTGCCATAGCTGTTTCTGGTTGTGGTTTAACGAAATTGGTTAAAAATCAGGAAAGAGCTGCAGACCTCAAGGCGGCCAAATTATTGATCAAATTAGGTAAAGATGATGTTGTCAAAGATCATATTATTTGGTTACAGGACGTTGTAAATGGTGGTCATGGCCATGATGAACAGGTTTGGCACTATACATTTGATGAGCAGTTGAACTACCTAAAGGTTTTGTTTTAATCAAAAAACATCAAAATGCCTCTTGATACAGATCTTCATATAATCGATTGAAGATATATACGCCTAATCTTAAGCCGGCAATGGCTTTATTGCGTTGCTCAGGATTGTGCATTAGCGGCTCAATAACCTGAAAGAACTCCTCCGCATGCTGCTTATCGATTTGTGCATGAAGGTTATAATGAACCAGCTTTTCTTTTTTGACCCAGCCGCGATCAACTACATGTTTGCCAATACAAGCTGAGATATCTGCAAATGCATATTCAATGATACCTAAGCATGCAAGTGCAAGAATTGGATCACTTTGTGTTGCAGCTCCCATCAAAGTGGTATTAAACATGGTAACAATGGCAGATGGGGCATTTGTATCGATGTTTTTAGCATCAATGCTTTTAAGGAATTGCTTAAAGGTGTTTGCATGGTAACGTTCACGAGAAAAATCTCCATGCTCTTCCACGATATTATGAATGATATCAATTCTGTCTTTATGCAGCGGCAATCGTGCTATCAATGCTGCCATAGGCCGAGAAAAATAATCAACAGCAAAGAAAAATTGCGCTTGTATATGTTGAAAGATTTTTTTTTTCATGGTGGCTAAGTTTTTAAAAAATGCTCCGTTAATTATAGGTGTTTCTTGTAGTATTTCATTAGCCAATTGTTTAACTTGAGGCGCTAATGACTCTTTGTGTTTGAATCCAATAAAGAAGTTTCTATAAAAGAAGCTGCGATCGGCTTGTAAGAATTGTTTTGATTCCTTAGTATCCCATATAAAACTCTTCGTCAGTTGTGGGATATTGAGATTAGAATTTAATTGACGGATAATTACCACACCTCCAGGCTTGAGTGCTTGATGTGCCAACTTGAGCGTTTCTTGCGCTTCGGCCGGAGATAACCAATCAAGAATATTTGATAAATGAATAACATGATAACTTTCAGGTTTGCTATCTTTGAGTTCACTATTCATAAATCCATGATGATATTTAATGGTCGGTGATGCCGAGCAACGCTCAGCAGTAAGCCAAGGGAACAGCACATTTTCATGAAAATGGCCTAACAACATATAGGCAAGCCATGCAGATTCTGCAGCGTTGTGGTGTGAAAGATACCATCGAATACGTTCAGCAAAATGCTTAGAGAAATCTTGTACCCGATTTGCTGTAGCTTTTTCTCCAAATATTTCTACTAAATTTTGTTGTGACATCACCTCTTCGAGTGCTTTATCTAATGCTTCGCCCAAGTGCGCGTCATGTGCAATAAGTTTTGATTGTTCTTGTGTATTAGCGCATGCAAATAGAGCTTCAATTTCATTTTGATACGGAGCTAACCTCTTGCGTAATGCCTGGAAAACTTTTTCGTAGCGACCGGCATTGTCAAGACCTTCAGTTGCTAAAATATTTAAATCTCCAAATGAGTTTTGGTCGATCTCTAGAGCATGCATTAAGCCTAGCATAATGTTTTTTCGCTCAGTGGCGTCCATAGGTGTATGTCCCAAAATTTCTAAACGTTTTTTGCAAGGGAAATTCAGTAGATGAATTTTTAATTTAGTTAAATCTAACTGAGAGCGATTTGGATCAACCAATGTGAGCTCATGTAATGGCGCTTGCGCTACTAATTGCGCTGCCGTACAACCCCCGGAAGCAACCATGAGCATGGAAACCTTTTCTTCAGGAAAATAACGTTTTACAATCTCAACATCCTGTTGAGAGTCTTCACGGACTACAGAAAAAGCGATTGGTCTTTGTGCCGCATCAGTTACGTAGGAGGATAGTTGCGTGTGTGACATACTTGTAGATGAAGCAGCATAAAAAAAAAGAATAATAAGGTGAAATAATTTCATTTTAAAAATCCCTTAAATTTGGTTCGATGTTAAATAGTTAAAATCAAAATCTTTCATATTATGGCTTATTATTTGAGCGGTAGATGAAGGTGTGCCTAATATTTTTTTTAAATTTGTGTCTAGTTCAGTACCTTCAACTGCACACATCATATAAGTTGCATCATGTTGCACCGGAGCTTGTGTGCCTTCGCCGGATTGTATATGAAATAAATTCCACGATCGTTTTTGTTGTGAGATTGTATTTGTGATTTCATAATCTTTGGCGCCACTGGTTGATTTGAATAAAAGCGTTTGGTGAGGATTCATATATCCTTGATCTATCAATATTTTTTTTAGTGTATTTTTAGTTTGTTCTATTAAAGTTGCAGATAACGTGTAAAGATTCAGTGTCTGGGTATCTACAGACCAAGGGCCATGTTTTTTTAAAATTGAAGCAGCTTTTGGCTCCCCTTGTGATGGATTCATGCATATGGCAAATCCACGGGGGCATTGCCAGTAGTGCCAAAGTCCGATTTTTCGTGCTATAAAAAGTGGTAGGTGGAGTCCTTGATAGTTTTTGTCGACCTTCAAGTCGCAGATATACCAGGCTTTTTTTGCTTTTCCATTAGATGTAGGCATTTCTCGTAAAATACAACATACCGCAGCTGAAAGTTTATTTGATTTTTGATTTACTATCGTATCTTGATCATTAATTTGTTTGATAATTTGGTTATTTTTTTTTTGACGAACAACATAGTAATAATGTTTTCCTAAGCTTTTAAAAAATGCAAAAAAATCGCCGATCATGCCGTGTTTAATGGTAAATTCTTCAGTGTTGCTGTAGGGGTATATAAACTGTTTTTCGAAGTTATGCAGATTAACAATTAAATTAATTGGCACATCGTTATCTATTAGATGTATCGTAAAGTTTCGTGTTTCAAAAGAATCTTTAACAAACGTATATATGATAACGCTTACTATTAATAGAGAACTAACAATTAACATGGAGGGTTTCTTCATTAGGTATCTCCGTACAAAAGTTGAATAGATTTAACGTTAAAATATTTTTTAATAATCATCAACACATAGCGTTTTGCATTGTGCGTCAAAATAGAACATTACTAAATTATATTTAAATTGTTCATATTGTTAAAAAGATTGGTTAAGCTCATTGTATCTGTATAATTAATTACAAAAAAAGGATGATGTATGTTTCATCGTTATAGTTGGCGTATGGTGCAAGTGTTTGTGGCATCATATATCACTTATGTGCTCTTAAATGTTGCTTGGTTCAGCTTTATTATGAGAGATTTTTACTTAGAAAAATTTGCTGGTGTTGTAAATCCTGCAGATATAACACTTGATACCTATTTTAACATCTTTTCAAATCCTCGTTTACTCATTTTATTAGCATGGGTCTTAGTTGTTCAAGGTATGATTTGGTACGCATTGCCATATTCCAAAGGAAGCTATCAAGGCGCGCTTATTTCAGGAGCAGTATATGGGCTTATCGTTTCTGGTTCACATCAAATACTGAGCTTTGCTCTTATAGCTAACTGGCCGATAATAGGCCTTTATATAGGCTTGCCCTGGATGATGTTTGCATGCGCGGCAACAACAGTTGTTGCTCTTTATGCAGCTGAAAAAGTTGGGTACTCATATATGTTTGGTCGGGAAGAAAAATAAGTAAATTGACATTCTTGACAAGCTGAAAAGCCTTTTATTGTTTTGCTTTAGATATGTGTAATTTTTTTTTAAAAAAGGTAGATGAATGATTCAATCATATCGTTATGTGTGTGCTTTATTGCTTATCTCTATATCCAGTATTATTCAGGCAGTTCCTGCAAATACGGTTGTTGCAACCATTCCTGTGGGTGTTACGCCTGACCAAGTTGCACTCACGCCAGATAATCGTTTTTTGTATGTTGCAAATAGCAATGACTATGGTATTACGGGCAGGCACAGCGTGACTGTTATCAATACGGCGACTAATCTTGTTGAAACAACTATTAATGATCCAAGTTTTGATGAGCCCTATAGAATAGCTATTAATGCTGCTGGCACAATAGCATATGTCACCAATAGTAATGCTTGCACAGTAAGCATTATTGATATTGCAACTAATACAGTGACCGGAACGATTGCTGGTTTTGATGGACCTTCGGGCATCGTTATTACACCAGACGGTAATTTTGCGTATGTTAATAATTATGGTGCCCCGTGCGGTGTAGGTAGTGCTAATGCAACCACCGTCAATGTTGTGAATTTAAATACAAATAGCATCATTGACACCATTACAGTTGGACTGGCTCCTGCTGGATTGGATATTACGCCTGATGGTGCATTTGTTTATGTTATTAACTATGAAGATGGCAATCCGGGCACAGGCACAATAAGCATAATTCGCACAAGCGATAATACCGTTATTGCTCCTACCATAACCGGTTTTTCTGGGCCATTTGCAATTGCAATAGCGCCGGATGGCAACTTTGCTTATGTAACTAACTTTGGTAGCAATGACTTTGCACCTTTCGGCACAACGGTGAGTGTTGTTAATTTGAGCACAAATACTATTACTGCAACAATAGATCTTTCTATTCAACCTGCAGGTGTTGCCGTTTCGCCAGACGGTCGATTTGTGTATGTGACCAATTTTAATAATTTATATGCAGGATTTCCAATGTTTACTGACTTAACGCCAGGCCAAGGTATAGTAAATATTATTGATGTTGCAACAAATACGGTGTTGCCCCCAAATATCGCTGTTGATCAGGGGCCGAGTTGGGTTGCAATAACAACAAAGGGTGAATTTGCCTATGTTAATAATTTTACATCAAATACTGTCTCGGTGATTGCATTGCAATCATTCCAACTTGAGGTTGAAGGTTGCAAAACATGTAATATATTCCTAACTCAACAAGATGCAGTAAACAAATTGACCGTGAGTGCAACAGGGACTTCGTTACCCGTAACCTACAGTTTTTATCGTGATGCAGGACTGACTGATTTGATTTCAATAGTGCCTGCAACAACAAACCCAACGATATTTTTGGATCACAATCGAGATCCAAATGTTAATGATACTTACTATATAGTCGGTACCAATGCGGTAGGCACAACATCAGTTCCAGTGAGTCTAACTGTTACACAAAATTGTTAAAAATGAATAAGGAAAGTATCATGTTTATCCCAAAATTAATGCGCGGTTTTTTGTTACTTATGATCATTAGTCATGTATCTCTTGCAGCCAGAGATATTATTGTTGAATTCAAGGCTGCTGGTTTTGTTCCAACAAACTCTAGTTTTCGGGATATATACGGGAAAGGAGCAGCGTTGTTTGGCCCTGAGATTACCGTTGATATATGCGATACAAATAAATGGTATGCTTTTGCAAGTGTAGACTACTTAAAAAAAGATGGCCATTCGTTAGGTTTGTGCAATGATACGACCATACGCATGGTGCCATTAGCATTTGGTTTGAAATATTTTAAACCGATACATTGTGCTGATTTTTATGCTGGGTTAGGATTTCAACCGACACATCTTAAGACGACTAATTGTTCACCGTTTGTTGTTCAAAACACCTCACAGTGGTGTTTGGGCGGCATTGCAAAATTGGGTGCTTATGTTGATGTTAGATGTGATTTTGTACTCGATTTTTTTGTTAATTATAGTTTTGTAAAAGCAGGTTGTCCGAAATTCTGCCAGCCCGAAGCTGAACCACTCATTCCTTTGAAGGCAAATATTAGTGGTGTAGTCTTAGGTGTCGGATTTGGGTATCGATTTGATTGGATATGCGCATAGCATATTTTTTTAGAGTCAAAAAAAAAGCTATTATGAGAAATAAATAACAGGTCAGAATGTCTAAAAAACATTCTGACCTGTTATTTTGTTTAAGCTTAAAAAGCTACTTTTTTTTAGTGCTTTATTTCGTTCTAAACTTTCTTTTCCATTATTGATAATAGTATGGATTGTTTTTTTGTATCACTTGTTAAGCACTCTGCAGTGTCAAATTCTGTGCAGCCATTCTTTATATAAATTTCATACTCAGTAGAGCTCTTTTCCGTAAAAAGATAAACCTTTTCATAGTTAAGTTTCTTAGCTTGTTCTATTGTTTTAAGGATGAGTTTTTTTGCAATTCCTTTTCTGCGATGCTCAGGCACAATAAAGAGTCCGGCAATCCATGGAAAGACATCTGGATGATTCTTAAACCAAGAGCATTTATCATCGGTGGAAACAGGTTTCTTTCTCAGGCAACAAAGCCCAATTGGTAAACCATTTTTTAATGCTACAAGACCAAGGGGTACATCTTTTTTTTGTAGATGTGTTTCTAAAAACGGCTTATATCTTTTTTTAACTTCATCATGATTAGGGTCATATTTTTGGAGCATGTGCTTGTATAAGCATTCAAACAGTCCGTTGATAATGTTCGGATGATCAGCGAGCGGTTCAATAGTAATGGCGCTATTATCGGCGTTTGCATTAATAGAACAGTGAGTAATCGCTATGGATAATAATAAAAATAGGCGCTTCTTCATTTTTTTTCCTTTTAGGAAGTTAACTTTGCTCATGTTGCATTTTATTAGCTAATCACTCAAAGGTCAAGTATGTTGCTATAGCATATAAAATATGAATAAAGTAACAGGATTTTACTAAAAACAGTTGCATATAAACATGCAATTTGCTTTTATAGTGATAGTTTTTTTCTAATTTTCTCATATAAAAGGATATGTTATGAGCAAAAAATTATCAATTTTATGTTTAACGCTTATAGGTTCGCTTTATGCTGCTTCGGATCAGAAGTTTGTGTCAAAAAAGACGATCAAGTATTATGATGTAATTGTTAAAAAATGCGTTAATCAAGCAAAAGAAGATGCCCTTGAAGAATTGCATGGAACCGTGCCAGAGCTTTATGAAGAATTGAGTGAATCAGGTTGTGTGAAATTTATAGAAAATCATCCAAACATGCTTGCAAAAGCAAAAGTATTATTTAATGCATTTGGTTGCACAGAAGCGTCCTGCCCACAGGTGCAAGATGCGCTTGATGAAGCAAAAAAAGCGAAAAATCAAGCACTTCAGATTTCCGGAGATGCTCTTCAAGAACAACGTCTTGCTGCATGGTATAATGAGTTTAAACTCTTTAGTGCTGCATTAATGGAACTTGTTAAGCCACATACACCAAAAGAGTTTGAGCAAGGCCGGCTTATGAAGGATCGTATTCTGCTCAATAACGGCAAAAAATTTGAAGAAAAACATAAGATAGTGATTGGTGCAGGAACCTTGGTAGTGCTTAAAGGTCTTGATGAGCGTCGCAAAGCAATGGGTGATGATTTGTTTGATATCTTTATAAACCCACCGAAAAATCAGATCGAAAAAATTGTACAATCGATTGAGCAAAAATAGTAACTTTTTTGTTTTGAGATTGAGGGGCTATGCATACATGCATAGCCCCTCAATTTTTTTAAATTATTTTTTGAGTAAATAAGATCAAACGTTAATAAGAAATATGTATTTTTATTAGATTTATTATTGAATATTGCAGGAGCTTGGAAGGTCATTTTTGAACAAAGCGCTAAATGCTTCTTTATCTTGTGTTTCCATTGCTTGCAGAATGCTTGCAGTTGATGCAAAGATTGCGTTCCACACCTTTTTTTGTTCATCGTTTAATGTGAGATTCTGATTTGCAAGCATAATGCCAACCATAAAAGGTGCAAGTTCCAGTTTTGGAATAACCTTTTTTTCTTCTTTGGCCAATGGAACATTTGCAACAGTATAATAGAAGTTGAGTGCTTTTTCTCGGGCAGCTAATGATTTGCCTTTTGATAGTCCTACTATTCGCCATGCATATTGGGCATTTTCATCATCATTAACACTTTCAATAAATGGTTTAGCATCATCGATCATTTCTGGATGTGCTTCTACATATTTAAGATATCCTAATGTGGCAATTTGCTCATACGGCTTATTGATATCGCCTTTTGGTGCTTTATCATTCAGTTCAGTCGCAAGGGTTACGCCATGTTTCAGCATATTGGTGAAAACTTGTGCAACAAACGCATTTGGATTGTCAGGTTTAACTGGGCCGACTTGATTAGAGGATGATGCATCTGCAACATATACAGAAAAAAGAGTAAGCAATAGTATGGATATCATAGTTTCTCCCACTTTTATATTAAATGATTTTAATTGTGGTGAAAGTAGCATCCACAATTTTCTTTGTCAAGACAGCAGTGAATGCGATCAAAAGTATGTAGCTTTTCAATTATTCTTCGGGTTATTTTCGTTTTGCTCTTGCATTTAAATTCACCTTGGTATATATTACGTATATACAATAACAATAACACTGTATGCACACAAAGGGGGGGGCAATATGCTCAAGAAACTATCTAAATATGGCAACAGCACAACGCTGGTTATTGATAAAGCAATTTTGGAATTGCTCAATATGAATGAATCGGGAATGGTTCGATTGCGTACTGATGGCCGATCATTGATTGTCACTCCGGTCGCATCCAAGGCTGAAGGTGAAAAAGTTTCCTATGATCCACAGGAAGCTTCGATGGCGCTAAAAGAAGCAATGCTAACAAAGCTTGGTCTACAGGATTTTGATCCTAATAAACTTGATGTATCTGAAAAAACAAAATTTGAGAAAAGCAAAGAGGCTTTTGCAAAAGTCTTTGCAAAACACAAATCAGTTACCACAAAGTGCTTTACTGAAGCTGTACACCACAAGGAGTATCAAGAACAGCTTTCCTTGCTTGCTGATAAGATCGATCCGGCAGAACATCCAGAGGCTTATGCACAACAGTCTAATAATCTGATAGTGCAGTTTTGGCCTGAATATGGGAGTTTACTTAAGGACATTCAACAAGTGTACAAAGAATTAGCTTAAGATGCTCTAAGGAAATTTTTTTATTCTGTTACGAATGGAATGGGCAACTTTGTTCATTTAAATCATCCGTATGCATTTTAGATATATTGAAGAATATTTTTTTAATGTTAAGGCCTTGTAATTTTACAAGGCCTTAACATTAAAAACTATCAATTTATAAGTAGGTTATTATCCAATAAAATACATCCTTATGAATCCAATAAGATTGTTATTAATAGAGCGTGAAAGTTGATCAAGGTTTTGTATCAGTGCATTTTTTGTATTTAGGTTAATACCAGATCCTTGAACATACGTTTTGACGCTTGGAATAAACGAATTTTTAAGGAAGTTTGCTAGTTGTTCGATGTTGTTATAGCGTGTTGACCGTCTAATGATGCGGACTGCTTCACGCTTGCTTTTCATACTCTCAAGGAGTGTTGCAATTGCTTGATTTAAGTTGTTAACAAGGCTTTCAACTCGCTCTTTCATTTTAATTAGACCTTTCAAGCATATCGACTATTGCATATAACCCATCAGCGGTTTTTCGATATTCGCTGGGCAAAGCTAATGCAACGAGATAGGTTAGTTTTTGCTCAGTCTTCCTGATCATTTGAGCTCTTCTTAGTGTTTTTGTATCACAAGAAGAGCTCATTTTTTGTGAAATATCAATTTTGTATAGATCTTTCAGCTATTTATTTGCGGAGGTTCTATTTGCTAGCTAAGTAATCATCTATCTCTGTAATAAGTTCATTGTTAATATAAGAAGATACCTGCTGATCAAGCTTTTCTATTGATTTATCTTTTTGATCTTGGTCTACATGAGAGCTTTGAATATAGGCTTTAACGCTTGGTATAAATTGATTATTAAGGGAATTTGCTAATAATTTTATGCTGTTGAAACGGCTGGTTCGTTTTTTAAGGTGAAAATAAGCCTGAGTTCTGCTTTTCATGTTTTTAATAAGTGCTTTGATTCCTATGTTTATATCTGTAATTAAAAATTCAACTTTATTATGCATCGCATCTGAATCGTCCTTATTTGGCAAAGAAGTTACAAATTTTTGAATGTCTGAACCAATCCTCTTTAATATTTTAAAATCGTTTCTTGTTAGCGTGTCTTTTTGATCTTCTAACAGTTTCTCCCAATCTGATAGCAGTGACGTTAAGTTTGGTGTTTGTGTGTGTGCTTGTTGTTGAGATTGATCTATAAGGTTATGTAACTGTTGGAGGGCATCTTTATCGTTATTTAATACATTTTTGGCATTCGTGATTAACTTAAAAATGTATTTACCGTCTTCGGCTTTATATTTATCTGGGTGCCATTTTTTTGCTAAAGCAAAATAAGCCTTCTTTGGATTATCTCCTTCTTTAATGCCCAAAATATTACGTGCAGTTTCCAAGCCATTTTCAATATTATTGACGTTCTTGTCCAGATTACTAGCAGCACCAAGTATTCGGGCGGCCTCTTTATTGTGATTATAGCCTTCTTCTTCGGCGTGAAGCAGGTTTGAATAGCTTGTCAGCGCACAAAGGCATATTGATATATGTAAAAACATCTTTTTCATGTTTGTTCCTTTTTATAAAACAGATAAGAATATTTAACCTATTCTAAGAATACCGAGAAAGTTATTCAAATTGCAATACTTTTTGTGGCAAAGCAGGACAATCGCTTAATAATCGTTGATTTTATAGGTGTTTTACAGGGAAAAAAGTTTTTTTCATTTTGTTTTGATTTTCCCTAAAGCCTTGTTTGAAGATGTTGCTTTAAAAATATCATTGTTTTATGTTGTATTAAGGTGTTCAAAAAAATATTTCAAAGGAGTTGAATATGATCTTTGTTGGTATCATTCTGGGTGTTGTCGCGATTGCGGCATTGTGGGTTATGAGCACTTACAATGGTTTTATACGTCAAAAAGCATTAGTTGATGAAGGGTGGAGTGGCATTGATGTGCAATTAAAACGACGCTATGATTTAGTGCCAAATTTAGTTGCAGTGGTCAAGCAATATAGTGTGCATGAAAGAGATGTTCTTGAAAATGTAACTAAAATGCGCACCGCGGCAATGGGTGCACAGACCATTGATCAGAAAGCTGAGGCGGAAAAGGGATTAACTGGCGCGCTCAAAACATTGTTTGCCGTTGCTGAAAATTATCCTGATTTAAAAGCCAATCAAAATTTTGCAGATCTACAAAAAGAACTTTCAATGTTAGAAAATGATATTCAATTAGCACGACGCTATTATAACGGCACAGCACGAAATTATAACATTTTTGTGCGTAGTTTTCCGGCCAACCTTTTGGCGAGCATATTTTCTTTTGAGCCGGTTTCATTTTTTGAAATTTCAGCTGAGGAAAGTAAGAACCCTGAAATTAAATTTTAGGTGTTTTATGCGCAAGTTTAATTTGAATCTTTTTGTACTTTCACTCATTTTTGCCTCATCGCTATATGCCGCTCAATGTGAGCATATTTTGCTCTTTGATGCTGATATTCAAGTGCTCAAAGACGGTTCTATGGAAGTTAACGAAGAAATAACTGTGCAAAGTTGTGGTATACAAATAAAGCATGGTATTGTGCGTGAATTTCCCACTACCTATAAAGATGAATGGGGCGCGTGGTATGTGGTTGATTTTAAGATCAAACAGGTGCAGATGAATGGTAAGCCGATTAACTATCACGTGAAAAAAGAAAGAAATGGCGAGTATATATATATTGGTCAAAAGGGCCGTCATTTATCGCCTGGTGTCTATATATTCACTATTATTTACACCACTAATCGGCAGTTAGGTATCTTTGAAAACCATGATGAATTATATTGGAACGTCACTGGCAATGGGTGGCGCTTGCCTATAGATAAAGTTACTGCACGTGTTTCATTGCCACAGGGTGTCGATATTAACGAAATTAAAGTTCATGCTTATACCGGTTTTTTTGGTGATAAGGGTAAAGATGTTGAGGCTTATGTTACACGTAATGGTATAGCAAAATTTAATACAACACGACCATTTGCTCCTTATGAAGGGCTGAGCATTGTTGTAGGTTGGCCAAAAGGGAGCATTGCCTATCCATCCATGTTACAAAAACTCATTTGGTTTGTTCGTGATAATGGAGCATTCGGCATTATAGGGTTTCTCATTCTTTTTCTGCTAAGTTTATTTTTTTATACTTATCGGCAAAATAAAAAGAGGAAAGGCAACAAACCAGTTATTCCACTATTTTATCCACCAGAGGATATGACGCCTGGTATGATAAATTACATTATGAAGATGGGATATAAAGATGCAGCGCTTGCTGCAGAAATTGTCAATATGGCAGTGCATGGTTGGCTGAAAATAAAGTATGCTGATGGCGGTTTTTTCTACCGAAATGTTTATACATTAATAAAAGAATCAGAAGAAGGTATTGAAAAATATCCTATGTATCAAGCGATCTATCAACGATTATTCAGAGGTGGAGATACATTCAAAATAGGGCCAGGTAACAGTGATACGCTACAGCGAATCCGTGCAATTTTAGAAAATAATTATACAGAGCTGGATGGCTTATTCAATTTAAATAATCCTATTTTAGTAATTGCCGCAGTTAGTATTGGAGTTTGTGGGGTTTCAATTGGCTTGTTAAATTATGACCTTAATTATTTAATCATTTTAGGTTTTGCTGTATTTATTTTAACTATATTCGTGCGTTTTTTATATTCTTATACTATTGAAGGTTTTGCATTAAAACGCGAAATTGAAGGGTTTAAGTTATTTTTATCAACCACAGAAAAAGAGCGCATGAAGTTGATTGGCACACCGCCAACAAAAACACCAGCGTTGTATGAAAAGTATTTACCCTATGCTATGGCACTTGGTGTTGAGGAACAATGGAATAAGCAGTTTACCCCTATTTTTGAGCGTCTAAAACAAGACGGACATACATATATGCCTATCTGGTATGTTGGGCCAGGATTGCATGGATTTTCTTCTACGGCATTTAGTTCGCATTTATCAAGCAATATTAGTTCAGCTGCAGGTCGTCCGGGAAGATCCTCTGGTTTTGGCGGAAGCGGCTCCGGTGGCGGAGGAGGCGGCGGTGGCGGAGGAGGTTGGTGATGAAAAGAGTTTTTTGTAGCGTATTAGTATCAATTTTACTGCTCGGTTCGATGCAAATTGCCGTATGTTCGGATGGAAAAAAGAATTGCATTGTTTCGATGGTTAATCTTTCAAAAAAATTCGCCTATTTTTCTTTTAAACTCAAAGATGGTAATGCAACTGGTCCATTAGGTGATCAAAAGATAAAGCTACCCGCTAAAACATGCTATCCATCTGATGTTCTGACATCACTTTATATAAATAATGCCTTATATTTTTTTTCCGAAAGTAATGATGGCAGTTTGTTTTTCTATGAATCGCCCAAAAGGGCTATCAATGATCAAGAAAGATTTTATCCCGATATGGTGAAGCTTTTGGGGCCAACCAAAATTGAGCGCCTTATTGAACTTGTTATTGATAAAGAAGCGAGATTGCGTGTGCAACTAAAGATTGCAGGTTAATTATTAAATTTGTTTTTTGAAAAAGCACAAAGGGCAGTCTTGACTGCCCTTTGTTAACCATTTGTATGGATATATTAGAAACCTTGCTGTTGAGCTTGTGCTTGTTGCGCTTGTTGCAGACCCTGAAGAACATTTCGCTGCGCTTGTGCTGGTAATGCTTTGAATTGATCAATAGTCAGGTTGACTGTAGCAAGAAGTTGTCCTGCTGTTTGGCCCACTACTGAGGATAATTGATTAACAGCATCTAAACTTTGTTGTACTTGCTGAGTGTAACCTTGAAGTTTTGCTGTTCCGCGCTGCACAGATGCAGATGGATCTTCAACAAATCTCTTAACCTTACCTTTGAGCTTATCTCTAAGACCAAGACCAGAGCTCCAACCATAACTATTTGCAGCTGTAGTTAATGCCAATACTGCCATAACTGCTAGTGTATATTTTTTCATAATAAAACTCCTTATTATATGGTTTATAAATATACATCTCTTTAACATCTAACCCCAATATAGAGTATTTGCTTGCATAAAATCAACACTTTTTACAAGTTGAAATAATTATAAAGAAGGGGGCAGGTGATTTTAGCTGTTTTAGGAGCGTTTGCTCGCTAGGATTTTAGGGGCGAATGGGTTTGGAAAAACTGAAAAAATGGGGTTTTGAGTCAAAAATTCGGGAATATTCGCGATATGTTGGTTCTGCTTGAGCCTTGAACAATGCTCAAGCAGAACCAAATTAAGATTTAATCGCCTTTTTTAGCTAAATATCTGTCTGTTTTTTGTTTAATGGTTTGAATATCTACTACAAACTTACTAAAAATGTTGTTTACGTTGCCGACTTGTGCAGCACCTTGAATATTTTTAGGGCTTTCGGCTTTCACTTGAAAATTAACTTTATCGGATACATTGTTTATTATTAGTTTAAGATCATCCAGTAATTGATTGATTACTCTAAATCGGTCGCTTCTGCGGGGTGTGGTAAATTTCTCACGAAGGCTGTTGATGCTATTGTTTACACTATTTAAAAGACTTTGTGCGCCAGGATTATAAATGCTATTATAAGCATCCGTAGCGTTCGATTTCCAGGTGTTATTCCAGTTGGCACCCAATTTGTTTACTCCTTCACCCATCCGCCTGAGCGGTTGCACTTCATGACTTTTAAGAAGATTAGATTTTGAGGTAAGCTCTTGGAACCAGCTATTCAATTGTACCATTTTTAAGCTTTCATTTTGTTGATTTGATCTATCAGTTCGTGCGTTAACTGGAACTGCGTTGATTGCAAGAAGAGATACAATCATCAAGGTCAGTTGCTTGTTCATAGGATTTCCTTTTTTTTGAAGGTAAAAATTATTCTTTTATAGTATTGTTCGCTATTATAAATATAAATAAAAGCGCCAAGCATTAGCAATAGCTTTATTCAAATAGGAATAATTAACTCTTTTTGCAATTCTCTTTTATTGGAGTACAATAAGGGAGAAAACTCTTTATTTTAAAGGAAAAACGTGGCATTTTTGGCGATTCTAGCCTTATTTTGTGTATTTGGTGGGTTATTTGGTTCAAATCAGCATTATTTAATACCTGAGGGTATTCTGCTTAGTAATGGTTTATCTACCGAATTTGTGGCCAAATTCGCCCTGTTTGTGGCCTTTTTGCTCGTTTGGACTATTCTTTGGGGGCGAATATTAAAAGAATTGCTCAGGTTTCCTGTTATCGCAGGACAGATTATCGGTGGTGTCTTGATTGGGCCATCATTTTTGAATATTCTTGGTTGGAAGGTATTTAGTGGAAGCTTAATGGCATATGATGCATCAGGCGTTTCTTACGCAATCCCAGCTTCAGATTTATATCTTTTTTTTGTGGTATTATGTTCTTCAGCATTGACGGTGACCTATTTATTGTGGGTTGCTGGGCATGAAACAGATGTGCGGGATATTTTTCACGTGGGTGTTACGGCAACTACGGCAGGTATTTTAGGGGCATTGTTACCTATTGTCATGACAATTGTTACTGCTTATTATTTGCTCTATGATTATTCATTGATCCAATCTATTGGCCTTGGTTTAATTTTTTCAGCTACCAGTGTTTCCATTCCTGTAACGATGCTTGTTTCAAAGCGAAAGATGCATTTGAAGTCGTCAAAAGCGACATTGGGTGCAGCTATTATTGATGATATTTTTTCTGTCGTGCTTCTTTCAATGTTTTTTATTGCTTTACAATCGGGAACTTTTGGGCCGTTTACCGGATTGATGCATATTGGTCATAATGCGACAATTGCCGAAGCATTAGTTTATATGCTGGTATCATTTGCGGTCATATTTTTCACCGGGTATTTTTTGATTCCACCAATTTTAACATGGCTTAAAAAGCATCATTCATCCTTCTTGATTGCTTCATTTGCCAGCGGCGCGATGTTGTTTTACTTTGCATTTGCAGAACTTATAGGTGGCCTTGCAGGTATAACCGGCGCATTTTTTGCAGGCTTATTTCACCGCATGGGGGATAGCCGCCATCAAGCAGAAAAGGTGATCACGCCATTTATACGTTCTTTTTTGTTACCTATTTTCTTGGGTTCAATTGGGCTACAAGTTAATATTTCATTATTATCATCCTATCAATGGGTTGGGGTTGCCTTATTATTGATTGCAGCTATTGTTTCAAAACTGCTTGCTTGTTATATTTCAATATTTTTGAGTAATAGTTCAGGCAGAAGAACAACCGACCGTTGGACTATGCTTGAGGGCTACTTGTTTGGCTCCTCCATGGTGGCACGGGGTGAGGTAGGTCTCGTTATAGCAACCATTTTGCGTGGATCACAAGTGATCACAGCTGATCAATATATTATTGCGGTGGTGGTTATTGTGCTTTCCACTATAGCTGCGCCATTTATGCTTGCTGTTGGCTTTCATAGATTAGACTTAATACCTGAAAAAGAGGGTTTTTCACTCAATTTGGGCTTGTTCAAAATTATGGGGACACAGCAATTGTTTAATATTATTATTGGTCGAATTGAGGCAATGGGGAGCTATAAAACCGCGATTAATATGAGTGAAGGTCAAAAAATTGTTAACTTAGAGGGCGAGAACGTTAAAGTTATGTATAGCCCTGAGAAAGGTATAACCTTTCGTGGAAAGCGCCAAAAGATTGAAGAAATCCTCCATGAGGTGCGTAAAGCTATATTGGATGAGATAGACCTCATACCTGATAATAAAGAAATAGACGATTAGCCCTGCTATGGCTTTACAATAGGCTATTTTTAAGCGATAATAACATATAATATATTTAGTATTTAGAATTTACTATTTTCAAAGGGATATTGATGAAAAAAGGTATTCACCCAGAATTAAACGAAATTACTGCTACATGTGCTTGTGGTCAAACCTATAACACACGCTCAACAAGCAAAGAGATCAAAATGACATACTGTTCTGCATGTCATCCATTCTATACAGGTGATCAAAAGTTTGTTGATACCGCTGGTCGTATTGATAAATTTAAAAAGAAATACGGAAAATAATTGATGTTTGATCAATGGGATCGTCTTCAAGAACGCTTTGATCAAATTAGCACTGAGTTAGCCTCCGCTGACTTGCCAAAAGATAAACGGTTAGCGCTGCAAAAAGAACATGCAGTGCTAACTAATTTACTTGAGCAAAATAAAAAGGTGCAAGCTGTTCAGCAAGAGATTGAAGATATTAATGAACAAATGCAAACCGATGATGAAGAGATGATTGCATTATGCAAAGAAGAACTAGAGGATCTACAGCAAAAATTGAAAATTGAACAGAACGCTCTTGACGACTTGTTATATCCACGAAGTGAGCATGATAATCGTAATGTATATGTCGAAATTCGCAGTGGAGCAGGCGGCCAAGAAGCTGCATTGTTTGCACATGACTTACTCAAGATGTATAAATTATACGCTGAAAAAAATGGTTGGCGAGCGACTGTTGATAGTTTGAGCGAAACCGATCTTGGCGGAGTGCGGGAAGCAGTGTTGCATATCAAAGGTAAAAGTGCGTTTGGTCATTTGAAATATGAATCCGGTGTTCATCGTGTTCAGCGTGTACCTGCAACTGAAACACAGGGGCGTGTGCATACTTCAACAGCTACTGTTGCGGTTTTGCCTGAAGCTAAAGAAGTTGACGTTAACATTAATCCATCAGATTTACGTATTGATGTTTATCGTGCAAGTGGCGCAGGTGGGCAGCATGTTAATACGACTGACTCTGCTGTTCGTATCACTCACGTGCCTACTGGCGTTGTGGTGTCTTGCCAAGATGAACGCTCTCAGCACAAAAATAAAGCAAAAGCTATGAAGGTATTGCAATCGCGTATTTTGGCTGCACAAGTTGAACAGTATAATTCTGAAATGAGTGCGGATCGTAAAAAACAGGTGGGAACGGGTATGCGTGCTGAAAAGGTGCGTACCTATAACTACCCACAGAATCGCGTTACAGATCATCAAATCAACTTGACGCTTAAAAAGCTTGATATTGTTATGCAAGGTGAGCTGACTGAAATCATTGAAGGTTTGCTTGAAAAAGAGCGTGTCGATCGACGTAAGCAGTCGTTGGAGATATTCAAAGATCTTTAAAAAAAGGAATAATCAAATGAGTATAATGATTGATCACACTTCTATTGCGGTTTCTGATTTTACCTAAGCATTACATTTTTATGATGCAACTTTGGGTGAACTTGGTTATACGCGTTTAATGATTTTTGAAGACTCGCAAACTGCCGGATATGGTGCAAACAATAAACCGGCTTTCTGGATTAGTACGCAAGGTAACTCAGAAGAATTGCTTGGCAAAGCGCGTGGTGTGCATATTGCTTTTTCAGCGCCAAATGTTGAAACGGTTAATAATTGGTATCAACGATGCTCACAACTTGGCGGTATTGATAATGGCGCACCTGGTTCGCGTAAAGAATATCATCCTGGTTATTACGGAGCGTTTATTACTGATCCTGATGGTTGGCGCATTGAAGCATGCTTGCATGATTATAAAAGCTAGAATTTTTTTTTAAAGAAATATCCTTTGACATGCTCCCAGCCTTTGCTTAAAGCTTCGGCGGATTCCACAGGATGAATCTTTTAATTGTTCTCTTAATAAGCGGAGTCCATATGGTTTATGAATATAAAATAAAAAAAGTAGCAGAAGATGCCTCATATTGTGGAGGTGTATTTGACCAAGGAGAGATATTAGAGATAATGCATGATTTGGCAAATTACGAAAGGGAGCTTCTTTAAGGGATTTAGTCGTACAACTGAAATTTTGCTTTTTTTCAAACGTGAAAAAAAATAATGTACAAGCAATCAAATTTTATTAGCCTTAATTTCGTGTAGTTTAAAAAAACAGTTGATTTGATTGTCATCTTGGTGGTCAAGCATGTTAATAGAAGTGATAAATAATATAAAAACTCATCCTGAGCATGTCGAAGGATATTCCGAATAAATTGCTTATGATTGTATTTCATGTTTATATTCTTCAATGTAATGATGGCTCCTATTACACAGGGCATACTTGCGATCTTGAAAGGCGTTTAAGTGAACATCAATTAGGAATTTATGATTGTTATACCTATACACGTCGCCCTGTGAAACTCGTTTTTTGTGAACCTTGTGATTCAAAAGATTTGGCTTTTCATTGGGAAAGAAAAATAAAAGGATGGACTCGCAAAAAGAAAGAAGCTCTAATTAAGGGCGATTGGAAGAAACTTTCAAGGCTTGCTCAATGTAAAAATGCTTCACAAAGAAGAGGAAGGAATATCCTTCGACATGCTCAGGATGAAGATTAAAAATAATTTTTCATTTTTGTACTCTATTAATTCTTATCTTTTCTTTAAAAAAATTCGGAATACCTTTTGATAAGATTCGGATGAATGTTTTATATATTTTCTATTGCCAAGCAAACATAGAGAAATCATTTACAAGAATCGTCATTTTGTGGAGTCCACGGAAGTTTTAGCAAGGGCTGGGAGCTTGTCGGAGGATATTCAGATTCCATTTTTTCTCATTGAACTAATCGGCAAAACAAGTATACTCCTGTTACAAAGTAATTTTATCTATGTAACAGGAGTTTTTTATGCTTGCCTACTTGCTTGAACACAATCGCTATTTAAATATTGTTGGCATTTTTGTTATTTTGGCAATTGCCTTTTTGTTTTCAAAAAATCGTAAAGCAATAGATTATAAGTTGATTTTGCATGCTTTAGGTTTACAATTTTTAATTGCTTTATGCATTCTCAAAACTTCAGTTGGACATCACATGTTGTTAGCTGTTTCTCATTATGTTTGCCGGATCTATCAATTTGCAGATAAAGGTTCGGCATTTATTTTTGGCAACTTGACCAATCAATTTGGCGATTGGGGCTTTATTTTTGGTATAAAAGTATTACCTGTTATTATCTTTTTTGGCGCATTAACGGCGGTGTTATTTTATTGGGGCGTTGTGCAAAAAATTGTACAAGGTATAAATTTTTTTATGCAGCCGTTGTTGGGGACAACTGGACCAGAAACATTGTGTGCGGTCACCAACAGTTTTTTAGGGCAAACTGAAGCGCCGTTATTGGTGAGAGATTATTTGAAAAGCATGACTAAATCGGAGCTTTTAGTGGTTATGGTGAGTGGTATGGGCACTATAAGTGGTGCTATTTTGGTTGTGTTTGTTGCAATGGGGGTGCCCGCACCACATTTATTAACAGCAAGTGTAATGTCGATTCCAACCACTATAATGATTGCAAAAATATTATTGCCTGAAACTACACGAAAAGATGAGGAAGAAGTTTCTGTTACACTCAAATCACCTGCAAATAATATTTTTGATGCAATTGCAACGGGAACCTTAGATGGTCTTTCATTGGCAGTTAATGTTGCGGCTATGCTTATTTCTTTTGTGGCACTCTTGGCATTAGTTGATGCGGTCATTGGTTTTGGAAGTATCAATGTGAATGTATTATTTTCTTATTTTGGCATTTCTGCTGAGTTGCCCATCTTGGATCTAAAACAGATATTGGGTTACCTGTTTGCGCCATTTGCTTGGTTGCTTGGTTTTGACGGTTCGATGGCTTTGCGTGTGGGTTCTCTTTTGGGCATTAAAGTTGCGGTGAACGAACTGTTTGCTTATCAAGAGATGATAAATATGCAGCTTCCTGAGCGTGTTGTTGATATTGTGACTTATGCATTATGCGGCTTTTCAAACTTTTCATGTATCGGCATTCAAATTGGTGGTATTGGCGCCTTGGTACCAGAAAAACGTAAATGGCTTACTGAGTTAGGTGTTTACGCAGTTCTTGGCGGTGCATTAGCTAACTTAATGAATGCAATGGTTGCAAGTTTGTTGATATAAAATTAACCACCAGTAACGTTGCAATTGAGGATAAAGTTAATAAATGCTTCTTTAAGTCTGAGTGTGGGGCCGCTGCATGTAGAGGAGTAATGCTCAATTAAGCTGGTGATATTATATATTTTATGAATGTCGTGTATTCCAGAGTCTAGATCATCCTTTATATCAGAAAGATCACTGTTTACCGTGTTTTCTTCTTGTAAGATGTTGAGTGCTAACAAAGCTGATCCAACGCCAATGCCAGCCATCAATATGCCCGATCCAACGAACTTGCAACAAAGCCAGGCTTTTTCACCGCGAGTTTTAGGTGCTTTTTTGATGATATATTCTTTTTCAAGTGATGAAAGATCGGTTAGATTTATGAGGTTTGATTCAAAATCTGTGGTGGAAACAAGAGCGTATTTTTTTGATTTTTTTCTACAGCAACTAATGATGAATGATGGTATATGTAGAGCGCACATGATGAGAACGAGTGTTTTGTTGTTCATGGGATCACTTTCACTTTAATGTTTTTTTTAGTTTACCCTCGTTTATTAGTGTGATAATGTATACTAAATGCTCAATATTGCAAATGACTGCATGTTGAGTCTTTTATTTTGCGCAAATACTTAAAAAGGTTTAAACATGTCGAAGTTTATTTTTGTGTTCGGGGGAGTGATTTCAGGTGTTGGTAAAGGTGTAACCACTGCATCGTTGGGCAAGATGTTCAAAAGTTATGGATTTAAAACAACGCTTATTAAGATTGATCCATATCTCAATTTTGATGCTGGTACTTTGCGTCCCACTGAGCATGGTGAAGTTTGGGTAACCGAAGATGGCGGTGAGATTGATCAGGATCTTGGCACTTACGAACGGTTTATGAATGAAAATATCCCAAAACAGAATAATATTACTTCAGGACAGATATATAAAACGGTTATTGATAATGAGCGTTCAGGAAATTATCTTGGTAAAACGGTGCAATTTATTCCGCATATTCCACAAGAAATTATTCGCCGTATTAAATTGGCAAGTGATGGCTATGAAGTTACTATTGTAGAAGTTGGTGGCACGGTAGGCGATTATGAAAATACGCCTTTCTTATTTGCTGCCAAAGCATTAGAGCAAGAGTTTGGCAAAACATCGGTGGCCCATGTTTTGGTTAGCTATTTGCCGGTTCCCTATCATATTTCAGAAATGAAAACGAAGCCAACACAACAGGCGGTGCGTTTGTTGCGTCAAGAAGGCCTGGTCCCTGATTTTATTGTGTGCCGAACTGCGCATCCAATTGATGAAGAGCGTAAGCAAAAGATTCAAATGTATGCTCATATTTCGCCAGAGCATATTATTGCGGCACCCGATGTGTCTTCAATTTATGAAGTGCCACTTAATTTTGAACGGGATGCCTTTGGTAAAAAAATGATCAAGCGCTTGGAGCTAGCGCCAAAAAAAGAGCCTGATTGGAAAGTTTGGCAAAAACAGGTGAATGCGATCATAAAACCGGGTAAAAAAATACGCGTTGCCATTGTTGGTAAATATTTAGATACGGGTGCATATAAGTTGCATGATAGTTATGTGAGTATTGAGCAAGCCTTAATGCATGCAAGTGCTTTTAGTGATCATGGTTGTGAAATTACTTGGCTTGATGCAAAAACTTTTGAACAAAATCCTGAAGCCTTAAAACAACTTAATGGTTTTGAAGGTGTTATCATACCAGGTGGTTTTGGAAAAAGTGGTGTTGAAGGTAAAATTGAAGTTATTTCATATCTGCGCAAACATAATATACCATTCTTAGGCATATGTTACGGCATGCAATTGGCTGTTGTTGAGTTTGCACGTAATGTTGCGAAATTAACAGATGCACATACTTCTGAAGTTGAACAAAATACTCCATATCCTGTTATTGATCTTTTGCCTATGCAAAAAGAGCTTCTAAAGCAGAACGATTTTGGAGGCACAATGCGTTTGGGCGGCTATTCTGCTTTGCTAAAATCTGGCACCAAAGTTGACGCGTTATATCAAACGAAAGATCGGTTTGTGACTGATACTGCAACAGGTGAGAAAAAGGTATTCGAAAGGCATCGCCATCGTTATGAAGTGCATCCAGATTATGTTACGCAATTAGAGCAAGCGGGCATTGTTTTTTCAGGGTATCACAAACGTGCAGATGGCACATGCCTAATGGAATATGTGGAATTGCCAGATCATCCATTTTTTGTAGCGACGCAGGCACATCCGGAATTTAAAAGTCGTTTGGCTAATCCAAATCCAATTTTTGTAGGTTTCACCAATGCATGTTATAAGCGATTATGTAATGTTAAACAATCAACACAATCGACTGCTCAATTTTGTGCACAACCTAAAGCTGATCAGGTGAGTTGCTAAGATTTAATAGTGAAAGTGAGTTATGAAAGACATTGACATTGCTCACTTTTCATTATTTCCAAGATAGTCCACCGTATTATTGTGCACGATGTGCAAACCTGCAGCATGATAATCCAATGCTTTCGTTGGGCGTGAAACGCTGTTAATAATATCCTTTTCTCGAAATAACATACCCACGTCTGCTGCCGCTAAATATTGGGGCAATGCTTTTTGCGTGACATGCATAATTTTATATGCTTGTTTGTTCACTAAAGCTTTCTCTAATGCATATTTAAATGCTTGTACATCAGGTGTTAAAATGAGTAAAAATGCCGTTGGCATTTTTTTGTACTCTTTTTTAAAGTAGGCAATTGTTTTGTTTGGGCATTGCCATGGTTTGAACGAGCCATTATAACAATATACTTTTTGCTCATTTTTTATACGTAGTTTTGCACGAATAGCAGTGCGAAATGCCTTTTTTTCTAATGTTGATATTGCTTCTGGTGTATCATTTTGAGCTAGAGAGATGTTTTGTTCATTGGCGTGAAATGTGTTTATTAAATAATTTTTGAGCGCAGGGCTTACTGCTTCAATCAGTATGTTTTTTTGTTTTGAGCCATAGATTAGATGTTCCAATGCATGAAACTGTTTATAGCGCAGTTTTTGTAGTATGTTTAACATCTTATTGCGTGTATTTATATAGCGAAATTCTTCTGCCACTAATCCTCGCGCTTGTATCAAAATTGGATGTATTGATGTTGTGTGTTGTGCTATATATCCCGCAAACGGGCCACGAGCCAGTATGTTAAATCTATTTAAGTCCAACTTTTTGATTAATGAACATACAATCCACGCCTCTCTGTGCAACAATTTGTGATGAATAAAAGGATAGCGTTTAAGTAGATGGAAGGTGATACCATTAATCATTGGAATTTTTATGATTGTGTTTTTTTCAAAACTAATAATGTGAATTACTTGTGTAGGATTATAAAATTTCTTTTTTAAAAGCGGTTGCAAAAGTTGGCTCTCAAAAACCGAATTGGTGATGCTGTCATATATGATAACAATTAATGGCTGCATGTTTACTTTCAGGGTTAAAGGATACTACTTTTCGTGGTATTTTAAAGTGTGCAATATATGCTACAACATTTTAAACCATTAGGAAAAATATATGATTGGCAAAAAAGCTCCAAGTTTTACCTGTCAAGCCGCGATGCAAGATCATATCACAGATAATGTGTGTCTTGAAAATTATGATGATAAATATAAAGTGATCTTTTTTTACCCTCAAGATTTTACTTTTGTATGCCCAACCGAGTTACACGCATTTCAAGAAAAGTTGCCTGAATTTGAAAAACGTAATGCACAGGTTGTTGGATGCTCGGTTGATTCATCTTCCACACACGAGCAATGGCTAAAAACGCCAAAAAACCAAGGTGGCATTGAAGGAATAACCTATCCACTTTTGGCAGATGTTAATAAAAACATGTGCCGTGATTATGGTGTTTTAGATGAAGAGAGTGGCCTTGCTTTCAGAGGCGTGTTTATTTTAGATAAGAACAATGTTATACAAAGTATGACTATCAACAATATGAGTTTAGGGCGCAATGTTGATGAACTGTTGCGGGTAATTGATGCATTGCAATTTGTGGAACAACATGGGCAAGTGTGTCCTGCAAATTGGAATTCTGGCGATAAGGCTATGGATCCTAATGAACAGGGTGTAAAAGAGTATTTTAAAGACGCTTAATATAAACAAGTCTTAATATAAAAAAAGCCTCTAAAAAAGAGGCTTTTTTGTTAACTATAATTTTGTTCTTCTATGTTATAATCATGGTCACTTATAATCATATCTTTTATATAGTTTAGTTGTTCGATTAATGAATCGAGTTCATCACGCTCGCTATGTAAATGGCAAAAACGTATAATTTTCAATCGTTTGATATACCATGAAAGATCAGCTACATGTTGTAGCAGTGGAAATGTATAGTAGCGATGCTCAACGTATAAACTTGGATTGCTCGTATACATATCATAAAGTACACATAATTGCCAGCGGTCACGTTGTGCATTGTGTATGTGCACAATGTTTGCTTTCAGTTGTTTGCGCAGTGATCGCCAAATTGTATCACTCCAGTTATGACCGTATTGGTATCTATACTGATTAAGTAGATTGCGTTCATAGGTGAATTGTGTTTGTGCAAGTTTTACCACATGATGCGCCCATCCTTTAGAGAGTAGGTAGGTGCCACCTGTAGCTGCCAGTGCAATGCCTACATTGCGTAATGTATTGTTATTATCATTGGGGTATGTGGGGCATGTCAATAATAGTAGCGAACAAAGAATATATTTTTTGTTTATCATGTGGTGATCACCTTTAAAAATCGTGAATTTAAATACAACTAAAGTTACGATACCAATATTAACATAGATGAATATATTCGCAAATGGTGTATATGAAAAAAGGCCGGTAAATTCCGGCCTTTTTTAAAAAATGTCTGATTGTTAATTTAGTTTAGCCCAACGAAATCAATTAGGCGGTTCCAACCTTTAACGCCATCTTTTTCGAATTTATCCAATGCCTTCATAAAGAACAGCATTGCGAAGATACCTTTGTGATAACCAGCTATGAGACCAAATAGGCCCTTAGATTTAGCGCCAGGATGCACAAAAAGTTTTGTTGGTTCATCTGGGTCGATGCGTATTGAGCGTTTTTTCATGCCATGGCCGATAATGCCATCAAGTGTGAAGTACCAGGCGAAGTTCCTTATTTTAAGCAAATTTTCTTTAACATTTATGCCACGGCAAAATTCAGAAAAAGCCACTTTGAATTCTTCTACATCAAACCGAATTTTATTATTGTGAGGTTCAGTACATGCGTATTTAATCAATGCAGCTGCAAAAGCAAGTAAACCTGCAAGCTTTAAACCGCGTGTGAAGGTCAAACTTTTATTTAAAGGGTTATTGAATAAGATATCTTTTTTCGTATCTGTAGCTAGAGAAATCGTATTGCTACACAACGTCGCAATCATCAAGCCAGATAAAAGGCTCTTACGTAGTTTCATAAAAGATGTTCCTTATGTTTGGAAAAAACTAATAAATAATATGTTTCATTCTAACTTTATAGTAGTTAAAGTCAATAAAAAAAGGCCCTAAAAAAGGACCTTTTTTATTTAAAAAGATATTGAATCTTATCGGTTGTGTTTTTTTAGCCACTCTTTAAGAATAGCAATCGCAGGTGCGAAGTTTTTAGGATCATTAGTATCGATCTCAAAAATTCTCATTTTATCTTTAGGGTACCATGCTGAAGTGTCTTTATCTTTACTCCAACGCCAATCGCGGTTGCTTGTGCCATCTTTAGATGATGCAGGTATGATCATAATTGTTTTACCATTTGGTAGATTTACTGCAATATGTTGGTTAACCGTATCGCAACCAATTTGGATGCACTTATCTAACACATTTAGTGTATCTTCAAACGGTTTTTTGTCTTTGATGTTGGTGAAATGTTTTGCATATGAATCAGGCACAACGTCAAGAGCGTGTTTTTTCTTGTCTTCAGGGGACATTTTATCGTATTCTGATTGTAGAATAATGCGGTGAGGCGGGCCTTGAACACTATAAAAATGTGCATCGGGCATCTCTTGGAGTATTGCGTCAATCAGGTTTTTTACTTTGAAATCGCGATGCAGTCTTCTTCCGCCATATACAGGGGCAGTTCCAGAACGCCAACATATTGCAAAGCTGTTTTTACCTTGTGGCTTAAAATCTTCTGATGGTACTAAATATGGCTCAAATGTTTTTGGGCTAGGATCTTTTGTTTTTAAATTAAACAGTTTTGATACATGTGTTGCCTTACTTAAATCAGGTTCGCCATCATGTCTTGAAGAGGTAACTTTGGCAGAAACACCCGATCTAATCATGATGTCTTTTAGTAACCACAAAAATCCAGGCAAATGCAATTCAATATCCGGTAGCCCTTTCTTTCTCCGTTCCGCGTTTATTTTTTTTAATATACCAGCCGCTTGCACTACATCACCGAGTCCATCATGTCCTAAGGCAATATGTTTAACGTCAAACATTTCCATCAAATCGCGCAATTTTTCTTCGCTAGTATTATGTTCAATTGCGATAGCTAAAATCGATTGAGCGATGCGTACTCGATTGAGTTCGGTTTCATCTTCAAGTTCTTTCTTCTTTTTCTTGTTTTTTTCGCTTTTTGTGCGTTTTACACTTTCTTCAATCAACTTAGCAAATAAAGGTACCGCTTCTTTATAATTACCTTGGGTATAGTGTTTTTTGGCTTCTTTATTAATAAAATCATGATCTACCGTTTTTGCGCTTAATCCAATGGTGCAAAGTAGGCTGAGTGCTCGAATGGAATATGTGTGTATCTTCATTAGCGATTCCTTTTGTATAAGAATGTGTATAGTATTTTGTTGGTGGGAAATACTATCAGTTTTTTCTTATAAGTCAATGAGGAAGGCACAATAAAAGTCCCTAGAAACGTGGGGGCAATGGGGATGATTCTCATATGACAGCGGGGTTACGCCTATTGACTAAAAAACACTTATGAAATAGGGGTTATTCACACGATTGCCCTGAATTTCGATACAAATTAGAATTGAAGCAGCCTATTGTGCATAGCAAAGCATTATTTCGGCTATTTTACTTACCATTTGATACCGAGGAAAGCTCTCCAAGTTACTCAAAATAATAATGCAGGTTTCACTTTCGGGGAAGATACTTATTGTTCCCATAAAGCCTGGGGTACTTCCATGGTGAAAAATTCTTTTTTTGCCGTGCATTGAGTCAATATAAAATCCGTAACCATAATGAGCCTCCCACTTTCTACCTTGTATCAATGTATAAGGCTTCCACATTTGATATAGTATGTTTTTTTGAAAGAGGCTTGTTTTTAGTAGTGATTGAATCCAAAAAAATAAGTCTTCTGCAGTAGTAGATAAGTTGCGAACTCCCCAATTGACTTGGTCCGAAGCGATAATAGGATTAATTTGTTTGTATCCAACTGTATGATTTGGAAGGGGTTCTTTTGGGGGTCGTATACACGTATTAAACATTTTAAGTTTTGTGAAGATTCTTTTTTTTAGAATGTGAAAGATGCTTTCTTGTGTGATTAGTTCTATTATGTAAATGAGTAGAATGAATCCATAGCTATTATATTCAGCTTTAGAGCCCGGAATAAAGGAAGGTTGTTTATTAGACAGTTTTTTTACTATAGAGTGATTAGAGTCACTTATCGAGAGCTTTCTGTATGCTTTATCATTGCAATAGATTCCGGATGAATGCGTTAGTAGGTGATGAATAGTTATTGTGTCGCCATGAGGAAAGAGGGGAATGTATTTGTTGATTGTGTCGTCTAAGCTTAACACATTTTCTGCGTTGAGCATCATAGTTACTGTACTGATAAATTGCTTGCAAATTGAGCCAATATTGAACTTGGTTTTGTAGGTATTGGGAATCATTTTAACTATATCAGCATATCCATAACCCTGTTTGAGTATGATATTATGGTTTTGAGCAACAAGAACTGTTCCCATAAACGCACCATCTTCCACTTGAGAATTAATATATTGAGTGATGTCGTAGGCGATGTTTTTATTTTGAGAGTGTCCTTTAGGTATTGTAAATAACTGCAGCAAAATAAAAAGTGCTAACAGTTTTTTTGATTGATATCCATGAATGGCCATTATAGATAAAAGTAGCCAGCTAAGCTGATTAAAAAGGTTGCCAATACCGGAGTTCTCACAGCGTTAAAGCCCCATAATTTATGGGCTAAATTACACACAGTAAGCATGATTAATGTTGGATAACCAACGAAAGTAATAGGACCGGCAGTGAGTTGCAAAACATAGCTAAGACCAGCAGTTGCTAGTGGTAAACATGATGTCAGAGTGATGAATAATGCTTGAGTATAGTTGATTTTGCTTTTAAAAATTGTGTGCTGCAAGTATTCAGCAATAACTGCTGCTATGGCAATTGAAGTTGATAGGCAAGCCATCAATACAGCGGTTGCTACAATCAATGCGCCATAACCACCAAGGATGCGCATAGAAATCTCTCTAAACAGTTCTCCAGAGTTGATATTCTCAAGGCCATGGCCATAATACATGCCCAAAATGCTCATGCCAACATAAATAACTGCTAATAACGAGACGCCTATAAGTCCACCTTGAAAGCCCATGAGTGCAAATTGTTGTTCACTTTTATCTTTATTTTGGGGATTACTTCTTAAAATTGTTAAGATCACTGATGAAAAGAGCAATGCACCCAGAAGATCCAATGTTTCATAACCACGCAATAAGTTGGTTAGAAATACTGTTGTATTAGTTTGCGTGTTATAGATTGGGTATTGAGCGCACATGAAACCTTTGAAGATAATATAAAGCAAAGAGACGAGAAGAACAGGGCTCACTACATAACCCAAAACATCCACAATCTTACTTTCGCGATAGGTAAACAGAAAGGTGATGCCTAAAAAAATTATAGCAAATAAGAAGGATGAAAGCATGCTTGGCGTTGCTAAAAAGTCTAATGGAAGAAACGGTGCAATCATTGTGTGTGAAAGCGTTATGATGCGGGGCATTGCGACTAATGGGCCCAAGATAATCATGCAGAAGAGGATCATCGTTTCACCGCTTTTTTCACCCAAGCGTTTAAAAAAACGTTCATAATCTCCATTGTATAAAATCATGGTGATAATACCAAGTAATGGTAAACAGATTGCAGTGGCCATAAAACCGATCATGCCGATAGCATTTTTTGTACCTGAAAGCATGCCGACAGCCAATGGATACATTAAGTTGCCAGCTCCAAATAACATCGAAAAGATTGCCAGACCGAGTGCAACAATTTCAGATTGCAAAATGCGTTTCATGTAAACCCTTATTTGTTTGATATTAAATAAAAAAATGTATTTGCATGCAGCAAGTGTATCACATTAAATTTGAAATGGCTACGGACAAAACAGATTAAAAGCGATCATTATGAGCTGCTATCGAGTAGGTGAGATCGTCATGGAAGAAAAAACTATTGTTACATTTTCTTTTGGTGTGTATGCTGTTTGGTGCTATTACAAACATGGCTAACGTGAATAAAAAAAAGGAAGCAAATGAAAGCATTATTTATCATTTTACCGGTCTTCTCAATTGTTAGTATTCTTGCATAGTAATTGGGTTTTATGAAATATATCATTTGGTTTGGTGATATTACAAGTGCTAACCAAGGGTTAGTGGGTGGTAAGAACGCATCATTGGGACATATGATTATTAATCTTGCTGATAAGGTTGCCATTCCAGACGGCTTTGCCGTTACAGTGGACGGTTATTGGCATTTTTTAAAATCAAGCAAACTTGTTGAGCCGATCACACAATTAATCAATGCTATTGATATCAACAGTATTGTTTCTCTCAAAGAGCATGCACGCGAAATTCGTGCACATATTTTAGCTTCAGAGTTTCCACAAGATTTGCGTGATGAAATTATTAGTGCTTATCAAAGCTTAAGTGAAAAATATAAGCAGGAAAATATTCCAGTTGCTGTGCGTTCATCTGCTACCGCAGAAGATTTACCCACCGCATCATTTGCTGGACAGCAAGAAAGTTTTTTGCACGAAATTGGCCCAAATGCCTTGCTTGATGCAGTGCGCAAATGCATGGCTTCATTATTTACTGATCGTGCTATTGCTTATCGTGCAGAGCAAGGTTTTGATCATATGAGTGTTGCCCTTTCTGTTGGTGTGCAAAAAATGGTTATGGCTGATGATGGAGCTGCAGGTGTTGCCTTTTCGCTAGATACCGAAACAGGGTTTAAAGATGTGGTTATGATAAATGGTTCATGGGGACTAGGAGAGGCAGTTGTCAAAGGTGTGGTGACCCCTGATGAATTTGTAGTTTTCAAGCCATTGTTATATAAAAAGTTTAAGCCAATTATCAAAAAAAAGATTGGCAGAAAACATATTAAAATGATCTATGACAAAGAGCAGAATAAGGTTTTTTCAATCACAACACCAAAGGATCAGCGAGACTCCTTCTGTTTGAGCGATGAAGACATTTTGGAACTTTCACGCTATGTGTGCATTATCGAAAAGTATTATTCAAGCAAAGAGCATCGTTGGATGCCACAAGATATTGAGTGGGCCAAGGATGGCGTGGATGGTAAAATCTATATTGTTCAAGCGCGACCAGAAACAATATATGGTGCAAAAAAGACGAGTACTTTTTTTCAGACATTTCATTTGTTGGAAAATAGGCAAGAGTTAACAGAGCTTGCGAACGGCATTAGTATTGGTCAGCACATAATATCAGGCCGTGCACATGTTATTACTAGCGTGGAGCATATTGCGAGTGTCAAAGAAGGTGATATAATTATTACCCATATGACCGACCCTGATTGGGTTCCAGCTATGAAAAAGGCGGCTGGAATTATAACCGATCGCGGTGGAAGAACGTGTCATGCGGCAATTGTGAGTCGAGAATTGGGGATCCCGTCAATAGTGGGAACGCAAGATGGCACTGAGCGCATTAAAAATATGCAGGCAATTACGCTTGACTGTTCTCAAGGTGAAGTTGGCCATATTTATGAAGGCGCAATTCCTTTTGAAAAAAAGACAATTGAACTTGATCAACTTCCAAAAGCTCCCGTGAAACTGTTAGTTAATATTGCAGAACCAACGCGTGCTTTCACTGTTGCGCAACTTCCTGTCAAGGGAGTAGGTTTGGCTCGTTTGGAATTTATCTTGAGCAATCAAATTGGTATTCATCCCATGGCGATAGTGCAATTTGACGGCCTCACAAAAGAGGATCAAAAAGTAATTGCACAAAAGGCAGCAGCCTACGAAAGTTCAAAGCAATTTTTCGTCGACACATTAGCCCAATCTATAGGAATGATTGCTGCTGCATTTTATCCTCATGAGGTTATTGTACGCTTATCTGATTTGAAATCTAATGAGTATCGCAATCTTATTGGTGGCCAGCAGTTTGAGCCGGTTGAAGAAAATCCAATGATTGGCTGGCGAGGAGCTTCACGTTATTATCACCCTGAATTTGAAAAAGCTTTTGCGTTAGAATGTGAAGCCTTTGTTAAAGCGCGCACAAAAATGGGCTTTGAAAATGTTCGCATTATGGTTCCATTTGTACGTACTGTGCAAGAAGCGGAACTGGTGATTGATATTATGGCCAAACATGGTTTGCAAAAAGGGAAGGATAATTTGCAGTTGATCATGATGTGTGAGGTTCCTTCAAATGTGTTGTTGATCGATCAATTTGCACAATTTTTTGATGGTTTTTCGATTGGATCGAATGATTTAACGCAATTAGTGTTAGGTGTGGATCGTGATTCGGCGATACTCTCAAAACAGTTTGATGAACGTGATCCTGCAGTTAAAAAGATGTTCAAAATGGCAATTGAGGGTGCGCATAAATATCAGCGTTATATTGGTATCTGTGGGCAGGCACCATCAGATTATATTGAGTTAGCGCAGTTTTTGATTGATAATGGCATCGATTCTTTGTCACTCAATCCGGATGCGGTTATCCCATTTTTGCAAAAAATGCCTTTAAAGGGCAAAAAATATGAAGAAACCTAATCTTGTTTTGTTATTTTGTTTATTTTCCCTTTCTTTGGTGGCACATGATGCAACTAAAAATAAAAGGTATATGATAGCAAGATCATCAAAGGATGTGGAGAAAGATTGGGAGGTTGTGAGTGGTAGTCCCGTTTCACATCAATTCTTACAAACCTATGAAAATCTATGCAAATCAAAACGAAAGATGCCAATAATAGATCAAATCTCGCTTCTTGTGACAAAAAATAAGGTTGATGCAGAAGATATTTTAAGGTTTAAAGCCTCATTGTTGCCAGAGTTCAAGAGGGATGAAAAAAAACGGTGCAATTAAGTTTTTAGTACAGTGGTTCAATTATGATTCTCAGCAGTATCAGGTATTGCCTCATTTTACTAGATTGATAGATGTTGATAACATTTTGGGCCAATTGGGCCAAAGAGAACTCTCTGAAAATGTCAGGCTCAACTATTTCAATGAAAAAAAAGAGATAATGACTCGTCTTTGCATCGAAGTTCGTTATTGTATTGACAATTATTGGGACATGCTTGACAAAAGTTAGCTTCTCTATTGCCCCCACAGTGAGGGCAATAGGAATACATAATAGTCTATGAATTAGATGACATGTCGTTATAAGCTTGTTGTACTACTTTTTCTTGATCAGTAGGTTTCTCGCATTTATATACCCAACAATTAGAAATCATTTGCTTATATTTATTACCCTTACCTTCCATGCGCATGTCATATTCCTGGCCGTTAGGTATAATAAATGCCATGCGATCTTGGGCTTCTTGATCTAGAGCACGAGAAAAAACATTTGTTGGGCCGTTATCAGCACCTATTGCATATATGTTTTTATCTTTGCTCATTATGCGGCCTAATGCAATGATCATGTCGAAAGGAGTAATTTCATCCGGTATGATCATATACTGTTTACTGCATTCATCTTGCTTTTCAATTTTCAATTGACTGCTCTTATTTCCACCATCCATTATGGAAAGATCGCTGTTGTTTTGTAACAGTGAAATGAATGGTTTTGAATCAAGATGTCTACCATGGGCTTCTTTGTTTCTTGGTAGTTGTTTTCCGCCGATCAGTGTTGCCTGTCTATCTTCTCCAAGAAAGACGGTTAATAGTTTTTTATTTTGCGATAAAATAGGCTCTATTTGTTTATTTACTTTTTCGATAGCGTCATCGGCAGCAGTAAATAATACTTTTTCTGGACACATATCTGTGGGTTTAATATTTAAATGGCCAAGAAGTCCTATTAGGTGAGTTTCATATGTTGTAGATTTAGGGTTGTTTGTATCGAAAAAATTTAAGCTATATGCTGTGACTGCGCTTGAAAGAGGTTTTTTGAGGAAGTTGCGCACGGAAATAATCACATCCAGGCCAGTTTTTTTCTTAAGTAAAGCTGCGGCAGATAAAAAATGAAAGATGTCACCAATACCAACGCCATCAGTTCTCACTAAAACTGATCCGGTTTGGCCTGCTTGCATAGTTGAAGATAGCAATTGTTTGTTTTTATCTATTCCGATGAGCTGATCAAAAGATTTCCATCCTTCAGATGGTTTTCTTTGTGCCATCATGCATGCAGCTTGATTCAACATTGCCATTGATTTATCGTATTCGCTTGTAGCTTTTTCATTGAGCACAAGAGCGTATGCTTCTTCTGCTTTAGCCCATTTGCGCTTTTGGTGGTATTTGTTTGCTGGTGTGAAATCATTTTTTTCATAAAACCAATCTGGATTCATTGGCCCTGGAGATTGTTTATCTGATGAACCAAGCATTGTTTGCGTGATAAAACTAATTGCGATTAAAGAAAATATAGATGATTTTTTGATGAGGTCATTCATGGTTTCTCCTGTATATAAATGAGTATGGTTAAGTTGAGTTATCTGGAAAAATGTGGAACTGTCTGTGCCGATGTGATCCCCTCTTTTTGAATGTTGTTCAATGCTTGGGTAACAATCTAATTAGATTTTTTTGTTTGTCAATGCATGCAACAAAAAAGCCGCTCACTAGAGCGGCTTAAGTTGAGGAGTATTGTTTTGCTATTTTTTAGTATCAAAAAATTCAGGATTATATGCGGACGGTGTATTACTTATTTCATCTGCAGGATCTAACATCGGTGCAGTAGCCTGAGTCGATGAATTATTATGATAAGCTGGTTGTTGCATATTGCTTAACATATGTGAGAGTGTTTCAAGCATACGTTTGTCGCTTTGGGTGATATGTTGTTTTTGGGAGTTGGAGTATTCATTTAAAACGGCTTTAATTTCTTTGACTAAGAAAGCAGATTGACTCTTTTGACCACGCTCAATTCGGGTGAGCTGCTGAGCAAAATTACCCATAAATTGTTGCAGTGTATTGCATGTTGCCTCAACAGTTGAGAGTAAAAGTTCTAAACGTTTATATTCATGTTGAGATGCTTTGAGCAAACGCTGCGTTTCTGCACGATCTTTCGCGTTGTTCGCCTGCCATGCGTTAAGATCGTTCAATTGCCTGTTAACTGATCTGCGTAGCGTAGTCATTTGATCTTCTAAATCAGTACGAATGTGATTTAGTTTGCCTTGGATATTATGAGCTGTATCAGCGAGCTCTTGAGCGGCCTTTTGACGCAATTCGGCTTCTTTGTTTATAGTTTTTGTTTGGATGCGCTCTTGCTCGGCTTGTTCTTTACTTATGGTTACTTTATTCTTTTCAAGCTCGAGAGTAAGCTGTTGGTGTTCTAGTTTGTTTTGAGTTGAACGTGCTAAAGAACTGCTATTTACCTGTTCTCTTAGCCAACGTAAAAGCTGTAAATTTTTAAGTTTTGTATCTGTTAATTCTTGGCTATCAACTTTCATGAGTGATTGCTCAAGATGCCATATTTGTTGATTAAGCGTGCCTAAACGATCTGTTTGCGCATTGTTTCCAAGTATGGCTTGAACTAAGTTCGACTGGAACTTTTGATTTTTTGCCAGTTGTGAGTTTGTTTGATTACCAAATTCATTAATTAATGGCATAAATGATGCAAGCAGATTGTCTACATTTTGTAGCACAAATTGTTCATCTTTTATTTTTGCTACAAACTTTTCTTGAGCGATGCGCTCGCGTTCATCTTCTCGTTCTTTGCGGTCTTGTTTATCTTTTTGGGTGAGGTGGTCATATTTTGAGCCGCTGCATTGCCATCCAATTGCACCAGCAATAAGAATAGCAGCTGTAGAGCCGACAGCAATGAAACAGCCAGTTTTTGTATCAATATTAAATTGTTTAGCGTTGTTATTTTGCACAGAGCTAATTAACAATGCTGCTATGATGAAATAGGTAGACTTTTTGTGTATCATGTTTTCCTTTATTGTTTTATGTTATGTGGCTCCAGTGCAGTATATAGAAAATGCATGCTTTTGCAATTATTATAGTGTATTTTAAAGGTCATGATGAAGAATCATACTAAAATAAAAAAGGGCGAAGGTATGAAAAGAGTTTTGTGTTTATTGGTTGTATCCCAGTTAATTTTGCCAACCAAAAGTCAGCTGCAAAAGAGGGCTTCACGTGCATCATCATACCAGGATGAAAACAAAACGGAGATGTGGGAGGATTATTATGAGGGGAAAAATGATCCATACGAACGTGATGATGATTCTTGTTTAAAAACAACGTGCTTTAGTTGTGGTAGTGTATGCTTGCTTTGTGTTGCATTATGCCTAGGGCCATTAATACACAAGATACAGGCCAAATAGTTATATCTGTAGCATTTCGCGGATTTGTTTATTGCTTTTTTTGGTGTAATCAAAGGCGGTGTTTCCATGTGCATCTTTGAGTGTTTTATCAATGTTGGTGTTATTGATGAAATAGCTAACCATTGCAGTCCTATTATTGCGTGCAGCATACATCAAGGCGGTGCGCTTATGTTTGCCAATTTGTTGATTAACGTTGATTGCAGGGCATTGAAGCAGATCTTTCATATGATCTACATGTGTTGATTTTGCCGTTTTTATAAATTGTTTATCAAGTGCGGAGCTCTTTTTTGTTTGTTTTTGCTCTTGTTGCAGAAGGCACACGATCCTTTGTGCATTTTTGCGTTGTTTATATGCTTTATACATCCTATTATTTATTGTGTATATATTTTGTGCAAGCATCAAAGGTGTGTTGTTCATCTTATTCTTAAGGGATGGATTTGCTCCGTGGGCAAGCAGATCACAGATAATGCGGTATGAGTTTAATTTGTGATTTTGTTTTGCTGCGATATGCAAAGGCGTGTTTCCACTGTGATCTGTATAATTTGGGTTTGCACCATAGATCATTAGTCGTCGTACTAAATAATCATTATTTTGTTGAGCTGCAATGTGCAGCGGGGTTTTGCCTTTGTTGTTTGGCGTATTTGCATTGGCATTGAATGCCAGCAGATCATTACTGACCTCTTTGCTTTCGATATGGACGGCATAGTGCAATGGAGAGTTACCAAATTCATCAGATTGATTAGGGTTAACCTTTTCACATTTGAGTAGTTGATGAGTTAATTTTTTACTTCCCAATTTTACGGTGCCAAAAAGAGGTATATACGGTTGTTTATAACCATGAGTAGTGCATGCAATAAACATGCAAAAGATGTTTTTTATGTTCATATAGCCTCCGGCATCTTTTACAATGAGTCAAATTCTTGTGATGCTTTATTTTGTTATGTAGAGCCCCTATTTAATTATATATTACTAATTGAATTGAGCGAATTGCAAGGTTTTGTTCAAAAGGTGGTAGGATCCTTTGAGGGAAAAAGGATCCTACCGTTTTTAAAGGAGTGAGTGGTTAACCTTTGCATTTGAATAATTTTTTTGGATACCATTGGCATTTGGAAATATTCCTTGCTACTTGAATGGGGCATTGTATTGCACCTTTTTCTATCAAGATAGTTGATGTGCTTGGATCCCGAAAGTGCTTGCATTTCATACATTGGCCTTGTTTGGCCAGAATCTTGTATTGTTTTTCGCATGGGCAATGACATATAACGTGATGATAATCTTTTGTATCACATCGTTTTGTTAGATGATAACTATTATCCATGCATTCAGGTGCGGAAAAAATTGTGCAATGAATAATCATTAAGTAAATAATTTTTTTCATGAGATTTTCCTTGAAGGATTTTTATTATGTGCTTTGCAGCTCATAGGAAACCATTTTTTTTGTTCAAATTTTTTATGGATGTAAAAAGTTGGGTGAAAAAAGGGGGGTTTGTCCTGATAATTCTTACCGAGTCCCATTGGGCATCCATGGGCAATAAAGCCTATAGTAAGAAATAAAATGCATATTTTTTTTAACATATCACAATCCTTTAAAACCTGTTAATAAGTTCAATTGAACTATTACACTCTCAACATACGCTATTTATTATTCTATCTGCAATATTAAAGTTTAAATGAATGAAAAACAGTGGATTCTAAACTGTTTTTGTATAGGATTTTACTTTTGATCGGTAACGTTTTTACCTAAAAGTATTTTGAGTTGTTTTTCGACCATGTCTATTTTTGATTTATAGTATGTAATGCGTTGATCAACTAACTTGAGTTCTAAACTTTTTTGTTTAATCAAGCCTTGATATTCTTTATATTTATTGTAGGCAGCTGGTACTGAAAAAAGTGTCAGGCCAATAAAACTTGCTAGGCCCGTAACCTTATTGAGTTCTTCTATATTATTAATGTTTAAAGCAAACGCGGTTGCCGCACCAAGAAAAATCACTGCGCAACCACCCGCTGCAATATAGCCTGCTTGGGCTGATTTAATTTTGTCTTTATACTCTTTTGTTATGTACAGTTTTTTCTTTTTGGCGTGCATTTTCTTATAATTAAGTTTTGCTCTGCCGCATCTGATTTTTATGTTGCAATCTGATATGAGCTGTTCTATAAGGAATTCAGCTTGCTTGTTCGAATAGAGAAGGAACGTACAAAATAGTGATAATGTTAATAGCTGTAGTCTTTTTATCATGATGTGGTACTCCTAATGATAATATCATTATATGCTTGTGTTGTTTGCGTTAATTTCTTTGTTGTATTCTGTTGGCCCATATGAATTGCCAAATAAGTGGCGAGGCTTGAAAAAGCAAATACCGATGCAATTGAGCCACTGGCTATCTGTAGTTGTTTGCGTTGTGCTGTTTTAATATGCATAAACGGAGTATTCAAAAAGAGCAAAGTGAACATTGTAAAATATGCAAAGCATGATCGGTGCAAAGCAATTGTTTGATGGTAAGCGTCTTTAAGCTTAATTTTTTCTAGTTTTAGGTTGCAACGTGCGTTGGAAATATCATTTTTTAATTCTACCTTTAGTTTTTGCTGTTGATTTTTTAAACGTAAAAAGTTGCTTATTATATTTTCAGGCTTTTGTGCATTCAATAATATAAAGCTGATTAATAGGAAAAGTGACAAGTAGGTGTTAAACTTCATATATATAACGAGTAAAAATGAGTGATTATTTATACATGTGGTGGTATCAATGTTAGAGTTTGTAGGCATATTGTCAAATCGAAAGATATATTTTTGCACAGTTATGTTGCATGCTATCTGTTTGCATGCAGCCTCGACGAGCCAATCACAAAACAAAGACATAACTCTTTCATTAAATGGTGGGCAAGAGATTACATTTTCAAAACCTATTTGGCGGCAATCTGGTACGTTAAGCAATGTTGCGCAAGATGTTTCGGGTGCTCAAGATATTCCTATTAATTTTGATAAAGATGTCGTTCAATTTTTAAAAAAAATTCTCGAAAAAACTGCTCAAAACCCTCGTGAGGCATTTAATAACAATCGAATACGTAGCTTGATTAGGTCGTGCATACTCAGAAATTGCACTAAAGATTTTTTATATCAGGTGATTGATTTAGCTGATTACCTTGAGGTTAAAGGGAATGTTGCTTATGCTCTCGCCATATGCGCTTTTAATAGAGGCTTGGTTAACAAAGATGATTTTGCGCCAAATGCTCCTTTTATTGTTAATGAAAAGTTGATCAATAAATCCAAAATGCTTATAAATGCGACACATCTCTTTGCTGAAGGTAAGGGTTGTTATGCAGATAGATATCAAGTAACCTGGTTGGACCCTCGATTAGGTTATATCTTAGATATGTGTGAAAGTTATTTTTTTAAGCATCGTAATGATCAAGGTCGTCAATCAACCTCGGCATTAAAGAACTATTCAACTTCGGTATATGATTATAAGAAACAGGAAAAACCTCGTAAAAATGCCATGTTTTATGATATTGCTTATCTAAAGTTTTCTCTAAATCTGAGTAATCATGCGCTCTCATCTTTGACTGGCATGACTTTAGTAGAAAAATTTAATCAAGTAACTCATGCAAATATGAGTAATAATTATTTGCGTAATGAGAGTCTAGAGCTATTAGACGACGTATTAACGCGTTCTGATAACCAGTTAAGGCATTTAATATTAGATAATAATGATCTCAAATCAGCGGAGCATATACCCAGAGCCCTGCAATATGTCAGCGTTAAAGGGAACTACTTATCACCCAATCATATACAAGAATTGTTTGATACGTGTGCAGGTAGGGTTGAGGCTGGTGGACAACGTTCGTTTTCCTATAAAGCTTATCGCGTTGTTCAATTCATACTCAATGTTTCAGCTATAAGCGCTTTCCTTTATACAGGTGCAAAACTTATTAAATAGCTAAACATTGTGAACAATGTTTTTGGTGTTGTCATACATAAATGATTGCATAGTATCTAGCTCACTGATGTATTGTCGAATGTGTGGAGCATAATTAGGGTCTTGCATTGCAAATCCTATAGTTGCTTTAAGCCATCCAATTGGATTACCAATATCATAACGGGTGCCTTGTATTTTATAGGCAAAAACCTTTTCATTATGTTTCATCATTTGGGAAATGCCGTCCGTAAGCTGAATTTCATCAGTTGCATAAGAGCTTATGTCATCTATTGCAGGGAAAATTTTATGTGATAGCACATATCTACCGATAATTGCCAAGTTAGATGGTGCATCTTTTTTATCAGGTTTTTCAACTAAGTGGCTAACTTGAAAAAGATTTGGTGTGATTTGTTTTTTAACCGCAATAACACCATAGGATGAAACGCAATCTTGTGGCACTTCTTGCACTGCAATAACACTGGCCTTTTCTTGGCGTGCAATGCGCATTAATTGAGCTAATCCAGCTTGCTTGCCTGCAATAATATCATCGGGTAAAAATACACCAAAATATTCTTTGCCAATAGTGTGACGAGCAAGTGAAATGGCGTGTCCTAATCCCTGGGGTTCTGATTGACGAATGTAGGTAAATTGAGCATTGCGAGTAATTTTATTGATACTAGCGATAGATGATTCTTTATTACGATCTTTTAGCATTTGCTCAAGACATGGATTGGTATCAAAGTAGTCTTCAATGGCATGTTTACCACGACTTGTAATAATATAAAACTGCTTAATATCTGAAGCAAGGCCCTCTTCAATTATGTATTGTAATGCAGGCTTATTCAAAAGAGGAAGCATTTCTTTTGGAACTGCTTTTGTATAGGGTAGAAAACGAGTACCTAGCCCTGCGGCAGGTATTATTGCTTTGGTTATATCCATCAGTTCCCTTTGGACGCGTAGTTAAAATTGATCAAGAAATTCAATTTTGCTGCTATGAAATAAACGAATATCATCTATGCCATATTTAATCATCGCTAAACGTTCGATACCAAAACCAAACGCAAACCCAGAGTAGATTTCCGGATCGATTCCACTGCATTTTAGAACATTTGGGTGTACAAGTCCAGCGCCAAGTAATTCGATCCATCCAGTTTTTTTGCAGGTAGAGCATCCATTACTGCAGAATGGACATGATGCATCGATTTCAAGACCAGGTTCAACAAAGGGGAAAAAACCTGGGCGGACCCGAATTTTAAGATCATCTTTGCCAAAAAATGCTTGTAAGAATGCTTGTGCTGTGGCTAATAAGTTACTCAATGATATTTTTTTATCAATATAAAGGCATTCACCTTGCATGAAATTAAATTCATGTGATGCATCAAGAGCTTCGTTGCGATAAACGCGGCCGGGTGCAAAAACAGCAATGGGTAGATCAGAGTTTTCGATAGAGCGAATTTGTACTGGTGAGGTGTGTGTGCGTAATAAAAGATTGTCTGAAACCCAAAAGGTATCATGATGATCTCGAGCGGGGTGATCTGCAGGGATGTTTAGTGCTTCAAAATTATAATAATCGGTTTCTAACTCTGGACCATCAACAATATCATATCCCATAGACATAAAAATGTTTGATAATTGCTCAATAATATGCGTATAGATATGCAGGCTACCAAACTTTTGGTTAGGTTCATAGGCGGTAACATCAAAATTGCGATTTTCTTCGTGTTGTGCTCGTAATTGTGATTTAAAGATCCCGTGTTTTTTTTCAGCAAGCGATTGTTCGGCGGCCTGTTTAAAGGCATTTAGCTTTGGCCCAAATTCTCTTTTTTGATCTACAGATAGGTTTTTGAGTGATTTCATTAAATTTGCAATATGACCGTTTCTGCCTAAATAATTGATGCGCACTTTTTCCAGGGCATCTTCAGTTTGAGCTGTAGAAAGCGCCTTTTTTAATGCTCTTTCCTGTTGATTGATCTCTGCTTGGATATCTAACATATGCTTATTCCACATTTAGATTTAATTCTGATTTATTTAAGAACGTATCCCTTTTAGCCTAGCAGAGTTGGGGTATTTAGCAATTGAATGCACCTTCAGGTATAAAAATACAAAAAATTGTATTAAATTGAGCTCATTCTATTGACAAAAACATTTGAATAAGTACTATTGAAATACATATCTTATCTAAGTGTTGGCCGGGGTAGCTCAGTGGTAGAGCGTGAGCCTGAAGAGCTCAGCGTCGGTGGTTCGATTCCGCCTCCCGGCACCAGTCTTCGCTTATACGGGTCTTCAGACTCGGCAAGCTACGCCTGGCGCGGCCAGTACTAAAGGAAATCCACAATATTAAATAGCGAAGACTGTCCGGCGAAGTTCATTGTTTTGCGAATGACATTCAAGCTTCATTTTGTTTATATCGTTAGATCAGTAAAGTATCCTGAAAAATTGTATATTGGCTATACAGAAGATTTAAAATCTAGGTTAGCAAGGTATAATGCGGGCGGATCAGCTTTTACTAAAAAATACTTGTCTTGGAATTTAGTATTCTATGCATCTTTTCCTGAAAAACCTATAGCGGTATCTTTTGAGGCATATCTCAAATCCCACTCAGGTAGGTCATTTGTTCAAAAAAGGTTGCTTTTATAAAATTTCTTTCTCCTGGTATTAGTCATTTTTCATAGCAATCCAAAGAATGCATATTTATGAATAAGCTTTGTTTTTAATAGAGTTTTAAAGCTTCAGGTGTAAAATGACTGGCGGGCCAGTTTTTTTGAAGACAAATCTTCATCAATCCATTTAATTTATTAAGCGGCTGGATGCGTCGTATCCTTGGCGTAGATGTAAGTATGCCTTGCTCTGTTTTTGAGTATAGTGAAAAATATGCTTAGTAGAGGTTTTTGCATAAGAGATATGTATTATTCTGTTTATTTTCTTCGATCATTACAAGACTCATCCCATACCTATATTGGATACACAAGTGATTTGAAGGAAAGATTCACAATGTTCGTAAATCATCACACATAAAAAAATATGCACCCTGGAAATTGGTAACATTCATCACTAAATAGCGTGTGCTACCCGGTTATATTCCTTTCGAATTTTTCACTCTTGTTTTACATCTATTTTAAAAAAAGTTAAAACTATTTATGGATATTATTTGTTTATGATAAAGCTGTTGAGCATATAAATAAGGTATAGTTTTTTTTAATAAAAAGGTTTAGTGATGAAATATGCTATTGGTTCATTGTTATTTTCTGTTTCCTTGTTATTTTCATCTGCATCAGATGACAAAAATAAAGGCAATCAAACGCGGCAAGAGCAGTTGCAACGGTTGAGAAGCATGAGCGGCGGGAATTTAGGTGTTATGAATCCTTACAAGCTTTCTTTAGGTGGCTCAGGGGGGAAAAAAATTCGAAGAAATAAATCTGGCCAAAGACCAAAATCAAAAAGTTTCGTTGCACATTCAACAGTATCTGCAGTTACATTGCCTGATGACCGAGGTGCCGGGGAATTGTTAAGGCGTTCTTCGGATGAAAGAATTGAAAGTCCAAGGATAAAATCCGGTAATTTAAAACGAATGACCTCGCTCAAAAGAATGCAGGAGCTCTTGCTGCGGGAGAAGGAAAAGGAGGTATTTGAAGGCAGCCTTATAAAAGAGGAGCTAATCCTTTATAGGTCGCTTGGTTATACTGATTTTACTTATGTGCAAAAGATAGATGGGCTACTGGATTTTCTGAAGGATGACTACGGTCGACGAAAGGATGCGATTAGGGTAGCGTATATATATACTGCATATTTGCGTGAACGCATGGCATGGTTAAAAAAACCTACTCAATTGATAAAAGTTGCGTCAAGTTCAATCATGCAAGAGGGATCTCCACGAGGCCGAACAACAACGAAGAGTGTTTTACTTAATATTCAGGGTGTACCAACAGGAGTTCCATTTGTGGCACGTGGTGATTACTCACAAAAGGATCAAGAGCAATTGTATAAAATTTTAGGTTCTGCAGATTTTGAGTTTGTAAAAAAAACGAAGGGGCTGCTTCCTGTGCTTTTAGCGCTTGTTGATGCGCAAACAGAGAGCTCAAAGATTTGGACCTCTTATACCGGTTATTTACGTCTTAAAATTGCCAAAAGAGAGAAGTCTCGTGCTGTTTTGAGTGATGATATTTCACCTCGTGATGAATCTCCAAGGACAGTCGCATCTATTATTAGTGAGGCTTCAAAGGAAAAAACTTATTCTCCTCGTAAACAGGGTGCTCCAGCGCAATTAGATAATGTGACAAGGAATACTAGAGAGCGTTTGAATGCAGCAACCCAACAACTTGATGGCGCACTTACTGGAATGGATTCGCTAGAACGGTCGGCAATAGCAGCAAAAAAAGACTAAACAAATTGAGGTTTCTTGCATAGCCTTATAAGCAATATGGTATGGTGTAACTTGGAGCATGCAAAACGCCATATCATAAAGGAATTGTTATGAATCAGGTGCAAGCGGATAAATATAATATTGCCTGGTTTAGACTTGCCGAATGTATTTCTCGCAGAGAAAAGGAGCGAGCGCTTGGTGTTTATCGTTTATTATCCCATTCTTTTGACAATGTAGCGGTTGGTCATCAGCTTGAGGGTGATATATTACGTGCATTTGATGATATCCCGGGTGCTATAAATATATATGAAAAAGCTGCTCAGGCCTATGAAGATCAAAACCAATCAATGCAAGCTGTTGCAGTATATGATCATCTATTTACTTTGCAAGACAGTCAAGTCTATCTGGAAAAAATAATTGATATTTTTGCTCAATTAAAAAAGCGCCAGCAAATGTTTTGTTATATCAAACATTTGTGCCATCTGTTGCTCAAAAAGCAAGCAATTAATCAGATGATACACTTACTCAATCGTTTTGATATGAATATCGCACAAAAGGCTTTGTTGATGGTTGATGTTACTTTTGAAGCTTATAAAGATCAGCTCATTGAAGCGCAAACAAAGATGCAACTGGTGCAAGAAACCCTTGATCGTCTTATGTATGATACGCAGCTAATGCGGCAATTTTTAATACGAATAAAAACATTAGATGAGCGTGCATATGCTATGGCATGTGCATATGTGCAGGATCAGTGAGATGATCTGCATTCATTATTAGTGCGTTTAGGCACTTAAACTTCAAGAGCAACTTTAATATTGAGTTGTTCTATTGCTTCAACAGTTGCCTTATCGAGCGCTATTTTTTGCTTGGTGACCAGTTTGATCTTTTTTTCATTTTCTTCATAACGTATTGAAAGAGGTATTTGTCCATCAACTAATAGTTTTTTGCATGTTTTTAATTGATCGTTTGTTATTTCATCTGGGATATGTAGGCTTATTTCATCAATGCAGTTTGATTCGGCTAACAATAGGTCAATCGGTACAAAGTGGTTTGCTTTAATTTTACAAATGTGCGGTGAAGTTAAATCAAGAGCGCCTTTGACTACAAATACATGATGTTCGCTGAGCCAATGTTCAACTTGTGCAAATGTTTTGGGGAACAAGATAACTTCGCATACACTATTCATATCCTCAAGTTGCACAAATGCCATGCGGTCGCCTTTTTTGGTGAGGATTTCGCGTTTACTTTTGATGATGCCGTATGTGGTGCCAAATGCTTCCTTATCGAGTGCGGTTTCTTGTGCTTTTTTGAGCAGTTGATCGAATGTGGGCACACGGAGCCAGGTATATTGTTTTGCGATGCTTTCAAGGGGATGTGCGCTCAAATAAAAGCCGATAACTTCTTTTTCTTTTTCTAATTTTTCTTTATCGGTCCACGGTGTGCAAGGTGAGAATGCATAAAGTTCATCTTTGCCATTTTCTTTTTTTCTGAGCGAAAAGAGGTCCATTTGTCCTGTTATTTCAGCTTTCTTTTTGGCAGTAGCTTGATCCATTACAGTTTGTAGTTCAGTTGTTTTTTGTTCACGCGATCCATGCAATGTATCTAATGCACCTGCCCAAATGAGGTGCTCAATAACGCGTTTATTTGATGTGCGCAAATCGATACGTTTACAAAAATCGAACATATCGGCAAATGGTTTTTTTTCGCGAACTTGCAAAATGTTTTCTAGTGAAGCAAGCCCAACACTTTTTATACCTTGTAACCCGAACAGTAATTTCCCTTCATTGACACTAAATTTAATTTCTGAGCTATTTATATTCGGTGGCAATATATCGAGTGCCATATCTTTTGCTTCTTGCAAATAAAAGGACATTTTGTCCGCGTTAGATGATTCGAGCGAAATAAGGCATGCCATGAACTCTGCCGGATAATTAGCCTTTAAATAGGCTGTTTGATAGGCGATAAATGCGTAAGCAGCCGAGTGAGATTTGTTAAAACCGTAACCAGCAAAGTAGGCCATAAGGTCAAAAAGTTCACCAGCTTTGCGTTTGTCGAACTTACGTTCTTCAGCTCGTTGAATAAAGAGTACGCGTTGTTCTGCCATAACATCAACTTTTTTCTTACCCATTGCACGACGCAAGATATCAGATTCACCGAGGGAATATCCTGCAATGGTGGATGCAATCTTCATAACCTGTTCTTGATACACAATAACGCCGTATGTTTCTTTGAGTATGGGTTCAAGTTCGGCAAATAGGTAGGTTATTTTTTGTCGTCCATGTTTACGCTCAATAAAGTCATCTACCATTCCTGACCCGAGCGGACCTGGACGATATAATGCGTTTACTGCAATAATATCTTCAAATTCGGATGGCTTAAGTTTGCGTAAAACTTCTTTTAGGCCTTCCGATTCTAACTGGAATACACCAGAAGTTTTTCCTGCGCATACCAATTCAAAGGCTTTTTCATCATCGAGTGGCAAATGATTAATGTCGATATCAACGCCATGATTTTGTTTGATCAATTTTAATGCACGATCAATAAGTGTTAAGTTTTTCAGTCCCAAAAAATCGATTTTTAAAAATCCTAAGCTTTCAAGTTCGGTCATTGCATATTGTGTAACTAAATCGGTCGATTTTGATGGAATAAATAATGGTAATACTTCATCGATAGGTTCGGGAGATATCACCAACCCAGCGGCATGTTTTGAAGCATGGCGTGTTAATCCTTCAAGGCGAAAAGCTATATCAAACAAATGCTTAACTTTTGGATTGCCTTCCATCAGGTCCTTGAGGCGGGGTTCTTGCTCTAAAGCTTCTTTGAGTGTAATTTTCAGTTGGTCAGGAATGAGGCTCGTGATAGCATTTGAATCTTCAAATGAAAAACCGTGTGCTCGTGCAACATCTTTGAGAGCTCCTTTTGCCGCCATGGTACCAAAGGTAATAATTTGACATACTTTATCATGGCCATAATGATCACGGACATATTGAATAACTGTTTCTCTACCTTCAATACAAAAGTCGATATCGATATCAGGCATAGTCACACGTTCAGGGTTCAAGAATCGCTCAAAAAGTAGATTGTATTTAAGCGGATCAACATTGGTGATTTCTAATGTCCATGCAACCAATGATCCCGCCGCAGAACCACGTCCTGGACCAACAGGAATACCATTACGGTGAGCCCATTTGATAAAATCACTTACCACCAAAAAATAACCTACAAATCCCATGTCAATAATAAGATTCATTTCAAGATCAAGGCGATCTTGGTATTCTGGAAGTTTTTCTTCGGTAATTAATTTTTTTTCAACTAATTTTTTCAGGCCTTCTTGACATTCAGCCTTAAAGAATGTTTCAGGCGTGTGTTGTTCGGGGATTTTGAATTTAGGGAAAAAAAGCTTGCCCATTTCAAAATCAAATTCACACATGTCAGCAATTTTGCCCGTATTCCAAATGGCATCTTCGTGATCCTTAAACAGTTCAAGCATTTCATCAGGTGAACGCATATACGTTCTGCAATCACCAAAAGAATATCGGCCAGGATCATCAAATTTTCCATGGGTGCCAATGCACAACAACGTTTCATGTGCCTCGCGATCTTCAAGGGTGGGGTAATGGCAATCGCCCGTTGCGATCAGCTGAACATTCTTTTTTGCACTCCATTCATATAATTTTTGATTGAGTATTGTTTGTTCCTCTTGATCTTCTGGCTGAACTTCCATATAAAATCGCTCTGGTCCAAAAACATCTAAAAACCAATCAATGCGCTCATCGGCAAGCTTTTCTTGCCCGCGCATGAGCATTTTTGGAATGTGGCCACCCAAACATGCGGTACTTGTGATTAAGCCTTCAGAATGTTTTTGCAGCATTTGATAATCGATACGTGGCTTAAAATAAAAACCTTGTTGATAGGAAAATGAGATAAGCTTACAAAGGTTTTTATAGCCAACGGCATTTTGCACCAATAAAATGACGTGATAATACTTGTTATCAGCAGATTTGATTGCAGCATCTTCAGTTAAATATGCTTCAATACCTAAAACTGGTTTGATGCCGGCTTTTTTGCATTTTTGAAAAAACTTTACGGCACCAAAAATATTACCATGATCAGTAATCGCTAAGGACTTCATATCATGCTCTTTGCCAAATGCCACAAGGCGATCAAGCGAAGTTGCACCATCAAGTAATGAGAATTCGGTATGGCAATGTAAATGGGTGAAATGTTTGGACATTAAAGAAGTTCCTTATGCATTTTTCACTGTTGTGTAGCGATAGTATGATTAGTGTAAGGAATTTTTTGCAAAATGTGGAGTAAAAAAAGAAAAAAAAGAGGGCTCAGTTTGGCCCTCTTAAGGAAATTTATTTGAATTTTACACAATATTTTGTGTTTGTTCTCGTGCTTTTTCCAGTTCAACCTTGATATCAATTGCCAGTGCACCCATATTGGCGTCACTTGCTTTTGCAGCGATAGTGTTGATTTCGCGCGTTAATTCTTGCAGAGTGAAATCGATACGCTTGCCTTTTTCAACTGATTTATCGGTGAGCAAATCATGAAGGCGCTTGATGTGGCTTTTGAATCGTACGATCTCTTCATGAATATCTATTTTATCAAGCATATAGTAAAGTGCAGCTTTTCGTGTTTCGACCATTTTATCTTCATTTTCTGTGTAACTTTGCACTTCTTGCATAATTTTTTCTTTGCGTGCTTTCATAAAGGCAGCATGATGATGCTCTATTTCATCTATCTTTTTTTGTGCGATATTGATGCGTTCTGCAAGATCCTCTTGCATTGCAGCGCCTTCGCGTTCTTCTTCAGCAATTAAGGTCTCAACTGCATGTTGCACTAAAATAATAAGTTGTTTTTTGATTTCATCATCGATTAATTGTTCCTGTGTTGAGAAAACGTACGGCATGCGAATTAATTCAGCTATCCCAAATGTGCCAACAATATCGGTTTTCTGCTGGATCTCATGTGCCGCTTCAATATAGCTTTTGGCAATCGGCAATGATGCCGTTGCCGTTCCTTTTAGTATAGATTGATCACTGATATTTATCGAGGTAAACAAATGACCGCGATGCAGCTGTTTTTTGAGCATTCTGGAGATGTCTGTTTCCAGGTGATGTAATGCATAAGGCAACTTGCAAGTGTTTTCAAAAAAACGTGAATTAACAGATTTCAAGCTTACTGCTGCATAGAATTTTGTATCTTTATAATCTAAGGTTGCTTTTTTAGAGGCAAATCCGGTCATACTGCGCATAAATATCCGTTCTTAAGCTAAATTGGTGTATACATTTTGAACATCATCATGATCATCTAAGATATCAAGCAAGTCGAGTGCTTTTGCTGATTCAGTTTCACTTAATGACATGGTGTTTTTAGCTACATAATCAAGTTCTGCATGATCAACATGAATACCTGCGGTTTCTAAAGCTTTTTTTATTGGTTCAAGAGCCTTGGTATCACAATAGACGACAAATAGATCTTCATGAGTCTTTATATCATGTACATCAAAATCTAATAAAAGTTCAAGAATATCGTCTTCTGATTTTTCAGGTGCTTTGAAAGTAAGTGATCCTTTGCGTTCAAACATCCAAGCAACAGCGCCGGTTTCAGCTAAATTACCATTTTTTTTTGAAAACTGATGACGCATATCAGAAACGGTGCGGTTTTTGTTGTCGGTCAATGTGTCGACCAATATAGCAATGCCGCCTGGACCATATCCTTCATACATGACGGATTCATAGGTGAGGCCAGGAAGTTCGCCGGTTCCTTTTTTAATTGCACGGGTGACGTTATCTTGTGGCATATTGATCTGTTTTGCTTTATCCATCAAAGTGCGTAAACGTGGATTGCCATCGGGATCTCCTCCGCCATCGCGAGCAACTACGGTGATTTCTTTAATAAGACGAGTGAATGATTTACCTCGTTTTGCGTCAAGCGCAGCTTTTTTGTGTTTAATGGTTTTCCACTTGGAATGACCAGCCATCGTTTTTCCTATGCATTTTTGAAAAGTTTTATCTTGCTTGTTTTAGAGTTTTAGTATACGGATAATTCCATATTCTGTCGACAGTAATATGACTCAAAAAAAAGTGGATTTGATAAAAATGCATGCATCCTGTGGATTATTAATCACTAAACCAGTAACATGCATGCATTTTGAAAGGTATATTATTCTTGAGTTGTTACTTCAAGCTGAATAGCATGAAAATCAATGATAATCTCTTCATCACCCGTGAATTCTGAGATAGACAATGTGACGGTGTGAGGGTCTCTTCCTGTTATTTCTATAGTTCGCGTTTTATGAGCGTCTTGGGCCGTTGCAGTTATAATTGGGCGATGCAGTGATGGAAGAGTTATTTCGAGAGTTCCAGATTCAGCGTTGGCAAGATAAGTGTATCCAGAGCCTTCGCCACTCAATTTTCCCATGCTAGGCATTGCTATAGTGCCTGTGATAATTCTTCTTTTACAATCAGCTGGTAGTTTGAGATGTGCGCATGCACAGCATAACTGAGTAAAGCTTTCAGGCTGAACTCTTAATGTTTCTTCCGGTTTGATGTTTTGTCTTCGTTTGAGTTGATAAAGGTGTGATGCATTTGGTGCTCGATCGCGTGTGTGTGTAAGCGCGCTGACACACATGAGTGGTAATATCATAGATAAGCGTTTGCTCATAATCTGCTCCTGTAACAAAAAAGATCTCCTACTTTTTGTTACAATACAATAGACAAGAGGGCATTGCAATGAAAAAAAAATGACCTCACCAAAAGGTCATTTTAAGTCACTTTTTATTTGTGCAGTTATTAATGTTTTGAATAAAGGTTGATATTTTTTATAGAACTTTAAAAAGCTTAAAATGAGTAAAAATAACATGAGCCATGCATAGCGACTTACGTATTTTATCAATTTTGCTCGTTTTGATCTGGGATTCATAAACCTCCAAAATAGCTAAATATACTAAAATTATAGCTAAACTTCAACTTGCAATTTAAGTTTAGCATGGATATAGCAATTTGCAAGGCATATTTGTGGTTTATAAGAGCAATCGCTTAGTAAGCGCTTAGGGTCTTAAATTCTTGATGTATTCAATGCTTATGAGGAATTATCTTAGTTCTTCTTGATAACTGTGAATAATAGCTTATCTTTTATGAGGTTTTTAATTGGGCTTTGTGGTTTGGAGATTAAAGCATGCATTCTTTTTGTGATCGGATGTGGCTTGCCATTGTTCCAAGAACCCGCTGCTGCTAGCAGAAAAGCCCACTCTTGGAGATTCAAAAGTCTTTCAGGGATATTGTTAAGGAACTGAGAGACTAATAATTTAAGCATTTCGCATTTGTTTGTAGATATTAATTTTTTAGAAGTGCGAGTGTATACGTTCATTTTTTTAGGATTAGGATATAATCTTTGATTCATTAAGTTTGTACCAGTATACCAAATGATTAAAATGTGCTTCTCTAAGTTTGGGTCGAGTTGCTCTTTCGGGTGTTTATGTAAAGTTGCTGCAAAGGGGGCACCCTCCTTGTTTGGAACTATATAATCAAGAAATTCTGCATATGGATAATCAAATCCCTTGTGGATTTTTGATTTTTCGGCTACGAATGTTAGGCGATTGTTCATAAGCTTTATTTTTGATTTCCAATTTCCAAACTTAAATTGCTCCTCATCACTTGTGTTAATCTTGTTGCTATTGTTAGGTTGTTTTAAATGAAAATAGCCATCTAGTAAGTGCAATTGATTATTGTGACATATTAGATAGTTGGACTCTTCTTCGTTGGCTAAATTTTCATTTTGTTGATTGACATAGGCGCGATAAACCGTGTGTGCGCATAGAGATTTTCCATGTTTGCAATTCAATAGCCATAAATGATTTGTTAGAGAGAGCTTATTTTTGGAAATTGTGTGTGTACATAGCTGAACCAAGGGTGCTGGAGGTTTGCGATTAGAGACGCCCTTTGTTAGGTTTCCGATTTCCTTGTTTGATGATGCAGCCCCGAATAGAGCTGTAGTGCAGGCTATTGATAAAAAATATCCCAGTAGTGCAAAATTAGTACGCTTCATAACGCCCTCTCTTGAAATAAATGAATTTTTATTACTGTCATTATGGTACAATGGGGAAGAAAGTAAAGCAATGACAATAATGTCCTTAATGAGGTAATTTGCAAGGGGTATTTGTGGTTAATGGACGACATTGAAGAAATTTTCATTTTTAATCAATTCTTCAATGGGGCTATAACTTAAATCGGTCATCAAGGTTACATATTGTTTCTTGGTGATTGAGTGTGGTGTATTGTTTTTCCACGATTGTGCCGCATCCCAAAGTAGCTTCCATTCTCTATGTGTAAGGTGTTTTTTATCCGTTTCTTTTTTATTTAGAATGCCTCGCATAAGGGCATTTAATTTTATGGTTGCCCGGCCTTTAGAATTCCATGAAAGATCTAGAGTGTTTTTTGGAGAGATTCGATATAGCTTTGATTTATCTTTGTCGTGGTGTTGTATCTTAAAAATTTGTTCGCCGCTAGTTACGTCCCAACAACCTGAGGCGTGAAGACTATAAGCAATTAGAACGACTGGTCCATAAAATGTTGCGTTGTGCAGCCTGTAAGGGGGTTCTCATTCTTTAACTTTTGTCCTGCCTGTTTTAGAACAAATAAATGGCATTGTGTATGAGCGTGCGTGTGAGGAATGAAATTCTAATTTATGAGTATCGTCACTAGGCAAGAAATTGTTTTGTGTTTTGTCGTATATGAAGAATTCATCTTTATTTTTATTATAGAATACTATGAATATGTCAGGGGTTGCTTCTTTATCTGCATACTGGGTTATTTGGTATCTAGAAAATGCTTTATAAATAGCAGAAGCATAAAGATCTTTTGTCCCACCAAGCATAATAGGAAGCTTAACAGTGATTGGCAGTGCATTGTGCCTATTGGCGACAGTTATACATAATGTCTTTAATGATTCGATTGGTCGTGTTGAATTTTGGGCTATTGTAGCATTTTTGACATCATCTGTAGCTAGTATTGGTGTACATAAAAAAATAAAAAGCATAAGGATGGATTTAAAAAAAGTGCTTTGGCCCATAAACTTTTGCTTTAAAAACGGTAGCTTTGTATGCGGAACTTGTCGTCCTCTAGGTGTTTTTTCGATATAACCTTTACGCATTAAAAATGGTTCATAGACCAATTCGATGGTATCTTTATCTTCGCCGACCATTGAGGCAATCGTTTCCAGGCCAACGGGCCCACCGTTAAAATTGGTAACGATGTTTTTGAGGATCATATGATCAACTTTTGTTAATCCTTCTTCATCGATGCCGAGGAATGTGAGGGCTTTTTGCACCAAATCTGGATGGGCAACATTGTCGTTGGTAACTTGAGCAACATCGCGGACTCTGCGCAATATTTTTTTGGCAATTCTGGGTGTGCCACGTGCGCGTTTGCCAATCAAAAGTGCTGATTCTGGCTCAATGTCACATTCAAGAAACGCGGCACATTGGAGCACAATGTCACGCAATTCTTCATCAGTATAAAAATCTAATCGCTCACTAATGCCGAATCGACTGCGCAATGGTGCGGATATTGCACCACTTTTGGTGGTTGCGCCAATTAAGGTGAATGGATTTATAGGCAAATTGATCGATTTTGCGCCAGCACCTTGGCCAACAATGACATCAACGCGAAAATGTTCCATTGCACTGTAAAGTACTTCTTCGACGGCAATTGGCATACGGTGAATTTCATCGATAAATAAAATGTCGCGCGGTTCCAGACTGGAAAGAATTGCAACCAAATCGCCGGTACGCTCCATCATTGGCCCGCTGCAAATTTTGATATGAACGCCCATAATTTCAGCCATTATCTGCGATAGGGTGGTTTTACCCAATCCAGGGGGTCCGAATAATAGCAAATGATCAAGCGATTCATTGCGCATTTTGGCAGCTTGAGTATAGATTGCTAATTTTTTTTTCAGCTCTTCTTGGCCCAAATATTCATCAAATGTTTTTGGATTAAAATCATATTGCGTTTCTTCGGGTGTTTCATGCATACTGAGAAGGTTTATTGATTGTAATTCTTCCATCCACCATCCTGTTTTATGTCGACTTTTGCCAATTGTACTAATGTGATATTGATTAGCATACAATAATTTAATCAAAACAAAAGAAGCGCCTGTTGCTCTCAGGCGCTTCTTTTGTTTTGATTAAATTATGGAGAAAAATGAACCTTATGGTTGTTTGTTGACAGACTATTAATCTTTGTTTTGGAGTTGATTATTAGATGAAGTCGACCCTTTAGGTTGAAGATTAATTACGGTGACGGTAATATCATCGTGTCTTGAGTTTAAGGTTTGCCCGTTACCATATCGATACAGAGCTAAATTACGTAATGCCTCAGCCGCCTTTTTTGCGGCATTGCTGTTTCCATCAGTACCAGACGTTAGCTTGCTAATGGGATCTTTTTGGTCATATTCATATTTGTCATTGGTAAATACTTTTTGTATCAGATCAGATGCTTCTTTATGGTTGACAACATCCCACAATCCATCTGTGGCTAGTACGATATACTTGTAATTTTTGCGTTCGAGTTCTTCAATGTCTGGTTCAGCCGAAACCCCAACTTTATTTTTCCATGGATGCCCCCCAAAATGCCGGGTGTGGGCGCCGCCAGCCCAATAACCGTAATGCTTTTCTTCTATTTTTCGATTAAGCTGTTCTAGATAACCTTTAAATGTGTTTTTTGTTGCCATCTTTGTTTTTATGCTTACTTGCGCGTCGGGATCTTTTACAGAATTTAGCTTATTTTTGATTCTTGCCTGTTCTTCTATATTTTCAAGATTGTGATTTGTGGTTTTAAATGCTATTTCGCCCTTTTTATTAATTGCTATTGCCTCTGAATCTCCAATCCAAGCTAGCAGGATTTTATCGTCAGAAATTCTTGCAATCGTGGCTGTAGATACTGCTTTAAGATACGAGTTTCTTAGCTTTCGCAAATTTTTGTCTTTCTTTAATTTTGCTTGAAAGCTGCTTATAAGGTTTTTATTAAATTGTTCAAATGCGTTGGATATAGCCTCTTTTGTCATGGGAAGAGGAAGGATTCTTTTGCTAATTGAATCAATCTTAACTTTTAATTTGAGTAAATCGTGGCTCGATTTACTTTCTTGGAAAAGTTCTCCATCAAATATTCCATTTGCCGCTAGGCTTGAAGCAAGGCTGCCACTAGCGCCATCATATATGCCAAAAAACCCAGCTGCTGGTTGGTTGTCAAAGCGGTCTTCATTGTCTCCTTTCCCGCCTTTTGTCCAACTGGTGCCGTATTCTATGTTTTGATTTTCATTTGCTGCGCAATAAAGCATTGGTGCTACTGCAATAGTTAATCCACTTATTAAGATACGTTGGAAACACTTCATTTCGATCCTTTTTAAAAAATATTATTCGATTAATTTAATCATATCGCAAAACGAATCAAAATTGCAAATAAAAAAAAGAAAAGGGAGGTGCGGTTAGAGCAGCCGTATGAACATTTATAGGTTTTTTAAAGGGGAAAAGGTGTGTTTTTGTCTAATGTGAAGTGTTTTGGTCGAAAGCAAGATTATTTTTAGTATTTGAAATAAGGCCGGTGGGTGCTATCATGAAAAAAGCCTTAAAGGGTGCATTTGTAACGCATATTGATGTGTTTAGCCTTGTCTCATTGCAATGCCATTAACCCATCCTAAACTGGCCAAAACAACCCATAAATTACTCAAGCCATAACTCATAAGTGGCAAAGGACTGCCCACAATTGGTAATAGGTCAATAACCATAAAAATATTGATAAAAATTGATAAAATAATATGCATACTCAAACCTAATGCAAGTAATTGAATATTTGGGTCGATGATGATGTTTGTGATGTAAAGTAAGCGTAACACCAGTGTGAGAAATAAAAGAAGTATGAACAATGCTCCAAAAAAACCCCATTCTTCTGCGATGACAGCAAATATAAAATCGGTACGACTTTCGGGTAAGAATTGAAAAATGTTTTGTGTTCCTTTGCAATATCCTTTGCCAAAATAGCCTCCTGAGCCGATGGCAATTTTTGATTGTTCTATTTGATAGCGCTCTTTGTGTGCGTCGCCGTGGCCAAGAAAAACCATGATGCGTTTTTTTTGATATGGTTTGAGTATTCGCCATGAGAGAGGTGCAGAAATGACACCAAGTAGCATGATGCCTATGAACCATCTTTTTGGAAACTCTGCATGCATGAGCAAGATAGCGCCAGATACAACAATAATGATCGCGGTGCCAAGATCCGGTTGCTTGAGCACTAAAGTAAAGGTGCATAATAAAATGCATATAATGGGCATGAAATCACCGATTGTTTTATGTTTATCATGGTGTGTGTAAAAATAATAACTGATGAATGCTGGTAAAAACAGTTTTGATAATTCTGAAGGTTGCAATTTGATAAACCCTAGATTGATCCAACGTTGGGCGCCCATGCCAATGCTGCCTTTGATAATGGTGAAAATAAGCAGGAGTAACACACCAAAATAAGCAAAGTAGCCATAACGCATAAGAGTTCGATAATCAAGAAAACAAAAAGTAAGATAAATAATAAAGCCGGCAATGAGGCCGAATGCCTGTTTTTTGAAAAAGATTGAATAAGGATCTTCTGGCATATATGTTGAGCTCATAACAAAAAAAAGGCCCGTCAATCCTAAAAAAAAGGTAGCAAAAAAGCTTATCCAATCAAATTTATAAAGATATGATCGATTGAGCAAAAACATAGAAGATGTACCTTTTTTTAATTCTTCTTGGTAATCGTCATATAAATATACAACGTACATTCACCATTGTGTGCTGCGATTTAAAATACATTATTACTTTAAATTTTTTTTTAATATCTTATTTGGGCCAAAGGTAGCAGTATTTTCCCCTTTTATGCAAGATATATAAAAAGGAGGATTTAATGTATTGGTATATTTTATATGGTTTGCTCATTTTTGTCGCAGCCTTTGTTGGCGTTGTTGCAGGATTTGGTTTTGCGACGATTTCTCTTGCGGTTTTATCGTTATATCTGCCGTTCAAAACTGCATTGCTTGTTGTGGCCATTTTACACTTATTTGTAAGCTCGTATAAAGTTATGGCATTTAAAGGAGCTTTTAATAGATACAGTTTTTTATTTGTTTTGGGTGGTGTGATATTTAGCTTTGTTGCAGCACAAATGGTTGATACGCTTTCTTCTCCTTTGCTCAAAAAGGGCATGGGGTTTTTTTTAATATTGTATCCATTGCTCATTTTTTATAAACCAAAATTTCATATACATTTTACTCAACCAGCTGCATTTATCGGTGGATCATTATCAGGTTTTTTTGCAGGATTAATTGGCATGGGTGGTGCTGTTCGTTCATTTTTTTTAAGTTTGTTTAATTTACCAAAACAGATGTATATTGCCACGGGCGGACTAGTTTCAATTGCTATTGATGTTACGCGAGTAGGTGTATATATGCAATCATCTGATCTTAACATGCTAAATGCATTGCAACTGGTGTTGTTTAGTGCGCCTTTTTTATTATTGGGGCTATTTTTGGGTAAAAAAATGGTTTTTAAGATTCCTCAACATTATTTTCGTACACTTGTTACAGTTGTGTTAGCGTTGTTTGGGATGCGATTATTATTTATGTAATAGGTATTATTCTATTGCACAGGTGGCTTGAGCTTCTTTGATGAGTTGTGAGCTTTCACGTGTTGAAAAACCGAGTGAGTGGAGCAAGTCTTTGTTTTGGTGAACATCGCGACACAAAACCAACCCTTTCTTTAATAATGATTTTTTTTGCTTTCCCGAAAGACTTATTAATGCGGTTATTGGATGCAGGTTATATTTTTTAATTATATCCCTAAGGCCATTTTTAGCTGGATATTTCCAACTCATTAGATTGATGCTGACACATAATGCATATTTTATGGCTTCTTGAGTGAAGTTGGTGTTTGTGATTATCCATGCCTTGTGTCCTTTGTGTTTATCTTTTTGATTTTGACTCCATGCTTTTTGCATGTCCTCAAAGCGTGCTTGCACATAAAGACTAACTTTAAGATCGGATTTATATCGTTGACGATTATGAAATTTACATTCAATCATATTGTGAATATTGTTTTTAATTGCTACAACGTCCAGTTCATGTTGAACGCAAAATCCTTGAGCATGAACGTTGGTGGAAACGTTATATCCTTGCACTTGAAATAATGCACCAATGAATTGTTCAAATGGGTAACCAGCTGGACCGAATGCGAGTAATGCCTTTTTGAGGTTGTAGCGTGATGCCACACCCACATTAAACTCTTTTAGTTTTTCGAGCGCAATATTAAAAATTTGCTGCGTGTTTTTGATGTTAGGGTATTGTAGCTGAATTTCGTCTAAAATATATTGAATCATTTCAGTGCTTGCGCCAACTTGTTGCAATGAGTATATGATTTTTTGTTCTTCAAAAGGTTCTTTCAGGCCAGATGTTTTCTTTATATATTTTGTCATGTATCGTTTGGTGTTAGCTTGTTATATATTGACCCGAGCAGCCAGGCATAAGCATAGGTGTAGAAGAAGCTTTGAATAACACCGCTTATGATTCCCATAAGCGATATGCCAAAAAAGGGCGAAAATAAATCAGCTGTTTTTAAATAACACAACGGTGCCCACAATTGTAGCATCTGTTGCGGAAACGCGCTTACCAACAGTGCTCCAACCATATATAAGATTGCCATTGCTGTTGCTGCAGCGAATGCAAGTTGATGTGTATAGCATTTCATTATTATTCATCCTGAGTTAAATTTGATAAAAATTTAGTATTAAGGAGCCTTTCTTTATACTGTATATTTTTTATTAATCAGGAGTAAACAATTTTAACATACCTATTATTCGTTCTGTGACTGTTTTATCAATTTATTTTGTGGAAAGTTTTGCACAAAGTCACGGAAGTAGATGTAAGCTGAAAGTAGAGCTAACAGTAGGCTTATTGAGAGGAGTACAAGCTCAATTTGTTGCCACAATAACGTATCGATATTGTTGCTTTGTTGATAGGGATTTAAAATGAGCCAAGTGATGAAAAGTATCAGGCTAGTCGTTTTTATTTTTCCTATATATCCGACTGGAACAGCAAAATTATGCTCTAAGGCAATCATACGCAATCCCATGATAAAAAGATCTCGCATAATAAAGATGATTACCCAAAAAAAGTATATTTTGTTGACTGCAAGTAAGCCTATTAGTGTTGAATTGGTTAAAAATTTATCTGCAATGTGGTCAAGCGTAGCACCAAGACGGCTTGACTGATTATATTTTCGAGCAAAATAGCCATCTAAGAAATCGGTAAAACTTAATGTTATAAACAAAAGCGCCAGAAAGATGTTGATATAAAGGTTGTTATAAGGCAAAAGATACACTAACGCCATTGGCAATATCAGTGGAGAGATAATGAGCCGCGAAAGAGTGAAAATCGTAGCTAAGTTAAGGGATATATGCATAAAACTTACATGTTTAAAGGTTGATTATAAAGCATTATAACATATTGGGCTATATTTAGCTTAATAATTTTCCGCGGCCTTATTATCAAATAATTAACTGGCACCAAGATAATTGCGGACTCGTTTTTTTTCTTGCCATATCGCGAAACTTGATCATCATTTATTTCAAGCGACTGATACTTATTCTTCTGTAAATAATAGTTCTCGGTGGCTTCTCTATTAGCGAGGTTAGTTTTTTTGTGTAGCTGTTTCTAGATCATAATATAGTGAAAGTTAATCCTCATCTATTTCAAGTCCAGGTGACTGATGATGCTTGTCCTTCTGTAAGTAATATTTCTCAGTAGCCGCTCTATTAGCGAGGTCAGTTTTTTGTGTAGCTGTTTTTAGATCATATGAATTGTTAATTTTTGGTTTGCTTACTTTTTTCTTCTCGTCATGTAGTGAAACTTGGTCATCATCATCTATTAGTGAAAGGAGTGAAAGTTGATTCTCATCTATTTCAAGTCCGGGTGACTGATGATATTTGTCCTTCTGTAAATAATATTTCTCAGTAGCTGCTCTATTAGCTTCGTCTGATGCTGAATGAGCAATAGCTATATTCAATAAAGTAAGGGTGAATATTAGTTTTTTCATCGGATTCTCCGCTTTTAAGTATAGTATTAATTCTTTTGCACACATTATTAACATAGCATTTTTATTTTGTGAAATTCAAGCTCTTAGCCTCAATTTATTGCAATTTTACTTCAAAACAGCATAATTAACCTAAAAAATTGGATAGCTTAAACATAGGATTATACTATGCGTGCAATAATTCAAAGGGTAAAACAAGCATCTGTAGTCACCAAAAGAGGGGTTATTGCAGAGATTCGTGCGGGAATCTTGGTTTTAGTAGGTATTTCAAAGGACGATACATCAGCTGATCGTGCCTATTTGGCCAATAAATTAGTAAAATTACGTATTTTTCCTGATGAAAATGGGAATATGAATAGGTCTGTACAAGATGTTGGTGGTGATATTTTGCTTGTTTCGCAGTTTACTCTCTATGGAGATTGTTCAAAGGGCAATAGGCCATCATTTGGTCTAGCGATGGCGCCTGAGCAGGCAAAAAAATTTTATGAGCAGTTTGTACTAGAGGTTCAGTCTGTATATCCAAAAGTTTCATCAGGGCAATTTCAAGCAGAAATGGATGTGTCATTGATTAATTGGGGACCGATTACTATTATACTTGATTCAAAACGAAGCAAATAATTCAAGATGAAATATTAATGAAGTTAATTGTTTGTATGTCAAATTTTTTGTAATTTTGTATATACTTAAACGTACGAAGTCAAAGAAAGAGGATTATTAATGCGAGCAATAATAGCAACCGGCATATTTTTAAGTTGTTCTTTGGCATGTCTACGAGATGAAAATTTTGACCGAGAATATAGGCGGCAAACACACTCATCATTTCAAGTGACCGATGTTTTTGGTGCAGCACAGTTGATTAAACATTTGCTTAAGCATTCACAAGATTTAAAAGAATTATTTAAAGATCCAATGGATATATTGCGCGCTACTATGATTGTAGGCGGTATAGCAGCGGTAGTTAAAGTAAGTTTGATGGGTGCGCAGGCAATCGGAATGAAAATTCCTGAAGTTGCTGCTAAAATATATAAACGTAGTATTTCTTGGTGGATGCGCAAGCTAGGTTGGCCTGAAGGGTTCGACCATGAACAATTGCTCACATGGGAAACGGTGTTTGAACATATGATGATAACATTATGTGGTGGTTCGATTCGTGCAGAACAATCAAAAGAGCTAAGGCCGGATTATTGGTATTATTACCGAGATAGTGTGATAGATATGATGATCTATATGCAGGATTATCTCCTCACACATCGACGATATTATCGTGCAAAACAGTTGCAAGATAAAAGAGAAGCTGTTTTGGGCATGCGTACGGTTGAAGATAACAACGATCATATATGTTTTATGGTTGATGTTATAGTGCGTTCATTGGGGCATATTGTCAATATGTGCAAAGACACAAATAGCAGTCAAGAGGTTGATGTTGTGCATATTAAGAAAATAGGTGGCAATGTATTAGTGTTATGCAAGCAGGTGCGCTTAATGATACATGGTGGAACCAGGCAATGGCAGCATCAGCATGAATATTATGATTTCATGGAACAGCCATGGTTACCTTCAATCGATTATACAAATCAAATATAGGGATATTTTATGAAATTAAAGTTATTAATGATCACAAGTTTGGCATTTAATGTAGCAATGCCGTGTTTAGCAATTGACCAGCAGGATCTACAAGTAGCGCTTGCTAATCAAGATCGTATAGTTGCACATAAAGATGATTTGTCTTTGCACCTTTATAATAATAGTTGGGTTCGATTGTTTACAAAAGGTGCATTGGGTGCAACAGCCATTGCTGCATGTTATACTATGTTTAAAGGCTTTTCGATTGTTCCAAGTTCCGACCTGAATGCAATAAGGGAGCAGGCTGGAAAAAATGCAGGTCAAATCGCAATATTAATTGAATATATTAAAAATAATAATTCGGATGCAATTAATGATGAGGTGATTAATAATGCATTCAGATCAACAGGCGGTGGTTGGGGAAGATTTTTTGCAAATACTGTTGCTAGTTTAGGTTGTGGAGCAGCCTTTCAATATGCATCGCAAGCGATACTAACTAAGGTTTTCTTTGATCCAACTATAGAATGGTTTATCCAAGAAAAAACTTCAATGCCAACATTGTATAAAGAGATAGAAACATTGAATCAAGCCGTAATATCTCCAGTTATGAGCGGTCAATATGTTTTGACTGATTATCAACGTCAGAAGTATATACACGACGTCATTGCATTGCATGCAAAACTGGTACATTTATCTGAAAAAATCATTGGTTACTTAGATTATAAAGCATTAACGTCTGATTTAATACTTTCAGATAAACAAGGTGGTGCAATAAGCTCTTATCTGTTAACGCGTATTAATCATGGGCAGGAGGGTGTTGCAAGTAAGCTGCATGTGCTTAATGCTTCTTACGGTGTACAACAAACTGATGAAGAGAAGGTTTCAGTTTTATGCAGTATGTTTGATGAGGTGCATAAATTTAGTGCAGAGCTTATGAATGCAATTAAAATGTTTGCAACATTGGAAGCACAACAAGACTAAAGCTAAAAATATCCATTTTTGAAGAGCATCCCAATGAGGATGCTCTTTTTTTTATGAAATTGTACAGCCGAAACCTTTGGTATACTTGAGCATTGTTCTTAATTTTTCAACATTGATATCATTCGGATCGTAGTCATGTTGAGCAATATTTTTTTCTAAAAAAGTATTAATTGCAACCTGTTCAATGATTGGCCTTTGCTTATTTCTGCGTCCGGGCACGAGTTCTACGCCTTTTTGCCATGGCAGAGTTATTTGACTATTTATGCCGTACAGTATTTTGAATGCGCCCACATTTTTACTCATAATTGCATAATAGATGGGGGCCTGATGAGAGAGTGAAGATGAAATTGCGGTCTTTCCATAAGGTTCTTCTTTTATCACATCATATGTGCTATTCAGAAAAGCACCTGTAGTGCATAAGTTTTTCATCATGTTTGTTCGGGCATCGGTTTCAGCATTTGTTACTAAAAATTCGAGCAAAGTCATGAACGTTATCAATTCTTTTGAATCTTTATCCGTAGATCCTACCTTATTTGCTAAATCTGAAGTGAATATTGAGTCAAACTTTTTTTCATCATTATCAGTTATAGCTTTGCATGTTTGAGACCATGCATGTCTATGATATGTGGGAAGGAGGGTTATTTGTTCAGGGTTGTTGCAGAAAATTTGCATGGATATTTTATTTGCACTATGTATATTCCAGATAAACGTTAAGACTGCGAATGACATTACTTTTTTGTACATGTGATATCCTTTTTTCATTGTTATGGCATAACTCTCTATATTTGTAAAGTATATGGGCGAAGTGGCAGTTTTTTGGTATTTAAGTATACTTGTTTTATTGATTCCGTATAATTAACGCCATTTTCAATCAAACTTGAATGTACTATGACAAAACCAAAAAAATTAACGCCATTGATGGTACAATATTTTACCATTAGAGACGATTATCCTGATATGTTACTCCTTTTTCAAGTGGGTGATTTTTATGAACTGTTTTTTGATGATGCCAAAAAAGCTGCTGCTTATTTGGGCATTGCGTTAACCAAGCGTGGAAATCATAACGGTGAACCAATTCCATTGTGTGGTGTTCCCATACATGCATTACAGCATTATTTGATTAAATTGGTGCGTGGTGGATTTAAGATTGCCATTTGTGATCAACTTGAACAAGCGACACCCGGCAAAGTTGTTGATCGTGGAGTAACGCAAGTTTTGACGCCCGGCACATTGACTGATACGCAATTGCTTGATGCGAAGTCTGCATCATATTTGTGTTCTTTTTTTCCCATGCAAGATGGATGGGGTTTATTGTTTGGTGAAATTTTAACGGCACAAATGTTTGGCACCGTGATTCCTGCAGATGATAACCGAAAGTTAGAAGCAGAAATAGCTCGCTTTATGCCGGATGAAATTATTTTACCGCATACTACATCAGGCAAATCTTTTTTGAGCTATTTTAAAAAACTTGGTTATTTCACTTCACTTGAACATAATCAAAATGATAGTGAAGGCAAGAAAGAGTTAGATGGTTGGATTGCAAAACAATTACACAAAAATACACAACGCGACTTGAGCGAAAAATATGCACTCAAATCAGCAATGCATTCTTTTTATACCTATTTGCGCAAAAATAATAATCAAGCATTGGGGCAATTTCATGCGATGCAATGTTATGAGGCGGATGACTTTTTAGTGCTTGATGCTGCAACGCAACGTAACTTAGAATTAATAAAAAATAATCATGATGGTTCCAAGCGAGGTTCATTATTTGCGGTGCTTGATAAAGCAATTACCCCAATGGGCTCTCGCATGATAAAAAAATGGATCACGCGTCCATTAACAAAGATTGAACATATTAATCAACGTTATGACGTGGTTAGGCTGTTTAAACAACATGCGACGCTAGGTGATCAATTAATTGGTCATTTAAAAGAAATCGGTGATTTAGAACGAGTTGTTGGGCGGATTGCATTGCGCCGTACACAATTAAATGATTTTTTAGCGCTTAAAAATGCACTCAAAGTATTGCCAGAAATTACGCAACTATTAAAAACATATAATAATGATTTTTTGCTCAATGTGATCATGTCTTATATTATCGACTTTGCAGCATTACATCAGTTATTGGCTGCATCTCTCAATGATGATCGCGATAAAGATTGGCTCATCAAGCCGCAGTTTGATCAAAATTTGGATCATTTGCGTGGGCTAGTTGATCATAGTAATGAAAAATTACTCGAATTTGAACAACGTGAAATCGCCCAAACAGGTATTGCTTCACTCAAAGTGAGATACACAAGTGTACAGGGTTATTATATCGAAGTAACCAAGGCGAACTTGCATGCCGTGCCAGAACATTACATACGCCATCAAACATTAGTGGGCAAAGAACGTTATGTAACCGTTGAATTACAACAGCTGCAAGCGGAAATAAATGAAGCAAAACAGAACATTGGCAAAGTTGAAAAAGAAATTTTCGAAAGAATCAAATCTGAGGTTGAGTGTAAAGTTACGCCTTTGCGCAAATTGGCGCATGCCTTGGCCCATCTTGATGCCTTATTCGGTTTTTCATGTGCAGCTTCAGATTATGATTTTGTGTGTCCATCGTTTAATGATCATCGTACCATTGCAATTGATGCTGGACGCCATCCGGTTGTGCAAACTGCATCGCACAATCCATTTATTCCAAATGATACTTTGCTGGACGACACGCAATCATTGTGGATCATTACTGGGCCCAACATGGGTGGTAAATCTACCTATCTGCGTCAAGTTGCGCATATTTGCATTATGGCACAAATAGGGTCATTTGTGCCCGCGGATAAAGCAGATCTTAGTTTACTTGATCGCATCTTTACTCGCATTGGTTCGGGCGATCATCTCATTGAAGGCAAAAGTACTTTTTTAGTGGAAATGGAAGAAACTGCAACTATTTGCACGCAAGCGACTGAAAGAAGTTTGGTTATCTTGGATGAGGTTGGCCGTGGTACAAGTACGTTTGATGGTCTTGCGATTGCGCAATCAGTGATTGAATATATCTATAAAAAAGTTCAAGCACGATGTATGTTTGCTACACATTATCATGAACTTACTCAACTCGAAAGGCAATTTCCGGGTATTGCAAGTTATCATGCTGCAAGCAAAAAAACACTAAACGGGATTACCTTCTTATATAAAATTAAGCGTGGGGTTGCCGATGGCAGTTTTGGCGTGCAGGTTGCCAAACTTGCGGAATTGCCTAAGGAAGTTATTGAACGCTCGCAAGAGTTGTTGCAGTTGCTTAAAATTAAAGAAGAGCAGTTGGCACAGCACATTGGTGGTAGAGATACTGGCGATGTCACAGAAGCATATGTTCGTCTAAAACAAGAGTTTGATTCTCTCAAATCAGCTTATGATTTGGCACAAGAGAAGAATAAGCAATTGGTATCATTTGCCAAAACAATGCAAGAGATCAATTTTGATGAACTATCGCCAAAAAAAGCATTTGATTTGCTGTGGCAGATGAGGGGCTAGGTATTTATATCATTTTGTTTCATCTACTTGTTAGCATTAAGTTGCTTATTTAGTAGTTTGGAAAAAATGGGAGAAAGGATGATACTTTCGGCAGATGAGATAAAAAAGGCTGTTACGGCTGATGATATTGAGATCAATCCATTTAATGCGGAGTATTTAGGGCCAAACAGCTATGATTTGCATTTGCACAATGAGCTATTGGTCTATCAGGAGCATAAACTTGACATGAAAAAGGATAACCCGACTGAGCGCATAACCATGAGCGAGTCTGGTTATGAACTTCAGCCAGGTAAAATCTATTTAGCTCGAACCAAGGAATGGACAGCAACAGATGTTTATGCGCCTATGCTAGAAGGGCGATCATCAATAGGGCGTTTGGGATTATATGTGCATATCACTGCTGGTTTCGGCAATATGGGCTCAAGCGGATTTTGGACGCTTGAACTAAGTTGCGTGCAGCCGTTGACTATTTACCCAGGTGTGGCAATTTGCCAGGTGTTTTTTATGACTATCCAGGGAAACAAAACATTATTCCCAGAAAAAATAAAATATAAAGATGCCGATGATATTCAAGCGAGCAAGTTATGGCAGGAATTTTGATATTACAATTAGGATAAATTGCCTTTCCGGGGCAAGTTTTAGGCTAGATTTTTGCTAAACACTGGACCAAATGAATATATGTGCTAAACTATTTCATATACCTAAAATACCCGTAAAATACGTTAAAGAATAAAATTAACTCGATTAGGAATGTGCATGGAATCAGTTCAAATGCCCGAAAAATACGCAATTTTCGCTACAGGTGGCAAACAGTATCAAGCCGTTGAAGGTAAAACTTTGGCCATCGAAAAAATTGAAGGTGAGCCAGGCGACACAATTGAATTCAAAGAAGTGCTTTTTTATAAAAATGGCAGTGATTCATTTGAATTTGGTACACCGCATTTAGAAAAAACAATTAAAGCTTCAATTATTAAGCAAACAAAAGATCCTAAAATTGTTATTTTCAAATTCAAACGTCGCAAAAAATCACGTGTTAAAAAAGGCCATCGCCAGCCAAAAACGGTTATTCGTTTTATGGCTGTATAGCTTTTATTGATCCTGATAAAAAATAAAAAAAGAAACGTTGCAATATACGTTTCTTTTTTTTTGCTCTTTTGTTATACTGCAGCACAATTAGTTATATCTTACAACGATTTTACACGAAAAGGTGTTGCAGATGAATGCAAAGAAATTACTCATGCTGAGTTTACTTATGCCATGTTTTATTTTTACGAGTGATAATGATGATTTTGAGCTATCAAAGAGCAATGATGACACTGAGCTGATTGTTACTTTAAATGATGATAATCTTGGGGGCAATGATGATGACAATCTTCTCGGTGAAAAAATATCGCTTGAAAATACCCATCATGAGATTAATCATAAAGGTGATGATTCAAATGAAATACTAGTCATAGATAAAAATCCAAATGATGAAACTGATTCAAATGGGTTGATAATTTCTCATGAAGAAGTTAAAAGCGAAGTGCGAGAAGCGCTAGAGAGTTTGGGAGTGGGCACATTGGCAGCAACGGCGTTGTTGAATAATTCATATGGCCGTATAGCTCTTGTTTGTTTCTTGGGTTATAAGTCGTTCAAAAATTTCAAAAAAGCACTTTATGAAAAGTTGAATCGAAACTCGCATGTCACTAAAGGGCTCAGTTATTTAGTAGCTGCTGGTATGATGAGTCAAGATGGCTATGCATGGTTGCTGAGTCACTAACTTTGCCAAAAATAAAAAATAATGTTGTTAATATAGAGAAAGCCCTCGCAATAATTGCGAGGGCTTTCTCTATATTTTTTAAATTTAAAATTTAAGTCTTTATTCTCCGCCTGTGGTGAATTGCGTTCGTAGAACGCAGTATCGAACCATCGAACTATAGCTTTGCCAATTTTTCTAATGCATCGTTTGGACCAGATACAATTAATATTTCACCTTCACTAATAAGGTATTCAGGGCCAACTGGAATAACTTCATCATTTTGTTTGACACCAATGCATCGTACATTCCAATTTTTGAAAAACTCAGCATCAGATACTTTTTTGCCCACTAAACCTTCGGGTGCTTTAACTTGGCTGATTGAAAAATTCTTAGTCAAGCGAATTAATTCCATAAATGGCATACTCAATCGATCTGCCAAACGTATGCCAATCTGTTTTTCTGGTAGTATTATTTGATCTGCACCAACCAATTGTAATACTTCTTTGTGGATATCGTTGATGGCACGTGCGATCACTTTTTTGATTTCGAGTTTCTTTTTAAGCAGTGCGGTAATTAAGATGGATTGAGCAAAATTTTCGCCCATGGCAAGAATAACTACATCCATCTCATCTATGCCGATAGAACGCATTGAGGCTTCATCGGTTACACGCATACAAATTGCTTGGGTAACTTTATCGCGAATTGATGCAACGATTCCTTCATTACTGTCGACTGCCATAACTTCCATGCCGTTTTCAGCCAAAGTTATAGCAACTTGATAACCAAGACGTCCAAGACCAATAACACAAAATTTCATAATTTCATCCTGTTTATTCGGCCCAGCTTAGTGCGAAACCGAAAGTTTAAATTTCCCAAATTTATCATCCTTGTCCGGCATAACACTAGTCGTTATCCAAGCATTACGCGTTCTTCAGGATAGGTAAATCTTTTTGGCTCGGGCGCTTTTTTGAGTGCCATTTGCCGTAGGGCTAATATTAATGTTAACGATCCGACACGACCTATAATCATGCTCAACATGATAAAAAATTTTCCTATATTCGTTAAATCTGATGTAAGTCCCATTGAGATGCCTACATTAGCGAATGCTGAAATAGCTTCAACTATAACTTCTAAAAAACCCCACCCAGTCTCCGTAATAAGTAAAAATAAAGTGGTCATACATATCCATGTCATGCCAAGAACTACAATAGCGATTGCTTTATATACTAGATCTTCAGGCAATCTTCTGCCACGAATCTCAACGGCAGTTCTGTCTGTTACAGCAGCTTTTATGGAAGCTAAAAATATAGTTATTGTTGTTATTTTTACGCCGCTACCAGTGGAGCCTGGCGAGGCGCCGACAAACATAACAAAAAGTGAAACAAATAAGGTAGGTAAAGCAAGCATGCTTAATGGTACTGTTGTATAGCCACCGCTTCTAAACGATGCTGCTTGAAAAAAAGCATTCATAACCCTTTGAATATAACTCATATTTGCGTAACTGTTATCGTATTCTAAAATTAGGTATATAACTGTAGCGAGAGTAATTGCTGCAAATGTTCCGAATAATACAATTTTACTATGTAATGAAAATGTATATTTTTTTTTGCGATTAAGAGATTTTATATAGTAGATGATTTCGCGCCAGGTTATAAAACCCAAACCACCAATAATCATTAAAACTGCAGTTATTAATAACAACGGATAGCTCGTGTTAAATAATTCTAAGCTTTCGGGAAATAAAGAAATGCCAGCATTGCAAAAGGATGAAATTGAATGAAAAATGGATAAAAAAATGGCATCATTTTGTGGATACCAGGTAAGTAATATCGGATAAATTGATAGCGCTCCGAGTGTTTCTATAATCAAAGTAAAAAAAGTAATAAAAATAATGAGCTTTTTAATGTTTTTCCATGACTCTAATTCGAGCAACTGGCCGGCCATAACTTGATGTGCAAAACCGAAATTTACAAACAATGAAAGAAGCAATATAGTGAGGGTTATGAGCCCGATACCACCAATTTGCATTAATATCATCAAAATTATGTGACCAAATGAACTAAAACTATCAAGAGGAACGGTAAAAAAACCGGTTACACAAGCTGATGAGGTTGCTGTGAACACTAAATCGATAAAATTAACTGGCTTGACACGTGAAATTGGCAATGCGAGCGCCAAAGTGCCCGAAAGAATGGTAAAGAAGACTGAAAGTAAAATAATGCGACCAGGAGAAAATTTTGATAACTGTTTAGATGGGGGCATATATCACCTTTAATTTTTCACCTATAGCATCTTTATGCTTTGCAAAGCCATATGGATACAGAAATTAATACTACAACCAAGAGTACAAGGAGATTGAAGTACCGGTCAATATATTTTTTAATTTGTTCACCCCAGATAGAAATAATTACCGCATAGATTAAAAAACGAGCGCCGCGTGCAATAAACGAACACAATACAAATGGCAGGAATGCCAATTGGCAAAAACCTGCGGTGAATGTGGCAGCTTTATAGGGAACTGGAGTGAATCCTGCAATAAAAATAGCCAAATATTCATGTTGTTTATAAAGATTACAAAGATAATAAAAGTCGGCTGGCTTAAACACCATATTAACCCAGGTACTATGAATGATGTTTTGCCCATAATCTTGCCAAATCCAATAACCAATAGCATAGCCTGTCATGCCGCCTAGCACAGAGCCGATTGCGGCAAGTAATGCATACCAATATGCCTTATCTCGTCGTTCAATACAATAGATAATAAGCATTGGATCAGTAGGAATAATGAAAATAAGTGCTTCAAAGTAAAAAAGCAGGGTCAAAATGAGATCGGCGTGTTTGGAGTGTACGCGTGATCCCATCCACTTATATAATGATTTAAGCATAATTATTCACTTGATTATTATGATGTGAGAACCTTTTGAATGTAGGGCAATATTTCATCAATGGCAATGCGTTCCTGTTTGGTGGTATTGCGATCACGGACGGTAATAGTATTTGATTCAGCACTATCAAAATCATAGGTAAAACATAGTGGCGTGCCAATTTCATCTTGTCTGCGATAACGTTTGCCGATTGAACCCGAAACATCGAACTGAATGTGCGGAACTACTTTGCGAATGTCATCAAAAATAGCACGCGCAGGTTCTTCTAGTTTTTTACTCAACGGGAAAAAAGCAGCTTTAATTGGTGCAATGGATGGCTTGAATGCAAAATAATTTCTTGTTTCGCCATCAATGGTGTCTTCTTTATAGCTATCGAACAGGATGGTGAGTAATAAGCGATCTGATCCTACGGAACATTCGATGACATCGGGAACATAGGATGCTTTAGCTTGTTCATCAAACACTGCAAGATCTTTTCCAGCGTGCTTTGTGTGCTGGGTTAAATCATAGTTGCCACGATGCGCAATGCCTTCAAGTTCTTTCCAACCAAATGGAAAGTTGTATTCAACATCATCAGTTTGAGATGAATAGTGCGAAAGTTCGTCTTTTTCATGCGGGCGCAGGCGAAGTTTTTCTTTATCTAGGCCTAAATCATGATAGAAATCAAGGCGTTTTTGGCGCCAGAAATCAAACATTTCTTGTGCATCTTCTGCCTTGCAGAACCATTCCATTTCCATTTGTTCAAATTCACGCATGCGGAACAAAAATTGTTTTGGCGTTATTTCATTACGGAAGGCTTTGCCAATTTGTGCTATACCAAAAGGTATTTTTACGCGAGAAGTTGAAAGCACATTTTTGAAGTTAACAAAAATAGCTTGAGCTGTCTCAGGGCGTAAATAGCCGGTGCTTGCATGAGCTTCAGCGGCTCCAATGTTTGTTTTGAACATCATGTTGAAGGTGCGTACTTCAGTCCAATTTTTTTTGCCGCAATTTGGACATGATTTTTCAAGATCAATGTGATCTGAGCGAAAGCGGTGTTTGCATTCCATGCAATCAACCATAGGATCATGAAAGTTTTGCACATGTCCCGATGCAATCCACATGGCTTCCGGACCAATTAGCGATCCTTCCATGAAGGTGATTTCACCTTTTTTATTAAACAATGAGTTGCGCCAATTTTGACGAATGTTTTCTTTGAGTAGAGTCCCTAAATGGCCAAAATCATAAAATCCATTCAGGCCACCATAAATTTCGGCAGTTTGGAAAATGAACCCACGTCGCTTACATAGTGCAACAAGGGTATCTAAAGTAACGGGATTTTTTGGGCTTTCTTTCAAAATAGTACTCCTGAAAATACCTTATATATAACAATTTTAGATTATATAAGCCTAATTTAATATTGTCTGATTTGCAAATCGTCTATAAGAGGTGCGCCTAGTTTTTATTTTTATTTGCTCTAAAATAAAAGTTAGGAACCTTTTTATAATATTAAAGCGTGCATTAGGCTTTCCGTTAGGATTTATAATGAAAATGACCAAATCTTTTATTACCATCAGCTTAGCAGCCCTCGGAGCGGCCCTTTTTGGGCTTATTGGTATTCTTTTTTTTAACTTATATGATATTAAGCGCACTGTAACGCATATGCAAAAAATGCCAAACGTGCAACATGCTGCGGGAGCTGGTAAACAGATTATTGAAAAGATCGTTGCAAAAAGCGAGGTGTGGCGTCCAATTCAACAACAGGTAAAAGATACAGTTGTACAGGTTTTCTCACAAATATCAGAAATAGATCTTTTGCAGCCTTATAAAACTCCGGCTCAATATTCTTCAAGTGGTTCGGCTTTTTTCATTAGTGAAGATGGCGAGTTGCTTTCCAATGCACATGTTGTAGATCAGGCAAAAGCATTGTGGATTCAGATTCCTTCATTGGGTAAACGTATTATTCAGGTTGAAGTGGTGGGCGTGAGTCCTGAGCGTGATATAGCATTATTGCGCGTTTTGCCCGAAGATGTGAAAGTTGTTCGAAATGCATTGGGTCGCATTCCGTATCTTCCACTTGGCGATTCAGATCTAGTTTTCCGCTCTGACGAAGTATTGGCTCTTGGCTACCCATTAGGTTTGCAATCACTCAAAAGTACCACGGGTGTGATTAGTGGCCGAGAACGGCAATATATTCAGATGAGTGCGCCAATTAATCCAGGTAATTCTGGTGGGCCATTGGTGAATATTAATGGAGAGGTGATTGGGATTAATTCTGCGGGTGTCACCGAAGCTCAAAATGTTGGTTATATTATTCCTATTAATGATGCAAAAATAATTTTGCCCGACTTATATAAAATAAAATTACTGCGCAAACCATTTTTGGGTGTATTGTTCAATAATGCTAATGAAAGTTTGACCGAATACTTGGGCAATCCTCAGCCAGGTGGTTGTTATGTGGTTGAAGTGGTAAAAAATAGTACGTTGTTTAATGCAGGCGTGCAACGTGGTGACATGATTTATGAAATTAATGGTCATCGTCTTGATGTGTATGGTGAAATGAACGTACCGTGGTCAGAAGATAAAATATCGATTATTGATTATGTATGTCGTTTGGCAATAGGCGAAGATGTGCGACTAACTATTTATCGTAATGGGCAACGCAAAGATCTTTCGGTTAAGTTTAGCCAGGCAGAGTTACCGCCAATTCGCAAAATTTATCCTGGGTATGAATCGGTTGATTATGAGGTGTTTGGTGGCATGGTAGTCATGCAATTAACAGCAAATCATATTCAGGGTATGCGCAAAACCATTCCAGGGCTTGGACGTTATGCAGAAATGAAAAATCAGCAACATCCTGTGCTATTGATCACTCATATTTTCCCTACTTCAGAATTGTTTAAAACTCGCAGCGTAATGGTAGGGGCAACATTGAACGAAGTTAATGGAAAAGAGGTGCACACACTAGATGACTTACGCACTGCTTTTAAAGATCATGCAAATAGTAAGTTTTTAACGCTATTGGTTTCGGACAATCTAACGATGACAACAGATAATGTCTTTGTGGTGCTTCCAATGGATATCGTAGTAGCACAAGAATCTCAGTTATCACGTGATTACCATTATCCGTTAACGCAAAACACACAAGATATTCTTAAAATGCGTGGCTTGGCAGCACAAATGAAAACATCTCAATGAAAGATAGCTAGAACATGAAAAAAATACGTCTTGATCAACTCATACAAGAACTTTATCCGCAATACAGTCGCCGACAAATTCAAAGTTGGATTATGCAACGTAAAGTCAAGGTTGATGATAAGATCATCGATAAATCTGGCACACAAGTTAAACCTGATGTAGAAGTTGAGCTTTCAATTGAAGAGCCGAAGTTTGTTGGACGTGCAGGATTTAAAATAGAAAAGGCATTAGATCATTTTGGCATTGATGTTAATGGTTTGACTGTGTTAGATGCAGGTCTTTCCACCGGCGGCTTTACCGATTGCTTATTGCAACGTGGTGCAAAAGAGATTTTTGGCATTGATGTTGGGCATGGCCAAGTACACGAAAAGATTCGTCAAGATGAACGGGTGCATGTTATGGAACGCACTAATTTGCGTCATATCACCAAAGATACGATTGGGAAATTGGTTGACCTAGTTTCGCTTGATCTGTCATTTATTTCGATTTTGAAGGTGATGGATGCGATTGATCAAGTTCTCAAGTCCGATGGACTCCTTGTTACTTTGATAAAGCCGCAATTTGAAGCCGAAAAGCATCAAGTTGGCAAAGGTGGTATCATCAAAGATGCCAAAGTGCATGAAATGGTTGTTCAAAAAGTGACTGATGGTATTGTTGCCCATGGTTATGAGTTGATTGATGTCACCGAGTCGCCTATTTATGGCACTGAGGGCAATAAAGAGTTTTTAGCAGCATTTGCCAAAAGGTAACGGCCAGCATAAAGCTGGCCGTTTACCTCACTCATTCATGAATAAACATGATACGAGTTATAGGGGAGATTGGAGTAAAATTTATGCCCTCTATCATCAGACTAACACTATTGTTTTCAATTTGTAAATATTTTTGATGATAAAAGTTGATTTTGTTTTTTTTAAAAAGGTAATTGCGCAGCAGAAAAATCTTATTTAAGCTATGAAAATAGATTATTTTTATGGATTAATTTAAAAAAGGAAGATATTAATGCGTTATTTTCTACTATTTTTGCTTTGCGCGGGTAGTTCAGCTATTTTTTGTTCCTCAGATGAACAATCAAAAAAAGTGGCACAATTTCAGAAATTGGTTGAATGCGCCGTGTTGGGCAAACCCGTAGATTCCTCTATAGTGGAACACCTAGATGAAGATGCTTATAAATTTTATGAAGGAACGCAGCCAGCGACCAAAATAGCAGTAAAATCACAGGGTGGATGGATATATGGAGAGTTAAGGCTGCAGCTTGGAAATTCTGCTGCAGTGAAAACAACTGAACGTGGTGGGTCAATATTTGCATTTGATAAATTGCGTAATCTGACGCCTAATGAAAAGTAAGTTTCGCATTATCAAAAAAATAGTACGTGAGCTGGACATTATAGGTAATTTCTGTACTCTCTAACTATATAAATATTGCGATATGCGCCCGTAGCTCAATTGGATAGAGTACCGGACTTCGAATCCGTAGGTTGTAGGTTCGAGTCCTACCGGGCGCACCATACTTTGCATAAAGCTTCGTATGGCAGGCCAGAATTGGCTAAGCTAAAATAGAAGTTTTAAATTTCTGGAGTAAAATGACTGGCAAGCCTGTCCTTCGTAGCTCTAAAAGAGCGAAGTAGGAGCCAGTTTCTTGACGGATTTAATTTTAATAAACTATTTCCGTATTGCGCCCGTAGCTCAGTTGGATAGAGCGACAGATTCCTAATCTGTAGGTCGTAGGTTCGATCCCTATCGGGCGCACCATACTTCGCATAAAGCTTCGTATGGCAGGCCAGAATTCGCTTACCTGTCCTCCGTAGTTTTAACATAGGAGGGTCCGGGCTTTCCAGCTCGGCAAGCTTCGCCTGGCATGGCCAGTACTTAAGGCCTAACATACATAATGGATATATATTAGACCTTACAAAATCTGTCTTTAGTCCGGCATAGCCGAAGGCGACGACGGAAGGTCGTAGGTTCGATCCCTATCGGGCGCACCAGTTTTCGCCAAGGCTTCACTGTGCGATTTTTTGTAACCTAAGTCATTTTTCAAAGTCAATCTGTAAGTGTTGTTTATGAATAGGTCATATTTTCCCAGTAGTTTTAAATTCTTGGAAAAACATGACTAGCTTGACCAATTTCTTTAATGGAAGAATTGTAGTGAAAAATAAGGATGTATATGAAACAAAAAAAAATGCCTAGGTTATCTTCAAATGATGAGTTAATAGATATTGTTGACAGTAAAGATTGTGTTGTTGACTCAATGTCGCGGATTAAAGCTTTTGCTAGAGATATCGGCTATCGACGTGCGGTGTTGGCGTTTCTTAAAAGTAAAGATGGGAGGCTTTGTTTTTTAAGACGAGCAAATCATCTTGATTATTTACCAGGGCATTACGCTCTTGTTGGTGGTTGTGTGCAAGCGGGAGAAAGCTATGAGCAGGCTTTAAGGCGTGAAGTTGCCGAAGAGGTGTGTCTTGATATATGCACTTTTAAAAAACTTACAGTGGTTACGCCAGAAGAGACAAAGACAAGTATGTTCAAAGGTATATTTGAAGTAGAGGTTGATTGTCTTGAAATTTCATGTTGCCCAACTGCGTTTAGTTCGTATGTTTGGCTTGCCCCAAAAACATTTTTAGAGCATGCGCAAGCATCCTTAATGTGTCCAATTATGCCAGGTTTGCCTGCGTTGGTAAAAAGGTTTTATATGTAGTTATTGTTACTGTCATATGCACTAAGCCTATTTACTTTTCATTTCTCTCTGTTACTCTTTATTGAAATGTTTTCATTTATTAGAAAGGTTTTTCGTGCAAAGAGTTATTTTTTTTAGGCGGGTTATTATGTGTATATTGCTTTCTGTAGAGGCACTCATTGTTGCTAGTTCACAGTGTCAAAATTTTTTGATATATAGTTCAGAATTTAGAACTAAAACAGAGGCTGCACAAAAAATTCTGGTAGATGGCAGGATTCTTGCTCAGGGAGAAAAGCCGCATGAAATGGTCGAGCGCATAGTTCGAGTGATTGCTGATGCAGAAGATAAATATGCTTTAGCGCCGATTGATGGTCTTACCACAAAGAAATTTGCTTCGACTATTGGTCGCTTGTTCGATAACGGCGATATAGTTTTTAGTACACCAATTTTGACGAATGCAGGTCGTTTTGATGATCGTCCACTTTCAGCTTGTGCAATGCCACCGGTTAACTTAGCCGAAGACATGCATAAAATTAAAAAGATTGTTGATCGATATCATCAAGATGGTATGGGCACGGGATATAACCTTTCAGATTTAGATAATCCTGTTGAGATGCTGCGTTTTCTGAATCGTGTAGCGGTCGAAGGTGCGGCAAGCATGAAAGAACAGCGTCCTGTTGGCAATATGGCGATCTTGGATGTTGATTCGCCACATATATTTGATTTTGTGAAGGAAAAAGTAGATTCGGATGCAAAAGGTGAAGATTGGAAGTTTAATATTTCGGTGAATGTTACCGATGCATTTATGGAAGCCGCAGAAAAAAATGAGTCATTTGAGCTCAGGGATGGACGTGTAGTATCGGCAAAAAAAATATTACAGACAATTGCGGGATCGGCTCATAATTGTGGAGATCCTGGAATCATTTCGCTTGATCGTTTAAATAAGGATAATCCTACGCCATTGGTGTGTCAGTATAAAACAACAGCTCCTTGTGCAGAGGTTGGTTTGGCTCCAGGCGAAACATGTGTTTTTGGTTATATAAATTTAGCTTCTTTTTTTATGGCCGATAAGTGTGATCAGGTTGATTTTGAAAGGTTGAGCTTTGTGGTGAGCATGATGGTGCGTGCTCTGGATGCTATTCTTGAAATAAGTATCCAGCGCTACTCTTCGGTAGAGAGTAAGGATATCATGCAAAAAAAACGCAAAATAGGTGTTGGCGTGTGTGGGTTTGCTGATTTACTATTAAAGTGTAATATTTCATATGGTGAAAAAAAAGCACAGGATCTATTGCAAGAGTTGCTTAGTTATATAAGTTATCATGCGAAAGTTACATCAATGCATTTGGCCGAAGCACGAGGCTCGTTTACTGCGATTGAAGGTAGTCGTTTTATGGATGAATCGTTTTTGGTTGATAAGTACGCAAGATCAGATTCATCTCGTATTACACGTGAAGAATGGGTAACTTTGGCAAAGCAGATAAAAGATAACAAAATGTTACGGCATGCGACTGTGACTTCATTGCCGCCTACAGGTAGGAGTGCGATTGTTATTGGAGCGAGTCAAAGTATAGAGCCGATATTTAGCATGAAAACTTGTGATGGCTTGCATCCACTATTGCAAAATTATTTGAAAAAAGAAAGCGTTCCAGATGACATCATTGAAGAAATATATAGAACGGGTTCTTGTGCTAAACTGCCAGGAAAACATCCATTTGTGACGGCAACAGAGCTTTCTTATAAGGAGCATTTGGCTATGGTAATTGCTGCGCAGCAAGCAATTGATGAATCTATTTCAAAAACTATTAATGTGTCAAACGATATAACATCTCAAGACATTATGGCAATCTATTTAGACGCGTATAATAGTGGTCTCAAGGGCATTTCAGTTTTTAGAGATGGATCTCGCACTTATCAGCCAAAAGCTTTATCAAAAAAGGAGAAAAGCTAGATGAATGACTTGATTAAAAAGCTAACAGATCAAGCAACAAAAGATGGCATAGAGAAATTATCCGTTGGATCGGCAATTATTTATAAGAAAAAAATATTGGTACTGAAACGATTGCCAGATGATTTTATGCCGAATATATATGAACTTCCAGGTGGTGCAATAGAGCGAAATGAAAATTTAATTGATGCATTGCATAGAGAGGTTTTAGAGGAGACCGGTTGTTGTATTGAAACTGTTTTTGATCATGTTGGATCAATGGATTTTTATTCTTCATCAGGGCTAAAAACAAGGCGTGTTAATTTTTTGGTCAAGATTAAAGAGCCTATTCAGGTAGTATTATCTGAGCATGCAGATTATAAATGGATTTATCCAAAAGATGCTTCTCTATACGATATCACACCTGCAACATGTAGCATGATTTTATCGGCTGAGAGGCGCCTTCATTTGGTTGCAGGGTAACGGTTAAAGTAATTTGTTTTACGATTGTGCGTATGAAAAATATATTATTGTTGGCGATTCAGCTGCACCAGCAATAAGTTTGAAGTACATTTTCAATATCAACGTATCATCTATAATTAAATATAGGCGCTTTCTTTTAAAGACTGCATTCACAACCTTGATCAAGTCCCCCGGAAAAGTCTCCACTTACACCTGCTTCTCGACCTAACGATTCGAAAGTTTTTCGAGATGGGCTAGACAAAAGTAATGCAACGGGATAAGTTAATTTACGCTCAGTTTTTCTGATCATTTGAGCTCCTCTTTATGTTTTTAAACTACAAAAGAAGAGCTCGTTTTTTTTGAAATATCAATCCTGAACGGATCCTTCAGTTGTTTGCGGAAGCCCTGTTGTCGTTCGTCTTTAGTCCGGCATAGTTTTACACGATGACGTATCAACGCGAACTGGCAGCTCGGTTTCCTAAAGGATTATACTATTTTTATGAGTAGAGATTTTTGATAATTTCGCTTAACTCATGTGTAGGAGCTTGTGAAGGTAGCATTGCGATTAGTTCTTGCAATAGTTCAGGATTGGTGGATGTGCACGCCTCCGCAAGTAGTTCTTCAGGCAATCCACACGAATGCATTAATTCATAGTTGTTTTGGTATGCAAATTCTTTTATAAATGGCGAATGAGCAAGGCCGACCGTAAATATGATATTTTTTTGTGATTCGATGTTATTAATACTGTTAAGATATATTGCGAGTTCAAGATCAAATTTTAGACTTATCAACATAATAATGTTGTTGTTCAGTTCGTCTCTTTTTGATGATTGATTAGTGTTGAGGAGGTATTGGTGTAATTCTACAATATGGTTGGTTGGTTGCAATTGATTTGTTTCGAATACTTCGTTAATGATATTCATAATATTATCAAAACAACTTTGGCATGGTAGCTGATATGTATCGTAGTATTTTTTTAAATCGATAAGATATTCCATCACATAGGAAATAGTGATTTGTTCTATATCTTGGGAAATGTTAGGAGCGAGCCCTAATGTTATTTTTAGAGACATCCATCGGTTTTTAAGATATTTTTTTATGCTAGATAGCGTGTAGTCTTCAAGTTGTTTGCTAGCTTCTTTTTTTATATCCAAGATATGCTTTATGTTTTCCCAGTGAGAGTAAGCTTCGAATGCAATAAATGAGTCTGTATCTGTGCGTAAATTGTCCCCGAATATCCATTGAGCATTGCTATCAAGGTAGAATCCTACTGCTCCAGGGGGGGCTTGAAATCTTTGAAGCTTAGCTTCTAATGTCTCAATAATTGTGTTGTTTTTGATTGCTTCAGATAAAATATTTGTAAGAAATAATTTGGGAAGAGTGTGCAGAACCATATTTTTTTCAATCGAAAAGTGGCCAAGTACAAAATCATCAATTATGGACCCGATAGCAATTGGACCTGATTCCGTTATTATTATTGTCTCCGATCCTTTGGTGGTGTCCAAATTGTTTATTGTATTCGCAATAGAAGTTATCTCATTCTTTTGTTTATCAATTATTTCTTCAAAATGAGCTTTGTGTTGTTCGTTAATAAGATGAAGAAAATAATTTTCGTGATAATCAGAAAAGCACACAATCGTTTTGCCGGACTGTTTGTTCTTCATAACCGTAGCTTCGCATATGATTGCAAGTGAAGAGTGAGATATGAGTCCACAAAGAGAAACGATGAAAAAATACACGAATTTCATGAAAAAGTCCTACTAAAAGGTGAATATAGCTATTTGTTATGTACATAAAGTAACGCATGTGTTAAATATGTCAATAATTTGCGTGACGTCGGGTGACTTTATTTGCTTTTGATAGAAATTCTCAGCATATGAGCTATCAAGAAACCTTACCGAAAGTATGTTACACTAGGATCTATTACACTTTTACACTTTGCAACCTATTGTGTTTGGATTATGAAAAAGAAATATATCATTATTGGCAATTCAGCGGCAGGTGTTGCAGCAATGCGTACTTTGCGCAAATATGATAAAGAAGCGCAGATCATCTGTTTTTCAGCTGAAATGGAGCCACCATATAACAAATGTTTTTTGGCCGATTATTTGGGCAAAGAAAAAACACAGGAACAAATCTATACGCTCACTTTAGAGCAAGCCAAACAATTTAATATTGATTTACGGCTGGGCACACGAGTTATTGATATTGCGTCTGATAACAAATTGCTTATGTTGCAAGATGGTAGCCATGAATCATATGATGATCTATTAATCGCCACAGGGGCGAGTCCAGTTTGGCCAAACATCGATCAAATTCAAAATTTTAGCAATGTTTTTGCATTTCACAGTCTTGGTCATGCCCAAAAATTATATTCCTTTATTGAGCAAAATAAGCCCAAAAAAGCAGTGGTGGTTGGCTCAGGATTGAGTGGGCTTGAAGCAGTCGATGCATTGAGTGCGCATAATATTGATGTAACCGTGATTGAAAAGGGTGATCAGCTGTTGTCACGACATGTGCCAATGGCAGGCAGTGCATTGATAGAGCAATTAATGCAAAAACAAGGCATTGATGTTTATAAAAACAATACCGTTACTGCAGTTTCGGGCAAAAATGAACAATTAGACACTATTACATTGGATGATGGCACAACATTATCAGCCGATTTGCTTGTGGTGGCAATTGGCGTAAAGCAGAATATGGAACTTGCAGATAAGGCAAACATTAAAGTTAATATGCATGGCATTGAGGTTAATGAATACTTGCAGACATCAAATCCGCATATATATGCAGCGGGCGATGTTATAGCAATTATTGATCAAATTTCAGGCGATCAACTTGCAAGTTGCACCTGGCCTGATGCAATGCAACAAGGAATGTATGCAGCCATGGCAATGACTGGCAATCAGAAGCCATATAAGGGGGCTTTAATAATCACTAGTTCAGCATTTTTTGGAATAAAGTTCTTTAATTGTGGTCCGAATGAGGCAGATTTGAGTGATTTTGAGCTGATTGAACGAGAAAATGATGCTTATTATCATCGATATACGCTTAAAAATGGCATATTGAAAGGTTTCTGCCTAATTGGCAACACACAACAATATCCAAAATTACGTCGCGCTCTTCTGGCAAAACAACCATATACATTATAATAAATTCCTATATGACATTAACTTTCTTTGGGGTGTTCAGCCTGTTGACATAATCGCGCGTTCGGGTAAATTAGTAAAGTATAGTAATATCTTTTTTAAAGATAAAAAGATTTCGATAAATGGGGTTATTATGAAAATTCGTACTTTACTGACTTTTGCTTTTCTTGCTCAGGTCACATTGACCATACCAGCTACAGAGACGTCACAAATTCCTGCTGATATTCAAGATATTGGTGATAATGTTGTTAGCATTCTAACTGATGGATGCAAAATGCTTGGTGGCTTTAGCAAGATATTGACTAAAGGCATAAAACTAGGCACACGCATTACAAGAGGATTTGCTTCGTTTGGTGCAAAGTATCAAAAAACGTCATTCACTTTAGCAGCAGCTTTGGCAACATATTTAAGTTGGCAATGTTATGATTACTGCACGTTCAACAAACATATGCAAGAAGCAGCATATTTTCTGAGTCCTATTTTGCCTGTGTCGGATGGAACACAAACGCCACAAACAGCGCAACTAAAGATTGCAGATCTGGAGCTCAACAATGCTTCTCAGCAAACAATAGAAAATTATGTTGATCGTATTGAAGTATTAAAGCAGGGTTTGAGAGATTATAGTTTATTGGCGGAATGGTTTCCGGAGAATCAAAACGACGGTAATTGGCCTAATATAACTGGCGTAAATCAGGGTAATTTTTACGCCATGAATGTCGCATTTTCGGAACAACAAATCACGAATATCGAAAATTACATCAAGCCACGCATTGCGTGTCTTGGGATGCCCAAACTTTATCAATTACAGCATGCGCCGTGGATTTGGGGTTCTCGTATTCTCGCGCCATTTAAGGTTCATGAATTTGACATTGCAAGTCTTGCAAGCTGGAATCAATGTGCATGTGAAGTGATACATTCATATTTCTGGGGTTCAATAAACACCTATGAGGGAATTGCAACGCAATTTACATGGGAATTATTTAAGTGGGAAAAAAAGTTGCGAGCAAGACTACATGCGCTTGGTGTTGCTTAATATCAATAATATTTTTGTGAGGTTATACTATGTTTAAGAAAATTATTTTAATAACTACGATAATGTCATGTTTTGCTCAGCCAATTATGGCGGTGAGTCCAAGTGATGCTCCGATTCTAAAAGAAGAGGACGCAGATACACTTTGGAAAAATCTATCTGCGATTGGAAACAACTCGTATGCTATTTTACGCAATGTAACGCGTATTGGAACAAGAGTTGTAGTAGATGGTTCGGGTGCGATCGTTAAGGTGACCAAATATTTAGCCGATCATCCAAAGGTTTCAGTTTGTGCATTGATTGGCGGTTATTATGGTTATTGTAAATGGTCAAATGTGAAAGAAGAAACACGTCAAAGATGCCACTGCCAAGATCCTAGTCTACGGCAGGTGCTTGAGACCATAAGAAGGCATTGGCGTAACTAAGGTCACTCATTTTGCAAAAATTAAAAAAGAGGTATCATTAAGTTGATACCTCTTTTTTTTGTAGGAACTTAAATCAATGTTATGGCATCTATTATCAACTAATCTGTTGTGGTCTCAGGGCTTCACGCTTTTGATGTTTATTATCGGGGCATGGATTTTATCTTTTTTGATCTATCGGCCTTTGAGCTATTTGGTGGTGTTGTTTTTTGTGTTTTCGGTTTGGTTTTTCCGCCTTCCGCAACGAATGTGTGCCGAATGTGATTATGATAAAAGTGTTATCGTTTGTCCGGCGGATGGAAAAATAGTTGATATTAGTTTTGGCGATGTTGGTCATGGTTTTGACCAAAAAGTTTCAATTTTCCTTTCAGTTTTAGATGCGCATGTGCAATGGATTCCTGTTGCTGGCACGATTTCACACATTGATTATCACAAAGGTGCGTTTAATGTGGCCTTTTTGCCTAAAAGCTCAAAACTTAATGAACACAATGATGTTTTTATACTGGCAAACAATGGCAAACGTATTATGGTTCGTCAAATTGCAGGCACGATTGCACGGCGGATTTGTTGGTGGGCCCATGCCGGTGACGAGATAAAAGTAGGCGATACCTATGGCATGATTCGTTTCGGCTCCAGAGTTGAAATATTTTTGCCATCAGATGTTTCGCTTTCTGTTGGATTGGGACAAATGGTTTATGGTGGGCAAACAGTGCTTGGACGATGGAATGCGAGTTGGTAAATTAAGCTTTGTTTGTTTGATTGTAGCAACTTTGCATAGAAAGGATTTTTGCATCTTTGATTGTTTGCACTACATGCCCATTTTTATGCAAACGCTTTAATGGTTTGCCAACTGCAATGGCATCATATAATTGATTGAATGTTTTGACGCCTTTAAAAATTTCATGTAATAGAAGTTTCTGCACTTTGCCATAGCCATGATTATAGTGGCGTGCTTCAATAACTAAGTTGTCTTTCAAGCTACCAATTGCCATAACATGGCCAGGAATCCAAATCAAATCGCCATCGGCTATGTCTTCTTTTCTTTTCACCTGTTTTAAGTGTTTTGCCAAAGTGAGTGTATTTTTATAATAGTAGGGCATTTCCGCAGCTTGAGCAGCTCGCGCAATGAGTCCTGCACAATCAAAACCGTTTTTTTGTTTTTGTGTATCGTTGTTAATAACAAAAAATGTGTCTTTTTGAGTAAATGTATCAGTTTTGTTTGGCTTTGTTAGGCTGCAGCCTCCCCATACATAAGGAATACAGCCTGGCATACTTGCCCAATCATTAAGTAGTTTTACATAGATCTTTTGAGCGTTTTGACCAGATGTAACATAGTGTGATGATGGCAAGCGTAAAGTGACAATATTCTTTGTTTTGGGATTAAGTGCATAAACAACGGCGTATTGTCTTTTTTTGCTTTTGATAACAAAGCGTGTTCCAACAGAGAAGGTCATTTGTAATTGTTTGCTATAAAATGGTTTAATAATGGTAACGATATTGTCGCAAGGAGCTGTTTTTTGCTTGAAATATTTGGGCTTCGGCACGAATTTATGAATTGTTTGCGATAGCTCTGAGAATTTTAACACATGTTTTTTGTTGGTCCAATAGCAACATTTTGGTGCATTGCTTGTATGAGTGATGTAAAAAAGGTGTGGGATAGAAATGCAATATTCATGATCGGTTTCTTTGATAATTTCAACCACCTCATTAAATATCAATTGATGAATGCGTGGGCACCCTTGCGCATAAGTACTTGCCACTGGTAGTGTGTCATAGGTTAACGCGTGTTTTGCCAGAGGTTGTCCAATTAAATCAATAATAGGGGCGACTACAACTGCTTTTTGTGTGAAACAATTAGGCATTATAAAAGAGTGAATGAAGATACTGATGTAAAGTCTGTTCATTTTTCATCCTGCTTGTCCGGCGTAGCTTGTGCTCAAAATGTTGTAACTCTGTAGGATTGAGCTAAGCCGGAAGTTTAAATAAAAAAATATTATATTATTGAAGAACCTTCTTTTATTTAAGTGTGCCAAATTACATGCAAAAAGGTGAAGATTACTATAAAAGTTACTTACATATAGAAATCTGTTGAGTTTTTAACTAGCTATAAATTATCATAATAGAAAATAGATTGTTGTGAGGAGGTGCATAACATGAATTACATAAAGTTTGCATTGTGCATAGCAACGTTGAGTGTATATGCACAAAAAGAGCCTTGGACTTGGCATTATCATAAATTGATGTCAGATAAGATGCAGCAGAATCAAAAGGTGTTCACCAAACTGAACGTGCCTGCATTTACACAATTATTGTTCAGTTGGAATGCATTCAGGCCGGATAAAGGGCATTATTCATTTTACGTTCAGGTGCGTAATGCGCAAAAAAAGCGGTGGGGACCGTGGCATAAAATGGTTGATTGGGGCAATAATGTGCAAAAGTCCTATGAATCACGATCGGATGGGACATGCCGATATCTCTATGTGCGTTTAGAGACGGAAAACAATCATAAAGCAGATGCTTTTCGCATAAAGATGTTAGCTGATAATGCTGATTTGCGTAACATCAAAAGTTTTACCGTGAATGCTTCAGATTTAACCAAATTTAGCAACGAAACATGCCCATATGGTTCGTTGTCATCAGTATTGGTTAATGCTGTGCCAAAAAAATCGCAGTTAATGTTACCCCACGCGCAAAAACGTATGATGTGTTCACCTACTTCATGTAGTATGTTACTTGAATTTTTGACCAAAAAAGAAATTAATCCATTACAATTTGCGCAATCATCATTTGATTATGGTTTAAAAGCATATGGCAGCTGGCCATTTAATACGGCTCATGCATTTGAACTTGCAGATGGTAAAATGCAGTTTTACACCGGAAGGTTGCATTCATTTGCAGATTTACACCAAAAATTAAGTAATGGTATTCCAGTAGTAGTGAGTGTTCGCGGTAGCATTATCGGTGCACCAAAGGCATATAATAATGGTCACTTATTGTTGGTGATTGGCTATGATGCAAAAAAACATCTGGTGATTTGTCATGATCCTGCCGCACCAAGTGATCAGCAAACATTAAAACAATATCCCATGCTGAGTTTTATGCGCGCATGGGAACGTTCAAGAAGATTATCTTATATTGCAGTGCCACAATTGGTTTAAAAAGGAGGGCAAAAGTATGAAAAAGATATTAATATTGTTTCTAGTGATGAACGTACAAGCAAATCGTCTAGAAAAAGTATATATACATCGAGTGCCACAAGCTGAGCAATTGCATGAGACGCCACATATAGAACTGGAAAAATTGGTTTTTTACTTTGACGAAAAACCAACAGTGCACTCAATTGTGCATAACGATCAAGAGAATAAGGGATGGAGACATGAGACTTATTTTTTTTCATTTAATGGTATGCATAATCGATGCAAAAATAAGTTAAGCGAAATGCAACAAAATGCGAAACATTATCGCATTGCGTGTACTGAGGTTGATCAACCCCGTAAAGGATTACGTGTTGAACTTTGTTATGATCCGAATAATATTGCCTGTGCATGTGATACATTTGATTCAATTACTCAGCATAAGGGTGTGGTGGTACGATTGATTAATAAGTCTTTTTTAAATCAGATTGGTAGTATTGAAAAGCCGTTGCTGCAACTTGCTTATAATCAAAAGCCCCACATTGTTATCGATTGTGGTCATGGAGGTTCTGATCCGGGTGCAATTGGCATGTTTGGCATTGCAGAGAAGGATGTAACGCTCAAAGTTGGAACAACATTAGCCGATTTATTAAAAAAAAAGGCTTTTCTGTTACTTTAACGCGTGATGGTGATACGTTTGTACCTTTGGATGCGCGAACGCGTAAAATTAATGAGATTAAACCGAATATGTATATCTCTTTGCACGTCAATAGCGCAGGGCGTGATGATATTCAGGGCATTGAAACTTACTGTTTACATCCTAATTTATTTAAGCATGAGAATGATAATGCACCAGCCAACTTTCGCTCATCACTTGCCAATCTTTATAAGCAAGGTCAACGTTTAGCCCAACATGTGCATAAGGGGATTTTAACTACTGCTAAAGAAACGGGGCATGTTTGTGATCGTAAAGTAAAGCAAGCAGTTACTCAATTATTATTAGGGGCTAATTACCCGGGTATTTTAGTAGAATTGGGGTTTTTAACCCATCCAAAAGAGGCAAAACGTTTGGCAACTGATACCTATCAAGAACAATTGGCGCAAGGTATGTTGAATGGTTTAGTTACATTTTTTGATACGATCATCTAATATTGTATCCAAGTTTCTAACCTTTGCGAATAACAATGACTGTGTTATATACTGAGTGAAAATCTTTAAGGGGGATTTCATGAAGGTTAATGCAAAATTTATTCAGATAGGGATATTAGCTTTTTGTGTACAAAGTTCAGCGATGGCCGTAACAACTGCAGAAGTGATACTTGATGTATTTACGTCTTATGGAACATTAGCTAAGGATTTTTTAGCGAATAATTCAGAAATGCTTTTTGTATTGGCAGGTGGTAAATTGAAACCGGCCATTCCTGCTGAACAAATAGAGTTGAGCTTCGGTGTATTTAAAAAGGGTTTATTCTCAGCTGTAGGAGGTGTGAGTTCTTTGTGGGGAATGTTGCAGTTGAAGGATAAACAGATGTTAGTCGGTGGTGCGGCATTGAGTTCTCTTGTTGCTTATATTGCCTATCGTGTGCATGCGAATTCAGAGCAAATTGAGGAGGTGCACCAAGAGGTACTGGCAAATGGAGAGCGCACTGAACAAGTGCAACAAACATTAAATGATACACGTATTGAAATTGCTCAGGGCTTTGAGAGCACAGAAACGTCTATTATGCTTGCAAGAGAAGATTTGCAAAAAAGAATTGCAGAATTGCGTACATTTTTGCAAGAAAAGTTAAAACAGCAAAACAATATGACTATGCAGCAGCATCAAACGATGTTACACCAGTTCCAACAAGTAAAAGATCGGTTGACGCTTATTTCTGATCAAAAAGATGTGCAATATAACAGTTTACATGCTCAGATTTCAACGTTAGAAAAAATGCTAATTCAGCATCCTAGCAAGACATTAACGCTTATCGATCGTAAGTTTGATGAAAATTTTGCCTCATCTGAGAAAAGAACACAAACATATGTTGATCAAAAGTTCAACCAAATAGAGCAAAATCAGCAACAAATGATGAATATGTTAGCCTTCAGCAATAATTGCATTGTGGGTTCAAGTTGTCAGGGGAAGGCATTGCAATATGTTTCAAGTAAGTAGTTTGTCTGTGCTTAATGAATGATGTGTCGAGTCAGAATGTATTGCTAGTTATATGGCTATTTGGAGCCATATAATTGCTTATTTTCTTTTACTTTTTTAAATGAGATTGTTCTGGTATTATTAATGCATACGTTCTTATTCAGTTTTTTCATATCTATTGAGAAATTATCGTGATTACAGGCATTTGGGAAGAATTTTTAGACATTGTGCGTCAAGAGGCGGGAAGTCGAGTCGTGGAGACTTGGTTTCGTGCTGTGCAATTGCAAAGATGGGATGCGCTTGAAAAAACGGTATATTTGCAAGCTCCGAATGTTTTTGTGCGCAATTGGCTTGCAAGCAATTATACTAAATTAATTCAAACTCATTTAGCGCGCCTACTCAATGTAGATGAACTTAAGGTTCAAGTTATTGTGAGTGGTGCAAAAAATCCCAAAGTTGAAGCTGAAAAGGGTGAACTGGTCACCTCTACCACTGTGGTTGCGACTATTGAAAAAAGAGCTGTATCTTCGGTGCCGATGCTGGTGCCTTCAAAAAATAATGGCTATCTAAATAAACAGTATGTTTTTGATAATTTTGTTGTGGGGTCGAGTAATTCTTTAGCTTATGCTGCTGCTCAAGCAGTGGCAGAACGACCAGGTGCCGTCTATAACCCATTGTTTATTTATGGACAATCTGGGCTAGGCAAAACTCATCTCATGCACGCTATTGGTAATGGCATAAAAGAAAAACATCCAAAGGCTGGCGTGCTTTATCAAACTGCAGATCGTTTTGTGAATGAGTTTATTAATGCAATACGTTTTGATAAAATTCATCGCTTTAAAGCAAAATATCAAAATATTGATGTATTGCTCATTGATGATGTGCAGTTTATTTCTAATAAAGATCAAACCCAAGAGGCCTTTTTTCATATTTTCAATACACTTTATGAACTGCATAAGCAGATAATTTTTTCAAGCGATATGGTCCCACAAAGTATGCAAGGGATCCCCGAGCGTTTACGATCTCGTATGGCATGGGGTTTAGTGGTTGATATTCATGCCCCAAAGCTTGAAACAAAGATTGCAATATTAAAACGAAAAGCGCATGCGAGTAACGAAATAATTTCTGATGATGTAGCGCATTTTATTGCCGACACGGTTGATTCCAATATACGAGAGTTGGAAGGTGCCCTTGTGCGTGTAATTGCCTTTGCAGCATTAACAAAACAGTCAATTAGTTTGTCTTTAGCGCAAAGAGTCCTACAGCGAACACAAACAGAACACAGACAACCTATTGATTTTAATAAAATTGTTGCGGTAATCAAAAAACATTTTCCTTATACGCTACAACACTTACAATCAAAACATAGAAATAAGGGTATTGCTCATACGCGACATGTTACGATGTTTTTAATGAAAAAATATACAGATAAATCATTGCGTGATATTGGAACTTTTTTGGGTGGAAGAGACCATTCAACGGTGATGCATGCTTATAATAAAATTGCAAAAGCAATAGTAAACGATGATGTTTTGGCGCAAAAAATTAAGAGTATCGAACGAGACATTGTTCATTAAGTTAAAAGATACTCAATTGTGATGGTGTTGTTTGAGCGAGTAATCGCTCTTTTTTATTTCTGAAATAAATGTCATGTGTGGCTTTGCGGGCAAGGCCTAAATACCAACGTACATAGGTTTTAAAGCTCATTTTTTCTTTCAGGCCCACTAACGTTGGGAAGTGTTCAGTGTCGATAATAACCAGCTTGTTTGAGTGTTTTTCAACCATGTAGTTGTCAATGTGTGGATCAATATAAAGATCGAGGGTATTGCAAATTTCAAGTGCTATTTTCCGTTTATTTCGATCAAAAATTGTACATTCTTGTGTTGGTTCAATCAGATCTGCAATAATTGCATATGTACCAGGGATTTCAGTTTTTATGCATTTTTTACCGCCAACATTTTTTCCAATTAAAGTTACCCATTTGAGATTTTTTGGTGTCCAGAACCATTTGCGAGGTACATCTACAAAATCACGCCATTTAGGATTTTGTTTTAAGCGGTTGATAATTAGATTTTTATTACGAATACGCGTGAGTCCTGTAATATGTCGGTTAACACCACCTCCCATATAAAAGAACCATACTGGTTGCGATCCTTTCATCCAGGGATTCACAAAACTTTCAGGTGTTTCGATAAATAGCTTTAGCACAAATGGATATTTTTTAAATTTAAATACTGCGAGGCCAGCGGCTTCTTTGAGATTGAAATCTTTATCTTGCAGTAAGGTAAAATCGGTATATCTTTTTTTACCCTCATATATTTCTTGAATGAGATTTTCTATCAATGATCCCAAGCGTGTACCGCTTACGGAGTGTTTGTTATTATAGCGATAGGTTATATTGCTGCGCGGTAGACGATGTCTGTTAAAGTGGCTTTGATTGTATGTGGTAAATAAGGGATATTCTTCGATATGGGAATCAGTTATTTTGTAGTATTCATTGCAATGAGTCCATTTAGCTATTAATTGTGGCATATGAGGGTTGTGCGGACGTAAAACGCTTCGTGCAATAGAAGTGAATGGAGTACAAGCAATGATTAAATAGAATGTTAACGAAAAAAATATCACAATATCTCATGGTTTAATGTCGACAAGAATAACCTTATATCATTTAAGAATGTAATATAATAGCTATGTTGAGTCAATAATATACGATTTGTTTTAGGTAAAAGTATAAGATTTTTTTATTTTTTACATTTTTTTTGGGGCTGTTGCAGTTCATCTTGAACTTCTGTATCTTGATGAAGGAAGTAAAAAAAAAGAGTAGGTTTGAAGGGTAGTTATTTTTAAAAAAAGGAATAACCAATGAAGCATTCACCTGAAACCCATATACTGCGTATTCTGAGTCGATTGCCACGCAACATGGTTAAGATGCATGGCAATGAAAATATTTCAGAATTTGTTTTGCATGAATTATGCTGTAAAGATTGTTTTAATTTTTCAAGGGCAGCATATTTTGTTGATAATCCAGCTTTTAATTGTCTGAAAGGAGTTGCCGGATTTGCGCAGGATGAATCATGTGAGTTAGAGGTTGCAATATGGGAAAAACCTCATGAATTTAGTTCTCATATGAAATCTTCTATGTTTAATCAGAAAGTTCGTGATTGTGTGCAATATAGTTGTAAAAGCTGTGAAAATCCAGATGAGGATATTATGCAAGAGATTGCAAAACAATTGGGGATGGACCAATTCAAATATTGCACTTGGGATATGAAGCACGACAACCATGGGTACCTCATTTATCAATCCTGTGAGCAAGATCCTGATCTTGAAGATTTGCTGAATGGAGTGAGTTTACTTAGTTTCTGCCCCATCTTTTAATCTATTTAAAGGTGGTAGGCAAGTGTTACCCAAAAATTTGAGCGTTGCGCTACCGCCAGTTGATAAATAATTTATGCCACGAGCAAGATTAAAATAATAGAGTGCTGCTACTGAATCGCCACCTGCAATGATGGTAGTAGCCTCAGTTTGTGCTAGCGCACTAAACATATCTTTCACGTATACCAAACTTTCTATGCGTTTCAGCGTTCCCATAAGGCCGTTAGCAATGATCGTATCGGCTTTCATGATCATTTCTCCCCATTTCAGGGCAGTTTTTGGCCCAATGCTCACACCAGCATATCCTTCGGGGATTTCCGCCGAATCAGATAGTTCCATTGGTCCCTCAAAAGAACCTTCAGCAATAATATAATCAACGGGGTATTCGATAGAGATGCCCATTTGTTCTGCTTGCATCATAATATCTTTGCAGAGATTAAGAGCATCATTATCAACCAAAGAGTTTCCTACCTTTTTGCCTTGCGCTTTTAAAAAGGTAAACACTATAGCAGGTCCTAAAAATACTGATGAAAGTTTCGGTAACAGTTGTTGTATGAGGGGGATTTTACTTTTTACTTTTCCACCTCCAATAATTAAATAGGATGGTTTTTTTGCACGAGAGATAATCTTATCAAGCATTGCAAGTTCGTGCTCAACCAAAAGACCGATTGTTTTGTGCGAAGAGTCAAAACGATCTGGTAATAATGTGAGTGAAGTGTCATCCCGAGCAAAAGCACCAAATGCGTCATTTACATAAAAGTCGCCCAGGTTGGCTAATTGTTGAGCAAAGGCCGGATCTTTTCCTTTTTCGCCCGGAAAAAAACGAAGATTCTCAAGCAATATTATACGCTTTTTTGCTCCCTTTTTTTGCTGGGCCTCCTCGACGGTTTTTGCAAATTGCACGTCGAGGCCATTATCATCAAACCAGGAGACAAGTTGTTGAGTGGAGAGTTCAGGTTCTTGGCTTTTTGGACGCCCCAAATGGCTCAACAAAATGATGTTTGCACCTTTATCGAGCAATAGATTTATGGTAGGTAGACTTGCAATGAGGCGTTGATCGTTAAGGATAATACCGTGATCAATGGGAACATTTGCATCAATGCGCAATAAAACTGTTTTATTTTTTACATCAAAATCACCAAAATTGCTTTTCATGACGTTCACTCCATTTTTAGTAGACCTGCAGACTGTTGAACTAAACAGTAAAAGTATTACTAAATATTGTTTCATGTTTTACCCTTTTTATTAAAAACTGGTGCAAGTATATCAGATTGATATTAAAAAAAAAGGTTTAAAAGGACCTGCTTAGTTAACATTATTATATTCAATTGAGGGTGTTTAATTCAATGTTTTTTGTTTTTTTGATTTTAAGCGTTATACCTTAAAACGTCGGTTATTGAAATATGTTCGGTTCTGCGTAAGGGTATCCAGATAGCTAATATGCTTAATAACATAGCCAATAAAAAGATGGCCATAGGCATATACCAATGCCACGCAATTGGCACATGAGTTACAAAATAGGCATCCGGTAGCGTAATAAAAGGATATTTTTGCAAAAGCCAGCACACCACAAGAGCCAATAGTATACCCATAAGGGATGCAAGGCCTGCAATTGTGCAACCCATGGTCATGAAAATTGCTTGAACGCTCGATGGGTGCATGCCCATAGATGTTAATATTGCAATGTCAGCCTTTTTCTGATTTATTTGCATAAAGATGAGTGAAATGATGTTCATGCTTGCGATAAGGGTAATGAGCGCTAAAATGATAAACATAACATACTTTTCCAACTTAAGTGCTGAAACAAGGGCGGGGTATAAATCTTTCCATGAATAAACCTCGATTTGTAAGCGTTTACGTAGTTTATATATTGTCTCTTGTTCATCAAATTGTGGGTCTATTTTCACTTGCACATGTGTAACCCCAGCATCAGGAAAAAATGAGTGGACAAAGCCAAGGTCAGCGAAAATAAGATGAGCATCAAACTCTTCAATGCCAGTTTTAAAAAAACCGCTCACAATGCCTTCTTTTTGAATGAGATTTATTTTTTTGCGTCGTGGTTCATCAGGTGCAAAAAGCATGGTAATCGTATCGCCAATATCAATGCCTAGAGATTCGGCTAATTTTTCACCTATTAGGATATGATTATGGTGTACAATTTCTGGCAAAGTTCCCTTTTTTTCACCGATGGGTGATATTTTTTGTTCTAAGTTATTAACATTGCGTTGTAAGGTTGGATCAATTCCTTTAATTGCAACAACAGTGCTTATATCCTCGGTGTTAGGATTTTTAATAATCACCTGTTGAGTCATATTGGGAGCGAATGCTTCAACTTCAGGAAATTCGTTGTTGAGCACTTGGGAAAGCGATTTCATATTAATAGGATTGCCGAATGCTTTAATTATGACTTGGGCATGAATGCTTTGTAGCTTTTCATAGGTTGTAACCTCGAATCCTTGCATTATAGCTAGGGTGAGCATAAGTGAAAAAGTGCCTATTAATATACCGATAAAGGAGATTCCCACCATAGTGGAAATGCTTCTTTTGTTTTTTGCATCGCGTAAATATCTGAGGGCAAGTTTAAGAGAAAAACTGTTCATTTTTTTTTATTTAAGGTATAAGTGATTTAATTTTATCGAGCTTCATACTTAGTATAAGCGATTTATGGTAATTACAAAACAGCTATTGATTAAGGTGTAAATTAGCTAAAAAGGGTGACTGTGAAGATTGCAATCGGTTCTGATCATCGAGGTTTTGATCAAAAAAACATAATTTTGAATTATTATAACAGCTATCCAGGAGTTGATCTTATTGATGTAGGTACCAAAAGTGAAGATCGGACTGATTACCCAATCTTTGCTCACAAGGTCGTAACATTAATGGAAAAAGGTCAGGCAGATCTTGGGATCTTGCTTTGTGGTAGTGGCGTGGGTATGGCGATTGCAGCAAATCGGCATAAGCTTATTTATGCAGGGGTCGCATGGAATAAAGAGGTTGCGCGTGTTGGGCGTGAACATGATAATATTAACCTACTTGTGTTACCTTCCGATTTTATTTCCGATGATGAAGTGATTTCCATCATTGCAGCTTGGATGAAAGCTTCATTTTTCGGAGGTCGATATCAGGAACGGCTGGATCTAATTGAAAAACAATATTAAAAAAAAACCACCGATAATAATATCGGTGGTTTTCAATATATCTATCTTTATTAGGCAATGAAGCTATGCATTTTCAGCTACTACTTCATCAATGCCTAATTCGTCTTTAACAGCATTTTTTAGTTCTTTTGCTTCTTGATAATTTTCATCTGGTTGATCTTTATCACTGTTGCCTTGGAGCTCTTTCAAGAACTCATCAACTGATCTACCATCCATCATTGTGTGTAGATCAACCAATGCTTGAACCTCTTCCGTGCCAAGAATTTCAAATTTCTTAAGACCTTCCGCAACAAACTCTATGAGTTCTTTGCGTGGTTCAAGAAGTTGGCGTACTTCTTCTTCACAAGCGTACATAAATTCATATGCTTGCTCGATAACTCTGTCTTGCAAAGCTTTTGAATTTTGCAGAAGTTGCTCATCAAGGCCATTCAAGTGGTATTTGCGTGCCCAATAGAATGCTTTAGTTGCATCATGACAGCTACAAGTATCTTTAGTGGTATGTTGAGAACCAAGCATAATATCTTCTGCCACACGACCAGCAAGTTCAATCATACACAAACGTTTAAGTTCTTTTTTGCTGGTAAACTTTAATGAATCGCCTGAGTGATGAGTGAACACATGACCATACTGAATATTTGGTAATTCATGGTCTGTAAAACAATCTGCCCATATTGAATCATCTTCAATTTTTGTTTTAACTGGACGTATAGTTACTTGTGAAAGCTGTGCTGCTTTACTTTCAATCAACATGTATCCGAGCGCATGTCCAGCCATGTGTACAGCTAATGTCTGCTGATCTTCATCTGATAGGTTGGCGTAGTCATGATAAATAATGTTACGCATTTCAGTGTTCAAGCTTTTTTCAATATCTGCTTGGGTAATTGGGCGCCCTTGCTCGCGAGTAATGAATTGTGCATTGTTTACAATTTCATGCAATTTCTGGAATGATGCACCTTCAGTTTGTTCAGCAAGTTTACGGATATCAAATTGATCGATTGGCAAACCCTTACCTTCAATTTCACGAATCAAGTTTTCTGCTCGATGGATAAAAGAAGGGTATTCAAATGGAATGTGTACAGATAAACGTGATCTCAATGAGGGGTCAAGCTTTTCGGGGCGGTTGGTTGCTGCAATGATGATAACTTGCTTATCAGGATTGTTAGTAGTCATACAACCACTAATAGTTGATAAGAATTCTTGCAATACAGTGTTTTTACCCTTGTTTTTGTCTCGGTGCAATGGAAGCATATCGATCTCATCAATAAAGATGATGCATGGTGCATAATTTTTAATGATGTTCATAATCATATTGAAGTTGCCTTCAGCTGCAATATAGCGTGCTTCGATAACAAAGAATGGGAAGTCGTCTGAGTTCCCCTTGATTTTCTGTAATTCTCCAGCCAAACCTTCAGCAATCATAGATTTACCGGTTCTTGTTGGACCGAACAATAAGTAGCCCATTGCAGGAGTTAATCCAGCGCGATCATAACTTTCAGGATCTTGAATATATTTAACAATATCCCCTAATACTTGTTTTGCATGATCAAGACCAATAATATCATCAAATGTGAATCGAGGCTCAATTCTGAAAGATTTTTTAGATTGTTTAAATCGTTGATAATACGCTCCACCCTTGAGCCAGTTGTGGAGAGTGCGACCTTTTGTAGATATTGAGTCGCTAATTTCGGCATATTTTGTTGTTAAGGCTTCTCTAAATGGTTCCCAAAGTAAAGTTGCACCCAGATACCAGTGTCCAGTAATCGCATTGAATGTTTCATTTTCCATTCTACCAAACAGAGTTGTTGGTCTTTGCTTAGGCACATGGTTTAATATTGCTTGCGCTGCATCAACCGCATCAGAAGCGTCGGCTTCTTGTAAGTATTGTTGAGCGGCCAAAATAGCTTGATTTTGCTCGAGTTCACGAGTGTTGAATTCGGTAACCGGTTTCCAGCCTAAAATATTTCTCACATGATAATTTATCGAATCATGAATTCTACCCAAAATAGCTTTAAACGAATAGTCGCCCTCGTTATAACTAGATGTTGCGGCTTCGTCATTTCCTTTCAATTCACCAGGTAGTCCATTTGTACTAGTGTTTAACTTATACCACAGGTAAGCCCCACCAGTCAAAGCAGCAGATGTGTAGAGGGCTTTCCAATGAAGATTGTATTTATCGCACGGTGCAATAATGAACTTATCAATGGTATTGCGATATAAGTGGTTGTAGTAATGCAAACCAGCGTTTTCAGCGGTTTTTGCAATCTTTTGGAAATCTTTTTCAGCTTCTTCAAGTTGTTTAGCAAGTTCTTCTTCGTCAATTTCTACTTTTTCTTCGATTGGTTTTGAGCGTTTTACCAATTCTGGATCAACATTTTCAAAGTGCGGTAGGACTTCATCAAAACTGAATGCCGTATATTTGGTGATATCGGATGCGAGAGCTTTTTGTAGATGTTGAACAATAGCCTCTAACTGTTTCAATGTTTGATGCAGCTGCGAACGAGTTGGGGATTGGATCAACTGTTTAGAAATGCGTGATAAAACTTTTTGGATTTCTATAAATTCTTTTAATAAGGCTGTTTTTGCTTCTTTATCTTTGGTTTTTATTGCATCTTCTTGTATGAGACTTGCTAAATCTGTGAATGCGCAAATAATCCTATTCATGAAATCTAGTGCGGCTTTAAACATTTTATCAGGCAGTTTTTCTGGGTTTTCTACTTGCAGTTCTTGGAGCATTTGCGATAATGATGCTTCATCAAGTGCCCTAACGGAGTGTGATGAAAAGACCAACAGAGTTGAAAATAATAGGATGGTGATTCTACTTGTGAACTTCATGTGTTTTTTGCCTCTAGAATACGCGATTAAAATTATGAAAAAAATGACACCAGTAAATATGCTGTTAATAATAAACGATTAAAAGGGGTTTGTCTAATGCTCCACAGCAAAAACATTGATAGGAAAAAAATGAGAAAACAACGATTAGTCTGGGTTTTAGGGATTTTTAATATCATTCTTTTGTGCTCTTCGTGCACCGACACGAACACTGATACGCTTCTTGATATGCGATTTTATGATATCAATAAAATATACAACCTTGAAAACATTGCGCCAATCGCGATTTTGGGTTCTGGTCCAGCCGGAGAATGTGCTGCATTATATGGCGGACGCGCTGGTTTTGATACGTTAGTTTTGGAAGGAACAACGCCAGGAGGCTTGTTAACGCAAACTACATTGGTTGAAAATTGGCCAGGAAGCACCGAAATTCAAGGACCAAAAATCATTGTCAATCTTAAAGAGCAATCTGGAAAGTGGGGTGCAAAGTTTGAACTTGATACTGTTGAAAAGGTTGATTTTAATCAATGGCCATTCAAGCTTTATACTGCTGATGGCAAAAAAATCAATGCATTAACCGTTGTTTTAGCAACTGGCGCAACTCCGCGTTATTTAGGCATTCCTGGCGAACAGGAGTTCTGGGGGCGCGGTGTTACCACCTGTGCGGTGTGTGATGCACCTTTTTATAAGGATGAAGATGTAGTTGTTGTGGGCGGAGGTGATTCTGCAGCTGAGGAGGCAATGCAATTAGCACCTTATGCGAAGAACATCACCATTTTGGTACGCAAAGATCACATGCGTGCATCTGCTGCTATGCAAACACGCTTGCAAGAATATTCACAAATTTCAGTTCGCTATAATGTTGAGGTAAAAGAGGTTCTTGGCGATGAAATGCAAGTAACCGGCGTAACATTATATAACAATAAAAATGATACAACTGAACATATGCCAATTAGCGGTGTGTTTTTAGCAATTGGGCACATTCCCAATACCAAATTTTTAGGCGATGCAATCAAATTAACCAATCATGGCCATATTCATTTGGCTGACCGCACGCAAGAAACATCAGTTCAAGGTGTTTTTGCTGCAGGCGACGTTGCCGATGCACGTTATCGCCAAGCCGGTGTTTCAGCTGGACATGGCATTTCAGCAGGATTAGATGCTACCTTCTTTTTAAATGAAATTGGCTTTAATCAAGATGTGCAAACAAAGCTTAAAGATGAATATCGCCTATACACGCCAACTGCTGAAAGTGATTATAAGGTATTGGAAATAAATGACCTTGAAGAATTCAAACGTGTTGTGGTTGAATCAGATAAACCTGCGATTGTTGATTTCTATGCAGATTGGTGTCCAACTTGTATGCAGATGTTACCTGCTTTTACTGCAGTGGCACAAGATATGGAAGATAAAATCACTTTCGTTAAGGTTGATGCTGATCAAGCAAAAGAGATTATAAAAACCTATAAAGTTGCTAAAGTGCCTGCATTATTGGCATTTAAAGATGGCGATGTTGTCGAAAGGCATGCAAAGACAATGACCAAACGTGAACTTTATGCATTTGGTGAATCGTTGATAAAGTGATTTAACATTTTTCTAAAAAAAGCTCGGCATTTTTTTTGCCGGGCTTTTTTACTATAAGGATGAGTGTCGCGCATTATTAACTGATATAAATGCCACTTAGTAAACAATATAAAAAAAATAAAACTTCTTGTTTGGATGTTGTTGACAGATTGTCTTGTGCGTGTATGATTGTCTAGCAAAAGACCGAGGACCTGTGAGAAGCAAGCAGTAATTTTTTAAGACACTATTACACAGGGGGCTTTGCGATGATTAACATCCAAACGTCATTTTTATATCATACATTTTCCAATCAATTTTCTGTATATCTTCGACTGTAACATTGTTTGTTTCGTTTTTATTCATACATTTTAGATGACTTTTTTATAAGGAATAATATGAAGAAACAATGGTGCATTGCTATATTTATTTCATGTGCAATTTTTGCAGCTAATGATACGAAGTTGAAGCTCCTAGCCGGACCAAGAAATGCAAATAATGTACTGAGGTTTGTGTAAGGGTTAAAACTAAACAATGAAGCAGCTCATTCAAGTAATCTTTTGATTTTGGGTCCCCCATGCAACGGCAAAAGAAGTCTTGCCAAGGAGATTGCATTGCAATCAAATAGAACTGTTGATGAGCATATGCTAGAAGGGAAATCAGATTTTTCAGGTTTTGTCGATACGCAACTCAAAAAAATGGCGCCACACGTAACGTTCGTATCCGGATTAGAACACAGAGCATACGAGTTCGATACGGCTTTCAAAAAAATCCACAACAAGAAGAATATATGCATGATTGGGGTTGCGGTTGAAGGGTGCCATCATACAATTGAATCGTATTTTACAAAACACATCCGCCTCTCAAGGCCTAATGCACTCACAAGAAAAGAGATGTTGGCTTTTTATTTTTCTCAAAAACAGATTCAGCAAGATATAATTGATCGTATTGTGGCAAAAACTGAGGGCATCAACTCTGGTAGGTTCAAGCAACTTACTGAATACGTACTCGAACAAATTGATGAAAATCAAAACACTGATGAGTGTTTAAAGATAATCGATGAAGAGCTGAGCGAGTTTATTGTCACAAAGATTGAGGGAAATAATTGGATGTTATATGCAAGTATTTCAGCATCCTTAATTCCCATAGGACTGATTACGGCGCAAGTGTGCTATGAATATGTCAATGGCGATGGCTCTAAAAAAATGACTTATTATTTAAGCAAAGCCCAAGAAGTAATACCGTATATTTTTAATTTGATGTTGTTTAACAAATAAAACGATTATAAGGATTATTGTGAAGATGAATCATAAAGTGATATTGCTGACACTGGGTATCACCTCTCAGTTATTTGGAGCAAGCTCATCAAAGGATGATGCTAACAAATCAAAACTTATGTTGATGCAGCCCAAGCCCTTGGATAAGCAAGAGGTAGCAATTGCTTTGGAGTGTTTACCAGAAAAGTTAAAGAGGTTAGAGAAAAAATGGAATGGCAAACATATTTCAAGCACATGCATATTGTTTTATGGTCCTCCAGGAACAGGTAAAACAACAACTGCACGAGCTATGGCACAAGAACATTTTAAATCTTCATATTTTTTTAAAGGACAAGATTTTACGGGAAATAAGTATCAAAATAGTGGTAAGAAAACATTAAATGCAAATCTATTTCCAATTATCAAGAAAGCTTCACAAGAAAAGCAATGTATTGTGATTGATGAGCTTCATCAATTTATAAAAAAGAAAAAGAACGATTCTCGGCATTTGCGAAACCTAGCGACCTATTTTTGGCAAATGATCGATGAGATGATGGATACAGGTAATATTGTTTTGATAGGAACATGCAATAAAATTGACAAATTGCCTGCATCAGTTGCGAGTCGGTTTAGTGAAAGTAAGCGCTATGAATTTGAGCGTGCGCCTCTTTTGCTTTATAAAAGATTGCTAAGTTTGTATTTGCCTCGCGCTGATTTTCCTCATAGCATTACCGATGGTGCAGATATTCGCGATCTTGCACAAAGATTTGATTGTGAGGTTCGTAAAGTTGCTCAGTTGGTTGAGGATGCGAGTGAGGTTGCCTATAATCGGGATGATCAGAATACTGTAATCACTAAAGATGATATGCTGCAAGCATTGCAAGAATATAGAGAGGCCCGAGCTGATCAAGGCGAGTCTTGGGGTAAATGGCTCAAGAAACATGAGCGAAAGATTTATATAGGTGCAGCAGTTGCAGGGGTTGCACTAACAGCAGGTGGTTTGTATTTATCATATCAACAAAAGAAAGATCAACTTAAATGGCGCAACGATGATTTGAATCGCCAAAATAAACAACGAAAGTCAGATGTGAAGAGGCAGAAACAGTTTCACAAACAGCAGATGGATTTTCAACAACAAGAGAATTGGCGACAGCGAGCAGAAAAGATAGTCTACAATTGGAGCAAAGATGACTTCAATATGGAGATTCCGGAAGTTCAAAAGATGGCCTTAGAGATGATGGATCGGAGAGATAATAAAAGATATTGTAGAGGAACTATGCCCGATATTAGCCCAACGATTAAGAAGGTGGCGAGTGGAATCAATGTCGTGAATGATGTTGTTATTAAGGCAACAGAAAAAATTCAGGATACTGTAGATTGTGCTGCTGATGTTGCCAAATCTGCTGAGGCATCGGGTTGGTCATGGTGTTCATTATTGTAGAAATTATAAGGTGATAAAAATGCAATATTTTAGGTTCATTTTGCAGGTCATGTTTTTGGGATGTTTCTTTGGTGTACGTGGGGTACCTGTTTCGCATGAACTTGCAATCAATACTATGCAAGTTGAAATATGCAAACATGAGATTGCCAAAAAAAATACGGAGTTCCTAAATTTTGGTAGTACCAAAATTACGTATGTCAGTATAGCTCTGTTGGCTTTAGCGATAATTTCTAAATCATCTCGTTGGGGATTGATTAAGACTTTATTTGTATTGAATATTCCGCGACTCTGGTGGCACTTATTTATACGGTATCCGAATGATAGGCAGATTGGCTTTATACGTGAACAGATTGAGCGATTGCAACAAGAAGAAATGCAGTTGAGTTAATTAGTTAAACGCAGCTTATTTTCAAATAAGCTGTGTTTTTTGTGCATCTTAAAATCATAAAATAAGATTTATATGAATATATATCGAAAAAAACATAGAAGTAGAATTTGTTTTATTCTCCTTCTAGGAATGTTAAGTGCTCAAGAATTGCAATCAATGCATGTTGCCATCGCAACGGTTTGTGTATATGTGTTGAAAGCGCAAGCAATAAAATATATAGCGCGATCGATTCCAGGGGTTGGTGCGGCACTTTTGGCCAAAAACATTACTGATATAGCTTCTGGGCAGGTGCCACAACTTGAGCTTAATGATAATGCAGTTGAAGCGCTCAAACAATCGAGCGATTTTCAAAAAATCCAATCTACGCTTTCTGCCAACATTGCACAGCAATCTACAACAATGCCAGATTTGGTACATAATGTTGTGAAGAATGCGCAACAACAACGTTGTGTATCTTCGGCGGGATTGCCTAGCGCACTTCACACGTTAAATGGTGGGCACAAGGCTATACCCAAGCCAACGAATGTTGATTGGAGAGCAGGTGTTTGCGCAAATACTCAACTGAAAAGCTCTTTTTTTCAACATGTTCAGCAACCAAGAAGTGCTTTATCATTTTCAACTCAAATAAATGGACAACCTCAAGTTCACCATAAGGGAATATCACCTTTTGGTGTGCGACTTTGTGTTGATACTCGTGCTGATTCAAGTTGGGGCTATAATGCTGCAAAAGCATTTCAAGCACAACAGCATCAAAAGAGACTTGCACAAACAGTGTTGCATGAACTTCCTCGAGTGAAAGGCCATGTTTGTGCTATGGAAAAGCATGTGCAAGGATCTATTCATCAACACGCTGCTAATATTAAAGATGTTTTGCAGCTTATGCAAGACGTTGACGGTATTGTTGCCAAATCACAACAGTTACTCGTTTCGCTTGAAAATGAGATGAAAGCTGGGCGCTTGCATCATGAGCTATTTCAGGGCGCATGTGCCGTGCATAATGATATATGTTTGACGGCAAAATATGTTAAGGGTGCTTTTTGTGATAGCCGTGGTAACATTGTTGGACTTGATGCATTATCACAAAAAAAGTTAATGACGCACATTTATGGTGATCATTGCAAACGCATTGGATACGGCGCGCAAGATGTCTTGAGCCGAACGAACACGATTGTGGATAAAAGTTTGCGGCCATATTTTGAACAAACTTCTTTTTACGTAAATCAATTAAAGGACACGCCTTATAATCAAGATCTGGTGAGGATAATAAACTTTGCGGAGCATGGATATGCATCTCAGGCCCGCGCTTTAGTGGATAAATATAATCCCGAACGGTTTGGCGTAATATCAAATTGGTGGCATGGGCGAGGGCAGCTATACACTACAGCAAACAATGCTTATATGCAGGTGTATAAAAAGGCTTATAATAAAGATGGCTTTTTTAAGCCATTCATGCAGCATCCACAGTGGGAACAGCTGCAGGGGTACATAAAGCAATATCCTAAAATGCGAAATCAGGTTCTTAGAAAATTGCAAAATGAATACGCATTTAGCATGCAAACATTGCATAAAGCAGGTGTTGCTCATCCTACGCAAGAACAATTGAGAAACATGTTTGAGCTATGCCAATATAGCTATTTGGATGGCTTTGAAGCTGCAGTGGCAAAACTAAGCAGTTATAGTGATGTTGAACAGTTCAGAGCTTTTTGTGTACAAAAACATAGTTTTTTGAGCATGTTGCAACAAGAATCAGGCTGTTCTCTTCAGTTTTGGGATTATGTTCTGGATTATCAAGGTCTGCTTGAAAAAGTGCAACATGATCCGCATGTGGGTAAATTGTTGGGAGCAATTGAGCATGTACGTGATATTGATCAATGCATGCATGTTTTAGAACAAAGATTACATGCAGCAGATCTTCTATTGAAGCGTTGTGGTGTGCATAGTCCTAATGAGTTAAGTAGAGTGTTAAGTTATCATTTGGTTGATAATTATCATGATCCACGAAAAATGCTTGATTGTATTGCACCATTAAATCCGCATGATGTAAGTATCATGGTACGTCAGTCTTATGCAGATTTTTTTGATGAATATGGTGTGCAAAAGCTTCTGCCGATACAAGATGAAGTCAGATTATTATTTCAGCAATCATTAGCTAATGGTGCATTGCATAACAGGAACGATTTACGAAATGCGTTCAATAAACTTGCAGCAATTGTTCCACGCAGTGATCAAGATATTGCAGTTGTTAAAAAGGGGCTATCCTTTGTTGAGCAAGCCTTATCGGCTGATCCTCAAGCAGAATTATTTGCTGATTATGTACCTCAATTTGTTGATGCTCTCATAAATCCTGGAGAACATAAAGATATCTTAGTATGGAGTGATTTGCTTGATGCTTATAGATTGGCTGATTCAGGTAAATTAAAAGATGCTTTTGGCAACATGTTGCATCAGTCTATGCAAAAGGGCGCTCAAGTAAATATTTCAAGTGTGACTTCAACATTGCATAATGTTGTGAAACGAGTGAAGAAAGGGCAAGTTGATGCAGCTCAAAATCTTTTGTCATCAATAAGCTCTGATGTGAGTAATGTGGTGGATGTCACAGTGCAGGATCAGAAAAAACCTATCTCTCCAGCGCCACATCAGAAAAAAGTGAGTTCATCCTCATCTGGCCAACAGCATCAAAATGATACACAAGACAGAAAGCTATTTTCGTTAGTACCAAAAAACAATCGATCAGCTTTGCGCAATGATTGGCTTAAAGCATGTAAAGAAGCTGCGCGATTTACTGCCGTGCAACACATAATGCGCAATGGGTTCCCTGGTTTTCCATCAAATCGTGCAGCAAAACAAGACCTTGGTTTACAAGCTGAAAAAAGGCGCTTGCTGCTGAATTTAGCACTTAAAGATCGTTTTAGATTGGAAGCACAGGGTGATTCTAAGGGTAAAGGTGCAAGTGCATCAGCTCTTGCGCGTAGATTGTTAAAAGAGGGCGACATTCTGGCTGAGGTTGAAGATGGCTTCGTGGTGCGCGATGATGATATATTTGCGCATGTGCATCAAAATGGTATTGTCGATGTGTTCTATCCTGAGCAACCGAATGTTTTTGAGCAGGAGTTGTTTAACACTAAAAAACAATTTGAAACACGCAACTCAGAGAGTTCCAGTTCGGGCGGGTTTCAAGACTTTGAAGATTGGCTAAATGCTCAAAAGAAACGTCACAAGGGCAATGCTCATATTCAAGCGCAGCAGAGAAGAACCTCTTCAAGTGCTGGCGGCGGCGCGCCTCCACCTAATGATCCAAGAAATAATCGCAATAAATGGAATAACAATCGACAAGATCGAGATATCATTCGAAAAGATAATATGTCAGAGTTTTTTAAAACTGAATTTGGGAAAACATTAAAAGGAAAAGTGCAAAAAACAAGTCATAAGTATGATGGACAAATTGTATATCGAATTACTGAGAAAGTTGCTCATGCACAATTGAAGAAGGGTTACTACGTCTATTTGGATGCACTACATAAAGATCACTTAGAGGTTTTTTCAAATCCTAAAGTATGTAAAGTTGTTTTGAACTTGGATGGCAGTATTAATGATCATAAAACTTTAAATGCTCAGAAACGGGGCCGAAGGTTAAAGATATGAGAAATATTTTAGCGGAAACATTAGAGATAATAAAAGAAAAGAATTATAAGCAGAAAATAATAGATTCAGAAGAGATGATTGAACAAGAAGACAATTTACGAGATCTTAAAGTCTTGTTAGATTCAATTTATTCTGTCTTAGACCAGATTCAGAAAAAAGAAAATGAAAATAATGAAAACATAAGGAATTTGTTGAAGTTGCATATGCAGTTTTGTGACCTCATTTGGCATTATGAGCAGGTTCATGGTGTTCTTAATAAATTGATAACGTCATATGATTTTGATTGAAAGTAAAATGATGTATATGAATAAGTTTTTAATAAGAACTTATGCGAAAATTATTAAAGACCCTCATCATATAGTTGTATGTAGAAAGGAACCAAGTGCGAAAAGTGAGCATCATTGGAATACTGTTTTTATTTATGCCAATAAGTGCACAAGAAGATCAGCAAATAAGGTTGATTAAAGCGAAGTGTGAGCAAGAATATTTGCATTCATTAAAAAATAAATTAGCAACGTTAAAGGCAGTCAAGGCTCCATTTTCTAAGTTATCTGGGAATAAAACGTTATTTATAACAACAGTGTTGAGCCTAAGTGCTATCGCTTATTTTATTTGGAAAAATGATGAATATGCATTTGTTCATAATTTATTGTTAAAAAAGCAAATTTTTGAAAAAAATCATGAAAAAGCTGTATTTTTAACGTTTGCTATGAATCGAGAAAAAGTTAATATTATGTTGTCTCGAGCATGCGCTCTACTTTCAGCCTTTTGTGGCTCTATACCGTGGAGCTCTGCGATTGTAAATAAATGGCTTGGGTGGTCATGTGAATCGTTGGAGCAGGATATAAAGTCTGTGCGAAGGGGAGATGTTTAATGAATTATAAAATGATGTTATTGATTTCGGGTGTTGTGTTTCAAATATTTGGATCAAGTTCTTCTGGTGACGGTGCTATAAACTTAAAGTTTAGGTTGTTGCAGCCTAAACCACTTGGTGAAAAAGAGGTAAGTATTGCATTGGAATGTTTGCCAGAAACATTAAAAGACCTGAAAAAAGAATGGGATGGAGGACATATTTCAAGCACATGTATGTTGTTTCATGGCCCTCCGGGTAGGGGCAAAAAAACTGCAGCACGAGCTCTGGGACAAAAATATTTTGCCAGTAGATCATATTTTTTTCGATTGCAATCTTTTATTGGCGATAGATATCGAAATAATGGTAAGGAGGCATTGAAGGCGAATTTATTGCCGATTATCAAAAAAGCGTCAAAAGAAAAACAATGTATTGTGATTGATGGGTTTCATCAATTTATCAAAAAAAAGAAAAATGATTCAAGGCAGTTGCGGAATTTAGCGACCTATTTTTGGCAAGCGGTCGATGAGATAATGAATACGGGTAACATTACTCTGATCGGAACGTGCAATAAAATTGATAAATTGCCTGCAGCAGTGGTCAGTAGGTTTAGTGAAAGTAAACGCTATGAATTTGAGCGTGCGCCTCCTATGCTTTATGAGCGATTGTTAAGTTTGTATTTGTCTCGCGCTGAGTTTCCGCATGATATTACTGATGATGCCGGTATTTGTGATCTTGCGCAAAAATTTGATGGTGAGGTTGGTAAAGTTATTCAATTGGTCGAAGAGGCAGTTGAGATTGCTTATGATCGAAATCGCCAGAATACTGTGATCACCAAAGATGACATGTTGCAAGCATTAGATAAGCATGCACCAAGAAGGGAACAGAGCTGGAAAGAGTGGTTTTATGAACATGAGCGTGAAGTGAAAATTTCGGTTGGTGTTTTTACAATATTTTTAATGGTGGTGCTTGCGGTTGCAGAATGCTGCATGAAAGAGCCTAACGGCCAATGCAAAAAGGATAGCTTGAATAACCCTTATCGAGATATAAATCGATCACATGATTTGTGGATTGAGCTTCTGCTTTTTATTGGAAAAGAAGTTGTTAACAAAGGGAATAGACTTGTTTAATATACAAACCTTATTTCTTAATAATATTATGGGGCGTGCGTTTATAGCCAGAATCGGTGAATGATAGCGTCGCCTCTTGAGTTTCTTCATCAGGAAAAAAAATCTCTTCTTCTTTTGTGTAACCATGGATGGTGAAGCTAATGTGTATGCTATCAAAATTCAGATGCGTTTGGCCATCGATTAAATGTTTTAGTTGCGTACTTTGGCCTGGTTGAATTGCAATATGCGTTTCACTTATTTTTTTTCCATCCGGATTGACCTCACTTACTTGGTTGATGATAACTGGTGAGGTGCTCCAATTTTTAATGTAAACCTGAGTTGCGTATAGATGTGAGGTGCTCATTAACGCTATTGCTAGTAATCTAATCTTCATATATATAACCTTTTTCATTTACCTTAACACGTCATTCAAGTTGTTGGTAAGTGTTGAAGAACTATAGCTTTCTCACTCCCCAACTAGAAGTTTGTTTGATTGGACTTAGGCCCCGAGTTTCAGTTAATGTGATGTTGCCATCTGAGGTCACGCGATTATCACGTGTGATGACAATGCTTCCATGTTGATTTCCCGGTGAAACACTGAATAAGTAAGTGATATTGTTGTGGATGATCACAATTTGAACGATAGGTGCTTTCGCCATGCCAACCAATTGTTGTTGTTCAATAGTTTGTCCTGCGGCAACAGGAAGATTGATTTCTTTTATGTTGTGATCATGGCTGATGCCGTTATATGTTAAAAGTGTGATTTTATCGATAAATGTTGTGTTGCTTGAACGATTATCGATTTCGATTTTGCCATAAACGGCGCATTTAGTGAATAAGCATAGAATAACAACTATTTTTTTCATGATACCTCCTATTATTTCTTTCATCTTACCACGCCTATAATTCAATTTGCAATAATCTGCTTTTATTGTTTTTAGTATAGACTCCATGGTTTTTTGGTCATACTGCTAGAAATGCCGTAGCGTTACACTTTTTTATCCAGCTTTAAGTTTTTGTTGCAAGTTGAAATTAATAACTGCTACTTTGTATCTGTAAGAAATGTTTAATATCTATAGGGGTCTTCTCATGAACCGTACATTGGCTTTAATTGTTCTTTTTTGCATGGCGTCGATGCTGCATGCACGAGAGCTACAGGTGATACCAACGTCGGTTGATGATTATGGCACGATAGATGAAACAGTTGAACACATGATTGATGATGCCATTCTTGAAAAAGTGACTATTCATGCACAAAAGAATCGTGCAACTCGGGACATTATCAAAAGAAAAGGGGTATTGATTCGGCGTGAAGGCGCAAAGGCAAACATATTAATGTGTCACGGTTTTATGTGTAACAAATTTGATGTTGGCTTTGTACGTTCGCTTTTCGGGCAAGAATACAATTTTTTGGCATTCGATTTTCGTGCGCATGGCGAAGTTGCTGACGGTCAAGTGTGTACCTTTGGTCGGGACGAATCACTCGATGTCTTAGCTGGGGCAGAATTCCTAAAACATCATCCAGAGATCGGTCAATTACCATTGTTTGTTTACGGTTTTTCTATGGGTGCGGCATCAGCTATTGAGGCACAGGCGAACTATCCTTATCTATTTAAAGGGATGATATTGGATTGTCCGTTTGATTCGACTTCTAATGTGCTCAAAAGAAGTATTAATACGCTGACTTTTAATGTTTGTGGTTATGAATTTTATGTTCCGGGGCGGAGATTGCTGCACAAATATGCATTCCACCCATATATCCAGGCAATGTTAAGGCCCATCTTGAAGGCTGCATCACGTTTGGATGCAAAGCAGATTGAAATTCACATGTGTCACGTATACCCGCATGAGTCGATTAAAAAGGTTGATATTCCCTGCTTGTTTATCTGTTGCAAACAGGATGAGTTAGTGAGTATGGATGCAATCAAAGCGGTGTATGATGGGGCACAAGGATATAAAAAGCTATGGGTTACTAATGGTAGATATCACTGTGATTCATTTTTCTATAATCCTGAATGTTACAGTAAGCGGTTAAAAAAATTTATGCATGCAGTTTTGGATGGAAAGATCAAGAAGAAACGAAATAAAATTGTAGAAGATATGATTGATCTTGGCTGTGGTGGAGAAATTATATGAAAAGACCATTTTTCATGCTTTTTGTTTTGATTGGGTGTTATGTGTTGCGCTCAAGCGTAATTTCAAAACCGATCAATTATCGGAGTTCACTTGCTGAACGAAAATTATATAATGCGATTCGTCGACATAAAGCTGCAGTTGTTTTGCTTGACGCTCCTGAAAAAAAAGGGCGCAGACGTGTGTGTAATAATGGATCAAAGGTACGCAACGCATTTATGAGGTTATCAAGGTCTGGTTATTATCCGCGCAGAGCGGTAGGCTTTATGCAAGTTGATCTCAAAACGCCTGCAGGAAAAACATTTGTGGTCGATAATAATATAAAAACTGATGCATTGCCTGCGATTGTATTGTTTAGTGACGGGGTCCCTTTAGAGGATCAACATGGCATAATTACATTGGCCGGCAATACTAATCGTGAAACATTGAAGAAAGCGATTGATGATTACTTGCACGTTGATATTGCACAATACGTGCAGCAAGAACGAACGATTAAAAAGTATGAAGATGTTTTGCGTGACCGTGCGCATGTTTATTATTCGCCATATTTTTCAAAAGTTGCGAATCCTTGGAATGGTTATTGGGGCTGGCCATATTATGGCATGGCACAAGGACATTATGGAGGCAATGCCGGCATTGTTTCCACTGGAAACGGTATAGGATTTTTTGGTGCAAATTATTAGTTTCTTCCTTTCTTCTCCTTAATTAAAGACCTTACTTTAACGAAAGTAAGGTCTTTTTTGTGTGACGGTATGCAGAACAGTTCTTTTTGCTTATAATGAAAGAAAATACATGTTATGAGCAAAATTATATTTGCAAAGGAAATGCTGATGATTAAGTACACATTAAGTGTGAAATCACTCATGGAGCAACAAGCAGATGCATATGTGCTTTGTTTACCAGAGGATTTTGCCTTTTCAAAAGAGTTGCGCACTATTGCCCAGGATTATTTTCCAAGTTTAGAAAACTTGATTGAGCGGCGTAAGTTTACCGGTAAAGCGCAAAGTAGTTTAATTATACAAATGCACAAGGATGATAAACCGTGTTCGCTAATTTTACTTGGCGTTGGTAAAAAAGAAGACAAAAAAGTTGAACATTATCGTCGTGCATTAGGTGTGTTAGTGCGTTTATCCGAACAACATGAAATTAAAACGATTGCACTGCAACTACCATCATCGGCCATGTTTGGTGTCACGCCTGAGCAACTTGGGCAAGAGACTTCAATTATTTTGCCTATGGCGGCATATTATTTTGATGATTTTTTTACCGAGAAGAAGCAAAAAGATTTTGATATCACTTTAGTGGTTGATGCAAAACATAAAATTACATTAAAAAAAGGCGTCGATGCTGGCATTGTTATTTCCGATGCGGTCAATGAGGCGCGTCATTGGATTGATTTGCCACCTGAAAAGTTAACACCAATTGAGCTTGCAGGTAAAGCAAAAAAAATTGCCAAAAAAAATGGTTTAAAAATGACCGAATTTACCGAAAAAGAGATTATCAAAAAAGGTATGGGTGGCTTGGCTGGTGTTGGCCAAGGTTCTGATCGGGATGCGCATTTGGTGATTTTGGAATATAAAGCAAAAAATAAAAATGCAGAAACTATTTGTTTTGTTGGCAAGGGTATCACCTTTGATTCAGGTGGTCTTAGTTTAAAGCCGCCACAATATATGGAAACAATGAAGGAAGATATGTCAGGTGCCGCAGCAGTTTTGGCTGCTATTGATGCACTGGCACAACTAAAACCTTCAGTGAATATTGTTGTTGTTATGCCATTATCTGAAAACTTACCAAGTGGAAAAGCAACAAAACCGGGCGATGTTCTCAAATTTTATAACGGTAAAACCGCAGAAGTACTCAACACTGATGCAGAAGGCCGGTTAATTTTGGGTGATGCATTAGCATATGCTGAAAAACACTATGATCTTGATGCACTTGTTGATGTTGCAACATTGACCGGCTCATGTGCATATGCATTGGGACCATTCTTTACCGGTATGTTATCGCAAGATGCAGCGTTATCTAAAAAAGTACAAAATGCTGCTGATCGTACTGGTGATCGGGTTTGGCCACTTCCTTTTGATAATGACTATGCAAAAGCAGTTGAATCTAAAGTTGCTGATATTTGCAATATTGGTAATCCAAAATATAAAGCGGGTGCAATCATGGCGGCGTTCTTTTTGAAGCACTTCGTTGAAAAAACGCCATGGGTACATTTGGATATTGCAGGCACGGCATTTGATGTGCCAGATATTCCTTATTATCGTACCGGGGCTACTGGCTCTTCAGTACGGCTGCTTATCGATTTAGCACGCAATTGGAAATAATACGTTTTAGATATTTAATGCGTTAGAATAGGCGACTTTTAATAGTCGCCTATTTTTTATTTTACCGGAATATGGATGGTCTATTTTGCGTCGTCACCAAGAACGGTTTCCAGGCCTTCAAGTTCTAAATCTAATTCTGGCATGTATTTATCTTTCCATGCTCCGAGTGAAACCGGAAAATACGGTAATGCTAATTTGAGTAGTGCTTGTGCGTAATGTTGAATTTCGTGTTGGGCGCCTTGTCCGAGGCGTAAACGCATAAAATGGCACAGGGAGTGTAAGTTACATGTGAAGATAAATTCGGTATAGGTGCATACTGGCAATAAGCCGCGTGCTTGTTCGCGACAAACACCAGCTTCGAGCAATGCCTCATATGCTTGCATCGATTGTGTTATGGCATCTTGGTATTTTTTATCTAATGTTGGATCCTGAAAGCCGCCAACTGAACTTTGCTTGTTAACTTCATCAGGTGCGCGCCACTTTTGCGGCATATAAAATTCATCTTTTGCTTTCACGTAGCGATAACTAATTTCATTATATGAATTCATGCGATGTCGCATCCATTGACGAGCAACATAAAGTGGGCATTTGATACGGAATGAAAGTTGATTATGTTCAAATGGACTTGTGTGATTATGGTTCATTAAAAATCTAATGAGCTTAACATCTCGTTCCGTGATTACTTCACTCACTTTACCGTATGAAACGCGCGCTGCATTTGCAACATCGATATCCGATCCGGACGCGCGTACTAAAGCAACACTGCTGATACCGTCACCAAGTGGGTCTATTTTTTTTAACTCTTGTTGATCGAGTGGAATATGTTCAGGATTTTTTTGTTGTTGGAGCATTGCTTATTCCTTATGCTTTGAAAGTGTTAGATGAAACTAGTTTAAAACAGCGAGAGAAGATGATCAAATTTACTTGTTGCGTTTGGTGATATTTAACATTAAACCAAGCATTGCCAAAGTACTAACCAAAGAGCTGTTGCCATAACTAATAAATGGTAGGCCGATTCCTTTGGTTGGGACTAAGCCTGTGGCCACGGCAATATTGATTAATGCTTGTAGTGATAATAAAATAACAAAACCGCATATGGTATAACGGCCAAAAAGATCTTGTTGCATGAATGCAAGGCGTAGACCTGCATATAAAAAAAACATGAATAAAAAAATAACAAGCAATGCGCCGATAAAACCGGTTTCTTCAGCAATGATAGAAAAAATGAAATCGGTATGTTGCATGGGTAGATAAAAAAATTTTTGTTTTGATTGCCCAATACCCACTCCCCAAAGATTACCTGAACCAATTGCAATGAAAGATTGAATGATTTGAAAACCGGTGCCTTGCGGATCAGCCCATGGATTTAAAAACGTTAAAATACGTTTGATGCGATAGGGTTTTAAGTAAATCAAAAATAAGCCGATCGGCAAGAGGGCGCATACCGTTCTAATCAGATGTTTTGTTTGTACACCTGCAATAAATGCAATCATAATGCCTGTTAAGCATAACGTGACTGTCATCCCAAAATCAGGTTGCAGTAATAGTGGTATGCTCGTGATTCCTAAAATAGTTAGAAAGCGCATATATACGAGTGCATTACATGTAAGCTGTTTGCTTTTTTTTGAAAAAAAATATGCGATAAAAACAATAAAGGCGTATTTTAGTAGTTCACTTGGCTGAAATGTGACAATGCCCAGATGTAACCATCTACTCGATCCATGTATAGTGCATGAAAGAAATGGCAACATCGTTAACGCTGTCAAAGCAAGAGTGCAAATGAATATTTTTGGACTATTTTTTTTAATTAATCTTAACGGAATAAAGTAGCCGATTGTTAATCCTACGATGCCTAATAGAAGGCCAAAGCCATGTTTTTTAGCAAAATAATGAGCGTGCCCGAGCTTTTCAAGAGCATAGATTGAACTGGCAGAATAGATGAAAATGATGCCTATGCAGAGCAAAAAAATAATGGTGACTATATAGAGTGTAACAAAGGAAAAAATAGGCGATTTTTTTTGAATATACATAGTTTACTTTATTTTTAGTTTCAATTTAAGGTGTTTTGATTTATATTGTCAACCCTCTGCTCTCAGAGGGTTTCTTTAGTGTAAAATGGTTTGATGTTTTTCTCTATCTGTATTAATATATAAAAGTAGTATATTGCTTAGTTAAGTTTAGGGATACAGATATGTTTACTATGAGAAATAGCGTTTTGGTTGTTTTAATTGCTATGGTTACGATGCCATTGCTCGGTATGTTTACTGTAAAAGTAGTTAAATCAGAAGATTTTGCAAAAAATAGAGCTGCTAGCAGTCAATTAGTTAATGATCAGCCTAACCAAAAGTGGAATGGTTTTATGATTTCAAAAAATTCACTCAAAGCGATTGAAGACAGCAAAAGAAAACGAAAAATTGAAGTTCAGCTTAAGGCCGAGGTTCAAAACATCACTGTTGGCATGCAAAGTTTATCAGTTAAACAGGAGGCGTCTTCAAAAAAAACATTTGGTTTTAAAAGATACATAGCATCTTTAATTCCGCAAGATCAGCGACAAGTTTTGGTGGCTGTAGAGGCTTTGGCAAATTTGAGAATTTCCAAAAAACCTTCCAATAAATAAAGAATCAAAAAACAATTTTTAAAAAGAGGCGATCACTTGTTTAAAGTGTTCGCCTCTTTTTTTATAGTTTTTATATAAATCAAAGCTTGCACCAGAAGGTGAAAATAGTACAATATCATTGGAATTACTCAATTCTTGGCAAAACAGGAGTGCTTGCTCCAAATTATCAAACGCGGAAGCACTTTTTTGTTGGCTACACAGCATTTTCAATTTTTTAGATTCTTTGCCGAAACAGATTACATGTTTGATGTTAGGTGGCAATTGTCGAATTAATGATGATCTATCAATACCTTTACTAAGTCCACCAAGAATTAAGATAATATTTTTGTTTTTAAACTTATTGATAGCAGCTGATGTTGAAGCCGGTGTGGTCGATTTTGAATCGTTATAGTAGGTAACTTGATTGAACGTTCCAACATATTCCAAGCGATGCTCAATGGAAGGATTAATGCCTTCAATAAGTTTATAGGGCAATTCAAGTGTATCAAGTGTTGCCAATATTATCTGCCAATTTTGTCTAAAAGTTTCTTCGGGTAACTTTATGTCGTTGCTAAAGTTTGTTGTTTGATTTTCAATCCATTTTTTTTTGGCTTTAGTGTTGAAGTTGCCCAATGTTGCTTTGAGTGATATTGGTAAGATGGCAACATCCTTTTGTGTTTGATTGCGCAAAATATGCAATTTTGCTTTTACATAATGGTGCATTGTTTTGTGCCGATCAAGATGGTTAGGGAAGATATTGCTTATTATTGCAATAAATGGCCTGAAATGTTGAGCATATTCAAGCTGCCAACTTGAGAGTTCCAATATCACGAAATCAACTTCATTTTGTCTTTCCAAAAGATCTAACATGGGCGTACCAATATTACCCCCGATTGCGACTTTATATTTTTTAGATAAAATATTACCTAAAATGGTTGTAATTGTGGTTTTTCCTACAGTGCCAGTAATGGCAATTATTGGTTTTTTCCATTGATGTCCAAATATATCAAGTTCGCATATAAATTGCTCTTTATTGTAATATGGCGTTATGTCAATGCCTGGGCTGGCGATAATATAGTCATTATTTCTCATTAATTGGTCTATCTTGTTTTGACTAACGAATGTGCCCCCACTATGGTTTATTAGATTAAGCTCATCTGGTGTTAGGGGACGATTATCAAGTATTTGGCAGGTGTTATTCATCTTGGTAAGGTAATTCAGAGCTGATTTACCCACAAGACCGAATCCCCATATACCTACTTTTTTATTTGTTATATCCATATTTTTTGACTTTTTTGGCGTCTGGAAAAAAATGAGATTTGTTCTATACTAAATATATATTCGATATATGCAAATATCTAACAAATTAGAGTGTGTCACATGCCTGAAAAAAAAGAAAAAGTAAGCTATAAAAAGACCTTAAATCTCCCAAGAACCGACTTTCCTATTCGTTCAAATCCTAAAGTTGATGATCAACTACTCTTAGATCGTTGGGAGCAGGAGGATTTATATCGTAAAACTTTTTTTGCGCATGAAGGGCATACGAAATATATTTTGCATGATGGACCGCCTTATGCCAATGGAAATCTTCATTTAGGGCATGCACTTAATAAGGTTCTGAAAGATATTGTGGGTAAATCGCAGCGAATGATGGGCAAGCAGGTGCCGATAACCCCCGGGTGGGATTGTCATGGGCTACCAATTGAACTTAAAGTTACGGCAGAAAATCCTGGTGCCGATAAAATTCAACTTAAAAAAGCATGCCGGGCATATGCGCAAAAATGGGTAGATATTCAGCGTGAAGAGTTCAAAAAGTTAGGTGTTTTGATGGATTGGGAAAATCCATATTTGACGATGAACTTTTCATATGAAGCATCAATTTTAAAAGCGTTGGGCATTTTCATTGAAAAAGGATACATCGAGCGAAAAAACAAAACGGTTCCATGGTGTCCATCATGCCAGACTGTTTTGGCATCCGCAGAAATTGAATATGCCGATCGCAAGGATCCTTCAGTTTATACCCTATTCACTCTAACAGAGGAAGTTGTTGGGCTAATAGCACCGGAATTAAAAGATAAAGAAGTGCATTTATTGGTATGGACCACAACACCATGGACGCTTCCATTAAACAGAGCTGTATTGCTTAAGCCGGGTGCTGAATATGTGATTTTGGAAATTGATGAAAAATATATTGTAACTGCGCATCAACTCGCAGATAAGGTTGCTGCTTTAAAAGAAGTACCAAAAAAAGTAGTTGCGACATTTAATTCTGGTATAATCCCGTCAGGTAAATTGAAAGCAAAACATCCATTTATCGAGAACTTTGAGGTGCCAATTATTTTAGATAATTCGGTATCTTTGGATGATGGAACGGCAGCTGTCCATTCTGCTCCGGGCTGTGGCCCAGAGGATTATGAAGTAGGTGTGAAAAATAATTTAGATATATTCTCCCCTATTAGTCCTGATGGCAAATATACAGATGAAATTAAGCCGGTAGAGCTTAAAGGTGTGCTAGTTTCAGAGGGGCAATGGTGGGTGCTAAGAAAACTCAAAGAGCTTGATAAGTTGTTTCATAAAGCAAATATTATGCACTCCTATCCACATTGTTGGCGTTGTAGAGGAGGCCTGATTTTTCGCGCAACAAAGCAATGGTTTTGTGATTTATCTCAACATGACTTAAAGTCTCGTGTGCTCAAAGTAATTGATGCACAGGTCGAGACTATACCAAAAAAATCTGTTAATAGGCTTAAGGCGACAGTTGAGGGAAGATTGGAATGGTGTTTATCTCGACAACGTGTGTGGGGTGTGCCAATTCCAGCAATCATACATGACGAAACAGACTATGTGTATATTTCAAAAGAACTTATAGACACTGTTGCTCATCATGTAGCACAAGAAGGTATTGAGTGGTGGGATAAAGCGAAAATAAAAGATTTATTACCTGAAGATTTTGACTTTGCAACTTATCCTCTAGCAGAATTGCGTAAAGAGCAGGACATTTTGGATGTGTGGTTTGATTCAGGTGTGAGCTATTTTGCTGTATTAATGCAACGCAAAGAGCTTGGGTTTCCTGCAGACCTTTATTTAGAAGGTAAAGATCAACATCGTGGATGGTTCCAGAGTTCATTACTTTCTAGCATGATCACGCAAGATCAGCCACCAATGAAAACGGTTATGACGCATGGGTTTACCGTTGATAAAAAAGGCCGAAAGATGTCTAAGTCTATTGGTAATGTGGTTGCTCCTGACGAAATGATTGCAAAGTTTGGAACCGACGGCTTACGCCTTTGGGTAGCCAGTATCGACGAGTCGGGAGAGGCAGTTGTTTCTGATGTGGTGGTAGACAATGTTAAAGAAGTATTTAGAAAGATTCGTAATACTTGTCGTTTTTTAATTTCTAACCTTTATGACTTTAATATCAATGAAGATGCTGTTTCATTGGAGGAGTTGACCGAAATTGATACTTATGGTCTACAAGAGCTCTACAAGTTAAATCAAAAAATATTAAAAGCATATAATACAATGGATTTTACTGCAGTGTTTCATCTACTTGGTGATTATGCTGCTGTTGATTTAAGCTCTTTTTATTTAGATATTATTAAAGATCGTTTATATGTGGAAAGCGCGGATGGCCACAAACGTCGCTCAGCTCAGACTACATGTTGGCATATTTTAGATACATTAACACGTTTGATGGCTCCAATTTTATCATTTACATCGGAACAGCTTTCAGATAATTATCAAAAAAATAAAACTGAATCAATCCATCTACAGAAGTTTAATTTATTATCTCAATTGCAACCAATTATTAAATCAGATGCTCAAGATAATTTTTGGCCGATTCTAAAACAGATGCGTTCTGCTATATTGAAAGCAATTGAGCAATTACGTGAAACAGGAAAAATTAAACATTCTCTTGAAGCTGCAGTTACCATCTATCTTGATCAAGATAAATTGGGATTTGACATTTTAAATGATTTTAAAAAATTATTGCACAAAAAAAATCAATCGTTAGAAGACTTTTTTAGAGAATTTGTGATTGTTTCACAGTTTGACATTGTAGATTCTAAAGAAAGCATGTTGCAATCTAACTTTGAAGGTTTGCTAATTAATGTTGAGCAAGCTCCAGGAATAAAATGTCCTAGGTGTTGGCAATGGCAACATTCATCAAACAAAGATGGATTATGTGAGCGCTGTATAGAGCTTGTATAATTTAATGTATTAGAAAAAAGATCATTGATAAATTAGTTATCAATGATCTTTTTTCTTGCATATTTTTTTTCAAGATTATATAAATAAAAGTTAAGTAGTTTTAAAAAAGAAGCAAGTCAAAAATTGAACAGAGCAATTCTACAGCAAGGTCCTCTTTAGATGTTATTGATAGCAAAATTAACGGTATCATTATTCTTGATCAAAGCATTTTAAATAAAACTTGTATCATTAACAGCAAAGTTGAAGAGGTCGACAACGAAGTTGAGCAGATACTATTGATATTGGATGCAGTAGATTTTTATGATAATACATTAGTGCGCAATGGTGGCATTAATCTTTTTGAGGCAAGTGCGAATGGTCCTAACTCAATTCTTGGCAACTACGCTCAGAACCCAAGTTTATCTCGAAATTATTGCCAAGGTTTAAGTGAAATAACTATAGTAACATTACAGCAATCAGTGCCGTTTATTTCATCTCCAACACCGTGGGATAATATTAACATGATTCCTTAGCTAAGTTGTTTTAATAAAATACAGGCTTTGGTGCATAACTTAGGACTTGTATTCTATCTTTTTATAACAAAGTTATTGCGCTTGACATTTGCAAACAATCTGATTAATTATTAGTCTGAAAATGGAAAGTTAACAGAGTGATGATAAGTGAAATTCTATAAAAAAGGTGAGTCATTATGAAAGCTGCCAGATCGGCTAAAGTATTTTTTCTTTTAATAACAATATTGTATTCCTCCGCAATTGACGCTTTGACTGCGTCACCAGGGGATCGATTATGGGATATTGTAGCTGCCTATGGACAGTCGGCATGTACCGTTGATAGCAAATTAGATGTTATTATTGCGGATGTTGATAACGATTTTTCCGGCACTTTTACCACTATCGATGCAATTTTACAAAAAGCATGCACAACTGAATCGGTACTCGATATAACTAATTCAAAAGTTCAAATAATTGACATTGATCAAGCAACTATTGCAAGCAAAGCATGTGCGATTGATTCGCAAGTTGATATTATATCAAGTTTAGTAGAAGAAATTAATACGGATGTCTCTGGAACATTTACAGTGATTGACGGTATTAAACAAACACTGTGTAGTAAGTTAGATATCACATTCAGTCAAGTTGATGCTATTGAGAGTTCACTTAGCTTATTAGCTGAAATTGAGCAAAGTGATTTTGTTGATACCTGTACAACTATTGAGGTTATTAGTAGCGGAGTAGATGAAGCGCTAAGTAAGGTTGAAAACTTAGATATCCAAATAGGCAGCCAATTAGATGGAGTTACCAGTAAATTAGAAGAGGTTAAATCGGATGTAATAACTGTTGATAGCAAAGTCGAAGTTATCGATGATGAAGTTGTTACAGGGTTTGCAGGTACCTTTACAGTAATAGAAGATATTCAACAAAAATTGTGTACAACTGAATCAAAGCTTGAAAATTTGACGCTTGTCTGTGAGGTAGACTTTACCGGTGTATATACTGAAATAGCATCAATTGAATCTAAAGCATGCGTAATTAATAGTAAGCTTGATTTATTGACGGGTCCAGCAATGAACCTTGAAAGTAAAGTGGCCGTAATTGATTCTAAATCAACCATAATTGAAGAAAAGGCATGTACAATCGAGAGTGACATTGATGTGCTTTCGAGTCAGTTGGATGTTATTGATAGTCTAGCTGAGAATATCAATGATCAAGTAATGAGCATTGATAGTAAAGTAGACATTCTTAATCTTGATCTTATGACCGTAGAAAGCAAACTTTGTGTGGTTGATAGCAAGGTTGAAATTGCAACGGAATTGATTTCGGCACAAGATAGTATCATTGATGTAATTGATCAAACAGTAAAAACTATCGATAGTAAGGTGGATGAACTTGATTCAAAAATTACGGTAATTGATCAAAAAGTTTGTACAATTGATAGCAAGGTCGATGTATTAGGCTCTAATCTTGATGCAATTGAAAGTAAGGCTGAAATTGCGCTTGAATTAACCGAAACGATTGATAGTAAGATTGATGTATTAGGCTCTGTTGTGGATATTGTCTTAGATAAAGTATGTACAATTGATTCTAATGTTGATGTTATTGATAGCAAAGTTGAAATAGCATTGAGTGAGGCGCTTACGATTGAAAGCAAGGTCTGTGCTCTGGGAT
>JAJCZC010000021.1 GCA_029262575.1 Candidatus Babelota bacterium | reverse complement strand
AAAGGATGAGCTAGCAAATCGCATAAAAGAATTGATCTTTGAATGTGCAGATGCAAATAGATGGAAGGTCGAAGAGCTTAACATACAACCGGATCATGTTCATTTGCTTTTGCAATTTAGACCAGATGTGTCAGTCAGTTCAATGGTGCATAAATTAAAAGGCAAGAGTAGCAGAATCCTTAGAAAAGAATTTCCAGAGCTAAAAGAGTTTTTTTGGGGAACAAGTTTTTGGGTAGATGGATTTTTTGCAGAAACTTCGGGACAATGTAGTGAGAGTGCAATTCGCACTTACATACAAAATCAATAAAATTTTTCGTTAAAAAATTTAGGAAGCCCCGGCTTTTAAGCCGGGGAGGGCGTCACTATTTTTGCTGGGTTCCATTGTTATCAAAAAAGAAAAAAAATGCTCTAGAAGGTATTTGTAAGGTTCTTGGCTTATTGCTTGATTATGGTGCGAATCCGAGTGGGACATTGGTGGACCTTGAAGATGAAGGAATGATTAGTCCGTTATACTTCGCGTGTTGTTTAAATGAGCCTAAGATTGTTGCGTATTTAATAGATTCAGGTGCTAAAGTAAATGATTTTAATGATAGCTTAGTAGAGCTTTGCCGCGGGGAAGAGGGGATTTTCGATTATAGAGAAAAGTGCAGTCCAAGTTTATTTTTTACCAATATGTCACTAAAAAATATGATAACGTATGCTCATGATGCACAAAAGGAATATTTGGAAGAATATGATGGAATTGTTGATTCATATTTTACTAAGCGAGTAAGTAAATCATTTGAAGTGGCTGAACAAAGTTGTAGGGCGATCATTAAACTCTTGGTTGATAATGGCGCTCAAGATTTTCCGCCAGATTTAAAAAAAGAATTTGAGTGGGATCCCTGGGATTACTACAAATAGTTTTTCAAAATTTTATTAAGTAATATGACATATGCCCTTGTCACTAGATATAGTGACAAGGGCATAGTTTTTTAATCGTATATACTACTGAAATATATCGACAAATTGATTTCCATCGCATACCCTTTTTTGCTACACTTTGATCTACAAAAATAATCAAAAGGGAGAAGAGCTATGTTGCAAAAAATGTTATCTAGTCCATTGTGGCACTTAATGATGCAAGCAGACAGCATCACACGTGTTGTCTTATTCATTTTATTATTCATGTCAGTTCTGTGTTGGTCCGTATTTCTATATAAGCTTATTTTAATGCGACTAAAAAAACGTCACATGAAGCGTGCATTTTCCTACATTCGTCATGTTGGCACGATGGAAGATCTTGTACTCGTGACTGATAAATGTGCCGGCACAACACCGGGTTATTTCTTGAACAACAATATGCAATGTTTAAAATCACTCATCGAACTGGGCAACAAGCAGGGTACAGGCAAATTGGGTGTTGCGCAATGGGAGCGTTTGCAGGATAGCCTTTACTTTAATGTTGATGAGATTATGCATCATGAGGAAAGTTTGTTGTGGATACTTTCAACTTCAGCAGGTGCTGCAACATTGCTTGGGTTATTTGGCACTGTGTGGGGATTGGTACATTCATTTGTGAGCATTAGTGAAAAGCAGACTGCCGATATTGCCACCGTGGCTCCAGGTATTGCAGAGGCATTAGTAACCACACTCGCTGGTTTGATGGTTGCTATTCCGGCATTGATCATGTTCAATTACCTCAATACACAAGTTCGGCGCATGGAACAACAACTGAGTACAATGGTGCAAATGTTTAACCGCATTATTCAAGTAATGTTTGTTTGCTAAAAAGGGTTATTCATGCGTAATCGCCGTATGCGCAGACCGCGCAAAAATATAGAAGATCTGCCTCTCACGCCTTTGATTGATACTGCACTTACTTTGCTCATTATCTTTATGATAACTTCTCCAATGATGCATAATGCAATCAAAGTTAATTTGCCCCAAGGTAAAGCAAAAGAAGATAAGGCCCTCAAAGAAAATATCACTGTATATATCGATAAAGATGGTGAAGTTTATCTCAATGAATCAAAAACAACGCTTGAAAAATTGGTTGCCGATTTATCACAAGATGCGCTCAAGCAAAGCGAGGGCACGGTGTATGTGAAAGCTGATAAAGATGTACATTATGGCAGAGTGATACAAACAGTTGATACACTCAAAGTTGCCGGAGGAGTGCGTTATGTTGCTTTGGCAACACAAAAAAATGCTTAAAATTCAGTATTGTTTGCAACTTTCTGCTGTGGTTATTTTGTTGCATGCAGTTGTTTTGGTACTTATTCTTTTGCAAAGTAACATTGGTTATGATGAGTTGGAAGTTATTGCATCAACATCCTATGATCTGGGTGCAGATGTTATTGTTGTACCATTCTCCAACATCAAGCCAGAAGAAGTGATAACTACAGAGCAAAAACAACCATCAATCAAAAAAGCAACAACTCTTGTGCAAGCGCCAAAGCAAAAAGCACCAAAAAAGATACCATCAAAACTTGAAGCAAAATTGAAAGTAAAGAAAGTTGAACCACAGATTGAAAAGCCACAAGTAGTAGAAAAAAAATCTGATGAGTCAAAAGTATCGGAAAAAGCAGAAGGTGTTGAGCAAACTCAAAAGCAAGAAGTAAAATCAGCACTCGAAAAAAAAGAACCTTTTAGGAGCGGAAATTCAAAACCAAGTGCACAGAAGTTGCAAAAACAGATTAGTACAAAAGAGCTCAAATCATTAAACATACAACAGGCAATTGCTCAGCAAGTTAATCTGCATTGGCAACCGCCTGAAGGTTTTGCAGATGATCTGCAGGCGATCATTACAATTGCGCTTAATTACAAGGGTGAAGTTGATGCGATTGATATGAAAGAAGGTTCAGGTGTCTTGGCATATGATATTCATGCACGAAGTGCAATCTACGCTATGCAATTTCCACGTGCATGTTGGGGCAAAAAAATAACTATCACATTCAAACAATAGGTGAAACATGAAGTTCAAGGTAGGTGTTCTCGTTTTAAGTTGTCTATTGTTTTTTCACGTGTTGCCTTATGCCATCAATGCTCGGGCGCAAAAACATGCGGCGATGCCGTTATTGCTAGTTGTGCCAAAAGATGACAAACAAATGCATATTGTTGCAGATCAGATCCAAAAAGATTTGGGTTTTACGCAGCAGTTTAAAGTAGAAATAACAGTGGCCGATAAAAAGCAACTACCTCGTTGGCGAGATCGTTATCCGATAATTATATCACTGGTTAAAAATGGTGGTGGTATTGCATGGGCAATGTATGATGCAACACAACGCAAAGTGGTCAAAGATGGCATGATCAAAAATAAACAACATGATCGTGCATGGGCGCATGCATTAGCCGATGATATGTGGCAAGCATTAACCGGAAGTCCGGGCTTTTTTTCAACTCGCATTGCGTATTGTAAAGAGGTAAAAGGGCAAAAACGCACTCTCAAGCATATTTGCATTGCCGATTATGATGGAAATCATGAACAGGTGCTGGTCGATACACCGACGGTTAACATTGCACCACGTTGGAATGCTGATCTGCGCAATCCATTAGTGTTTTATTCTGAGTTTACCGATAGAAATGTGCGTATGATGTATGTTGATATGAAAAAAAATAAACATGTTGCATGTAACTTTGATGGTGTGAATATGTTGCCTGCCTTTTCGCAAGATGGTACAAAGGCAGTTTTTTGTGCATCGCAAGGCAAAGGACATCCACAACTCTATTATATTGATAAGGGCAAAGTGCGTCAGTTGACCAATAATTCTGGTAATAATTTTTGCCCGACACTTAGTGAAGATGGTAATATTATCTATTTTTGTTCCGATTGTAAGTTACAACGTCCATCACTATTTACCTATGATTTAAAGAAAAAAAGCTTATCGCGCATTGCAAATACCTCATCAAGCGAATCACCAAGTTATTGTCCACAAAACAAAAAGTTGGCCTATTGTAGATCAATCAAGGGCGTTATGCAAGTATGTACTTATGATACTCTAAGCAAAAAGCATCAACAATTAACGTTTGATGCAGGAGCAAAACAGGGTGTTTCTTGGTCGCCCTGTGGTAATTATGTGGTATATGTGGCCGAAAAAAGCAAGAATAGCTCGATGCGTATGATGAATGTGCCCAGTAAGAGGGTGTATAGAATTTGCAGTAATAAAGAAACAATGAGTTATCCAGCCTGGTCCCCTCGTTTTGGCTGTTATCCTATCGTCTAATTGGACATAAATGGGCAATTTGCCTATACTTAGATGGTAAAATAGTGACAAATCTGATAGAACTGTATATAATTCTATTAGAATAGATTTAGGGAAGGCATTTCTTGGGGAGTCGTTGCCCTATAATAATACGTATTTAAACAATAAAGAGCATAGGATAATATGAAGAAATTTAATAAAAAAAACATGCAGTTCAGTGGGTATAAAAATCTGCTTATAGCGACAGTGGTTATAGTCGCTTGTGTATCATTATTGAGTAAGTTAACTGAATATACAAATCATGTTGAGAAGATCAGTTATACGCAGTTTCAAAAAGATGCCAAAGATGGCCTGATCAAAACAATGGCTGTCAGTGGATCTGAGGCTGAAGGTATAAAAATGGATGGCACAGGTTTTGCTGTACGTATTCCAGACCAATATGATTGGAAAGCATTTACCGATCAATCAGATATTGATGTAACTATGGTCGCTCCATCAAGCGACCTTTCTTTATGGCATTTCTTGCCGATGCTCTTTATTATTTTGGCATTGTTGCTCGCTTGGTACTTTCTCAAGCAATCTCGAGGCGGTTCCGGCAGTGGCGGTGGCGGCGGTTCAGGTTTGTTCAATATGGGCAAAAGTCGTGCAAAGATGTTTTTACCATCAACGATAAAAACAAAATTTGATGATGTTGCCGGCGCTTATGAGGCCAAGCAGGAACTTGAAAACATTATTAACTATCTGAAGAATCCCGAAAAATACCAAAAATTAGGTGCTAAAATTTCACGTGGTGTATTGCTTGTAGGCGAACCTGGAAATGGTAAAACATTGCTTGCAAAAGCGGTGGCTGGCGAAGCAGGGGTACCATTTTTCTCTATTACTGGCTCAGACTTTATCGAAGTATTTGTTGGTGTTGGTGCTGCACGTGTTCGCGATCTTTTTTTACAAGCGCGTAAAAATTCACCGTGTATTATATTTATTGATGAAATTGATGCAATTGGACGTGCTCGTGGCACCGGTATTGGCGGTGGACATGATGAACGTGAGCAAACATTAAACCAATTACTCACTGAAATGGACGGTTTTGGTTCTGATGGTAGCAACGTTATAATATTGGCCGCAACCAACATGCCAGAAGTTCTAGATAAAGCATTGTTGCGACCCGGTAGATTTGATTGCCGTATTGACGTGCCTTATCCTGATGAACCAGCTCGCGAACAAATATTAAACATTCATGCACGCCGAGTTAAATTGGCCGAAGGTGTTGATCTCAAATTGTTGGCCGAAGAAACTGCAGGCTTTAGTGGTGCAGAACTTGCTGACTTGATCAACAAGGCCGCTGTTGAGGCTGCACGTTTGAATCAACATGTTATTACCATGGAAGATTTAAGAAAAGCACAAAAAACTATTGTTAACTCTCAAGAAGCGGTGAATCCACAACAAAATCCACTTGCTGCCGATAACAGTTTGGCACGTATGCATAAACCTTCACAAATCAAAACTACATTCGCCGATGTTGCAGGTATGGATAATGCCAAAGAAGAGTTACAGGATATTGTTGAATATCTCAAAGAACCAAAAAAATATAGCCGACTTGGTGCACGTATTAATAAAGGTGTATTGTTAGTTGGCCCTCCCGGAAACGGTAAAACATTGCTTGCTCGTGCATTAGCTGGTGAAGCAAACTGTCCATATTTCAGTATTAGTGGTTCAGAATTTGTACAAAAATATGTTGGTGTTGGCGCTGCTCGTGTGCGAGATCTTTTTGCACAGGCGCGTAAACACAAGCCAAGTATTATCTTTATTGATGAAATTGATGCGGTTGGAGCAAAACGTTCTGAGCATGAAGGTGGCGGATCAGAATATAATCAAACATTGAATCAATTGTTAACCGAAATGGATGGTTTTGATTCAAAAGAAGATCCGGTAATCATTGTTGCAGCAACTAACCGTGTAGACATTTTGGATAAAGCATTGTTGCGTCCAGGCAGATTTGACCGTCAAGTACAGTTGCCAAATCCACGGGTTGCCGACCGACTTAAAATTCTTGAATTACACGCAAAAGGGTTCACGCTTGATGAATCCGTTGATCTTAAACGCATTGCTCGTGGGACCCCAGGGTTTTCTGGGGCGCAGTTGGCACATTTGATTAATGAAGCTGCAGTGCTTGCCACAAAACATCCAGAAAAAGATGCTGTGTTTATGGAAGATTTTGAAGAAGCTCGCGATAAAATTATGGCGGGTAAAAAATGGAAAGATCAGACTAAAAACAAGGATGATCTTGCCGTTACAGCTTATCATGAAGCAGGGCATGCATTGATGCATGTGTTGCAACCTGAATACGCAATGCCATTACACAAAGTGACTATTTTAGCTCGTGGTGGTGCGCTTGGATTGACTTGGGGATTGCCTGAGGGTGATGAATTGAGCAAAACCAAAGAGCAAATGCTTGCACATATTAAAGTTTGTATGGGTGGCCGTGCGGCAGAAGAGTTGGTGTTTGAAAAACAATCGACCGGTGCGCATGGCGATTTTCAGCAAGCGACCAAAAGTGCTCAAGAGATGGTGCGCTTTTATGGTATGACTAGCGATTTAGGACCAGTTGTTTATGATGAACGTAGTTATTCAATTTCACAAAAAACAGCTGAACGCATCGATGAGGCCGTAAAACAAATATCTGAAGAATGTTTAACGCAAGTAAAAGATACACTTATAGAAAATCGTGATAAACTTGAAAAACTTGCGCAGGCATTATTAGAAAAAGAAACCTTAGAAGCGCAAGAAGTCTATGAATTGCTTGGTGTTGAGCCTCGCGTATCACATAAACTTGCCTAAACAAAAAGGACATTTTGTGGAGTATAAGGTTGATTTAAAATCACTTCGTTCAACTATTGAGCCGCTTATGCGTAAAGTTGGTGACTTGCAACTGTCGTTGTTTCGATCTGATAAGTTGCAGGTGCGCCGTAAAGTTGATCAAAGTTATGTGTGTAATGCTGACATTGAGAGTGAAGAAATGTTGATGGAAGGGTTGCACAAGATTTTTCCTGATGCAGGCTTTTTTGCCGAAGAATCGGGAAAGTCTGAAGAAGAAACAGCATATCATTGGGTAATTGATCCACTCGATGGTACCACAAATTATGTGCATGGTTTGCCATATTTTGGTATTTCGGTGGCTTTGACCTATAAATATGAGCCAATTTGGGGTGGTGTGCTTAATCCAATAGCCAATGATTTTTTTTATGCATATAAAGATGGAGGTTCATTTTTGGGTGATCAACGCCTAAACATGCCAAAAGAAGGCTCTATGCGTAACACAATGATTATCATTGGATTGCCATATTCTCAAAATGAGGGTTTTGCCAAGGTGCTCAAGCATGTGCCCGAAATTGCACGCAGAAGCTATGCATTTAGGCATTTTGGTTCAGCAGCCTTAGATCAGGCTTATTTGGCCCGTGGCGGCTTAGATGGCATGTTTTTCCCCCGTTTAGGATGGTGGGATATTGCAGCAGGTATGCTTTTGATCACGGAAGCAGGCGGTAAAGTGACCGATTTTCATGGTAAACCGGTAGATTATGACTATGATTCATACCTGGCTGGTAGTCATGCGGTTCATGAAGAACTCCTGGATTTACTTAAAAACGGTCCAAGTTGAAAAAAATATTAAATTTCGTATACTTATAATTACTTAAAAGTTCGATATAATAATGGGATGAAAGGAATTTCAGCAATGGCACGAATATGCGCAATCTGTGGTAAACGCCCACAAGTAGCAAATTTAGTCAGTCACGCAAAAAATAGAACCAAACGTTGGGTGTTTCCAAACGTGCATAAAATGCGTTTCACCAAGACTGACAACAATTCCGGTAAGGTTTATAATGATAAAGTTTGTACTAAATGTGTAAAAGCAAAAAAAGTACAAAAAGTTGTTTAATTAAGTAGGATTTCAATTCGATGGCAAATATAAAATCTGCTAAAAAACGCGCAAAACAGACGATTAAAAAACGTCAAAAAAACTTGCGTCGTAAAACTGCTCTTAAAACTGCAGTTAAAAAAGTTCTCACAGCAGTTGAAGCTGGTAGCGATGTTAAAGGTGCAAAAGTGTTATTACGTGATGCTGAAGCACAACTTTCACGTGCTAAAGGCAAACGTGTTATTCACAGAAATACCGCACGTCGCAAAATTAGTCGTTTGGCAAAACGTGTTGCACAACTTGAGCGTAGCGCGTAAATAGTTTTTCAATTAGTTTTGAAAATAAAATTTGATTCACGAATTCTTAAATTATAAGAGTTCGTGAATTTTTTATATATTATACTTTCTCATACGCTTGTCCTTCGTAATTCATAAAAGGGCTAACTCATTAAATAGGTGAGCCAACTGAGTAGCCATGCACTTCGTTTCATTGAACTGTCGCTCATACCAACGTTTTGCTCTTTTAGGTCTTCGATCATTGTCTCGAGCAAACTTCCTTGCAAATGTCCCCAAATTAACAGGTTTATCAAGCGGAATGGCGGAATGTCTCGTAACACTTCTCGCTCAAATGAACGGCACAAATAGCCACTTATAGCCCCATAAAGCGATGCTAAAATAAATAAACTGCTATGTGCGGTCTTGCGTCTATAGCGATATTGAGGCGGTTGTTCGTCCTGTTTTTCATGATGCATATGATGTTCAGGAGGGCTCATGTAATGATAGTGCGTATGTGCGTTTCTATGGCCATTCATATGCAAGGTTAGCAATGTAAGGCATATCATAAGTATTTTTTTCATGTTTTTTCTCCCTAAATTGATTAAAGGTTGTTCTAGCATAGCGCTACCAAACCTATGTTATCAAGGGAAATAATAAATTATAGCTATTTCGATTCATATAGAAAACTTTAGGGCCATTCACCTAATTAACATCAGCATTACCGAAGGTTATAATAACTATTATCTCAAATTTTGTTTCTCTAGATCGAGTTAAATAGTTTACGATAACCGAGCAAAAAATCTTTTGCAATAATCATGGGCACGCGGGAACTTCCCGCGTGCTCAATCAATATAACCATAATCAGCGGATCTTGATCTTTATAGGCAAGGTGCGCAACTGCCCAACCATGCTCCAAAAACTGTTTACCTAATTTACGCTTTTTCATATCGCTCATTTGTGCGGTACTCGTTTTTGCATGAATAATATAATCTTTAATGCGACTTACTCTATGGCCGGTACCTTCAGTTACCACGGAACGCATCGAATCTTTTAAAAAGGTTAAGGTTTCTGGCCTTATCCCAAGAGGTTCAAATTTGATCGCCTCATCTTTTAGCAACCGTGGTGTTACTAAATAACCGGTAAAAATACTGCCAATCATGCGTGCAATTTGTATCGGCGTAGTCAGGATGTAACTTTGCCCAATGGCTGCAGATAATGTTTCTCCCGGCCACCAACGTTCGCCATAATTGCGTTTTTTCCATGCAGTTGTTGGCATTAATCCATTTTTTTCTGGAAACAATATGCCCGTTTTTTGGCCTAATCCAAAGCGATGTGCATAATCAGCCAATGTATCGATCTTTATTTGTTTGCCCAGTTCATAAAATAATGGATTGCATGATAATGCTAGAGCTTGTTGCATACTCAGCTTGCCGTGTCCACGTTTTCGATTACATAGATATTTGCGACCACCAAACTCGGTGTATCCTTTGCACACAAAGGTATCATCTGGATGGATAACGTTATGCTCAAGTGCAGCACTAATGGTGATTATCTTAAATAATGAGCCAGGAGGGTAAGCGCATTGCATTGCGCGATTTAAAAAAGGTTGTTGTTTTTGCATTGTCTGCCAAGTTTCATGGTCAATAGTATCCAAAAAGATTGAAGGGTCAAAATTTGGCCGCGAGCACAATGCTTTTATGGCACCATCGGCTGGATCCATGATAATAAATGTGCCGCTCTTGTCTTTATTAAAAACTTTTTCAACCAACTGCTGTATGTTCAGATCGAGAGTTGTAACGATATCATTACCCGTTTTGACCGGCTGCAATTGTTGTGTTTCAATTTTTTTGCCAAATGAATTGATGGTTTTCATGAGCATGCCATCGTTGCCTTGCAAGGTGTCATGCAACTGTTTTTCAAGGCCCATTTTTCCCATTGGGTCAAAGCGAACATTGCTCAAATACCCAACCACATGACATGCCATATCGGCGTGAGGATAGTACCGCTTAAAGTCATGTTTAATCATGATGTTTTTATGGTGGCCGCACAATTCTTCTATGTGCGAAAGTTGTTCAAAGCTAATATCTTGCAATAACAATGTGTGTTCATTTCTTTTTTCTGCCATATTAATGGCATTGATCGTTTCTTGGTCACAGCTGATGGTGGGATACATGGATGCTAATTGCTGCACAAGTTCTCGTTGTTGTTCGTTCAATCTGCGATTGCCTGTGCCATGCCAATAAAGATTCATAATGGGTTTGTTGGTAACCAGCTTTTTACCATTACAATCTAACATTTGCCCGCGAGCGCTACTGATTGTTTCATAGCGTACATAGTTTTTTTTGCTTTGTGTTTTATAACGATGTTGTTGATACACCTGTAGATAAAAAAGGCGAGCGATGATAATGAGTGTGCATATGATGCTGGTGATTGCGGTGCTAGTGATAACCTTTGATTGATGTCGTTGCGCTAGCTTGTCGAAGGATCTTCCTTGCGTGATCTCATCGGATGTTTTTCATCACACATTTTAGTTAAATCTTGCAAAGAAACATGCGTATATTTTTCTGTGCTCGAAAGTGTTTTGTGTCCAAGCAGTTCTTGTACACAACGCAAATCGGCGCCACTATTTAGCAAATGTGTGGCAAATGAATGGCGAATTTTATGTGGTGTGATGTGTCGTTCAAGTTGCAGAAATTTGCGAAACATTTCAAAAATGCGCTGGATCGAACGGCTTGTAAGCTGACCGCCTCGATAGTTAACAAACAAGAAATCTTTTTGTTTGTTTGCCGGCGTGCGCTCATTGGTGATATAATTAATGACGCGATCTTTTGCCTTTTGGCCGAACAGTACGATGCGTTCTCTGCGTCCTTTACCAAAAATACGAATTGTTTTTTCGTCCATGTTGATGTCGCCGAATGTGATGCCCGTAAGTTCAGAACAGCGTATGCCCGTGGCATATAACAGTTCAAAAATTGTTTTATCGCGCATTGGAAACTTTGATGGTAAATCTGCATCATCAACCTTATCAAGCAGATGAAACACTTCATCTACACTCAAAAAAACGGGCAATTTTTTATCAAGGCGTGGGCGCGTAAGTTTTAAATTAAGTTCGATGCCGACAGTGTGCAGAAAGCGTTCAAACGACTTAAAGCAGGAAAATTTACGCGCAATAGATGCTTTATCGATCTTTTTATAAAAAAGATGTATTAAGTATCGCTCAATAACTTGCCGCATACCTAGATATTTTTGTTCGTCTTCGGGCAATTCTCGCCAAAACGTTAAATATTGGCTCAAATCGCTATAATATGCGCGCAATGTGTGATCGGATAAGTTGCGTTCAACTTCAAGATAGGTGATAAATGCTTTTAGCTGTTGTTCAAATTCATTGATCTTCATTACTTGTGCCCTGCTTTTTTTTTGCTTTTTGTTTTTATACTATGCCGAAATATTGATAAAATGCAAGGTAGGTGCATTTATGTTGTCTTTCGATGTGCAGATTATGTACATTCAAAAAAAATAAACATTTCTTTAGGAGAAAAGAATGAGATTAATGCAATCAAAGGCAGGGATGTTTTTACGCATATTGGGAGCTTTGGCTATAGTACTTTTTATCTTAACTATTTTTAGAGAAACACCAAGTGTCGTTTACTATTTTTGGCGAACAAAGTCTAAAGCAGTTGAAGCTAATATTAAAGGGGAAAGATGGCATGAGCTGGCAAGCATAGAACGCAAACTCAAAAAAGATCGCAAAGAACTTTATCTTTCTGCTTTACCAAATGACAAAAAAGCAGAACAAAAGTTGCAAAAAATTAATGTTGATATTCATAAAAATGATGAAAAAGATAGAGAAATTGATTCATGGCTTAGGCAAGAAAATTTACAGGGGTTACAGGAGCGAGAAATAATAACGAAGTTAAGTATATCATTTTTTATTTTATTGGCCTTGTTATTTCTTTTGAAAATGTATAATAAAAAACATGCATGTTTTGCATGTCAAGATTATGAAGGTCAAAAAAAAGGTTTCTTATGGACGAAATTGTATTCCGTCATATTTTATTTAGGAATTATTTTTGGATCAATATTTATTGTTTTACAAACTAGTTTTGCTTTGAAAGAAAAGATGATAGAGAAACTATCGAAGGAAACTGGGCCAAATAAAGAAAGAGAGGCTCGGCAAGAAATGAATGCTCAGATACAAAAGCTTTCAGAACGTGGGAAAAAATTACGTAGCCAAAAAAATGAAATTTTACTCTCTGGCGATATCACACGAGATGGTCAAAATGAGATACTCTCTATTGAGCAAGAGCTTGTTTCAATATACGATAAACTTACTGATCTTACTTTCGTTCAACGTAATGCAGTAGCTACTGATGGGCAGCATGTGCAAGAAGCTAAAAAATATACACGTTGGGTGAATCTTTTTATTGTTTTGTTGTGTCTTACTGCAGCTTGGTTTATTCCTTTGCAATTTGTGCAATATTTGCTGGTAGTAACGGGCATGTTTATGTTGATTTCAAACAATTTATATTTGCAGCCGGCTGGAAGTTTTGCTCTGGTGTCGCTTTTTGATGTTCTCTATATTTTGGCAGTTATATTGCTGTTCAGACGACAAAAACATATATGCGGAACTTTATAAATATTTAAAAGGAGAAGATTATGAGATTAATGCAATCAAAAGCAGGGATGTTTTTACGCATTTTGGGTAGCATAGTTCTAACAATAGGTATCTTTAAAATGTTTACCCATGATTATTTCTTTAAACCGTTTTCTAGAACGGCTGAATGGGTGTTGTCGGAAGCCAACGAGGATATATGGTTGGGATCAGATCAGGATAAAGCGTTCAGCAATCAAGTAAAGGCATTACGAAAACAACAGGAGGCGATATATTTGTCCTCTCAAGCAGGCGATGATCAAGCGGAATATAAAATAAAACAATTAAACGAGCAAATTGGGGTTATTGCTAGCGAAGCCAACAAAAAAGCCGATCTATTTTATGAAGAGCGTGACGACAAAATTGAAAAAATAGATAAGCAAATTAAGCAAGAAAATGAAGCATATGCTCGCAGGTTTTCATTTATATATTTAGCAATATTTTTAATCTGCTTGCTTGGTGCATTATTTATGCCAATTGAATGGATCAGCTTTGGTTTTCTTGGTGGACTGTTTATGTTTGTATTCTTTGGTTATTTTGATCGCATGTTGCGGGGGTGGCAGATGCCAGAGGTTGGTTTATATATAGGTCTATTATTGTTAATTATGTTTATTTGGCTGTTTTTCAAGCAAAAGCATACGTGCGATGCATGTGAAATCCTTCAGCATAAAAGTGATGGTTTTCGTGGAACCAAGTTATATCGTTGTTTGTGGTATATGCTCGGATATTTGATTTATGCAATTATACTTTTAGTGAAGCCAGTGGCTTACACAAATAAATCAAATTTGTTAGATTCGCCGGATTGGCAATTGGCTGGGCAGTATGGAAACTTAAATGCGGAAAAAAGGGCTATTCTTAACACTGGGCATATAACAAATGAGGGTAAGCAAAGAATTATAAAGTTGAATGAAGAAATGGCGGAATTAGAGACGAGTATGAAACATGATTGATTGTATGAGCTGCCTGTTTATTGTAATCACTCCAAATTAAACTGCTTACAACGCCGATTAACTGATGAGCGATTCACGCCAAGAAATGCAGCAATTTTATTTTGATTGTGGAATTTGCTCCATAAAAGATTCATGATGCGTTGATCACGCAATGCATGTTTGCCAAGGCGAGCAGCTTCAGTGAGTTCAGGATCGGTGATGTGATAAGCTGGATCGAAATGAGTTTCATGAAAAATATTGTTCTTTTTGGACTTTTTAACCAACATTTTTTCAATCTGCATACGCAATTCTTGAAGGCTTTCGGGTGGATTGTGTGCTAATTTGAGCTTTTCCTTTTCGGAAAGTTCCAGCATGTTTTTAAAATCGGCTGTTTTAATTGCCTGTTCGGTTAGTCCATCGGCGAGGCTATCGAGTTCTTTTTTGGGCAGTTCTGCTAGCGGTGGCATAGTGATGGTCATGGTGTTGAGCATATTAAAGAGGGTGCGAGAAAAGCGCCCTTGTTGCACAAGTGACATTAAATGTTGGTCGGTTGAGCAAATAATGCGTGCATTACACTCAATGTGTTGTTCGCTTTTATATACGCGATAAGAGCCATAGCGGATATATTCGGCCAGATATTCTTGTGCTTCAAGATTGAGAAAATGAATGTTCTTTATAAATAATGTGCCATTTTGACCAATTTTTTTAAGAATAGATTGCTGGCCTTGTTGCATATTAAACATAGGGTTGATACCAAATAATTGTATCGAAATTTCATGATCGATGCAGGGTGTATCAAGCTTCATAACATGCAATGAATCTCGAGCACTCAAATGATGTAAAAGTTCAACGGTTGGCAAAAGGTCTTCATCGGGTAGTATGAGCAATGTTGCTTTCTTGCTTAATGCTGCTTGCAGTAAGTTGATTTTAAAATTAAGCAACATTTCGCCATTTCCTGGAACCAATTGTTGCATAAATTGGCCGGATTTAGTTGCATGCAAATAGAGTAGATAATCCCATTTGGTGGGGTCTTGCAATTTATTTATATCTTTGGTGATCATATCACTCATCTCAGGATAATGGACCAGCATGATGATATTATTCTGTTCTAAATTGGGTACTGCTGAAAGGACCAACTGTTCGTCTTTATCATCAACAGTGAGCATAGTTTGGGCGGTTTTATATTCTTCTACTTGATGCACAATGCGTTTGCACACTTTTGTGAGAGGGTGGCCACTTTGTGTATTAAGATTAACGCCAATCAACTCTTTTGCCGCTTGATTGCCAAAAGAGAATCTGCGATGTTTGTAAAAAATAATACCTATATGTTTTTGATGATTAAAGATGAACGAGCGAACGCTTTCTTTATATTGTGCCAGCTCCTGGCGCGCGTGATAAAGTTCGTCCTTGAGCTCTTTTTCTTGCTGTATGAGTGATTTTAAGTTGCGGTTTTGCAGCAAATTGATAATGTTGCACAAATAACTGGCAAATACAATCATTTCATCACGCTCAACGGTGCCATAAAGTTCTTTTTTGCGTGGATGTCGATCCACAATGATATAGGCCGTAATTCTTTTTTTATCGTAGATTGGTAGAAAGATGTCTGCATCTAAGTTTTGCAAAAAGGTGAGTAATGTGCGTCTATTGAAATCGTCATTATAAAAATTGGTGAAATCAAGTTCATCATAAATAAGTATTTTTTTCTTGAGCATATGTTCACGTATGACATTGTTTTGCGTGCTTAAGAAGGTTTCCACCAATGATTCAATATCTTGTGCATGTTTTGGTGCTGTATTTTCTGTTGTTTCATGTGTGCGTACATAAAGTTGCGCTTTGCGCAATGGGATATCAAATGCTTCTTTGAAGAAGGTTTGTGAAATTTGGCATACTTCTTGCAAGCTGGTGACATGACTTAACTGCTCGAGCACATTTTTGAAGTTATGAATAAGATCAATGTTTGGCTTTGATTGTACATGACTATTCACGTTCAAAAAGCGCAAGCCCAACACTTTGCGCACGCTATAATAGATGGCATAAGAGAGTATCAAGGTAGAAATGCTCACTGTTGGATACACATATGATGCATATGAGGCAAACAAGAAGTTGATTGCCTGCAATATTTCGACAAAAAGATACGAGCTGATTAAAAATTTAAGCAATAACGACAACTGATGATTCACAATGATGGGTAAATTTGTTTTTTGCGTTTTTGACAGCGTAATGATAATGCTTGGTATGATTAATAAGAACAATGCATAAACGATAATAAAGCTCATGAGCTTTATTTCAAGCGGGCTGTGTAATGTCCATAATGATTGACTCATGGCAAAGTTACGTTCTCCTTCGATAACAAGGCCTGAGTTTGAGAATGCCAGCACAAGAAAGAAGAGCCAAATGACGGTGCTTATAGTGATAAGTATTTTGTGGCGGATGCTTAAGGTAAAACGTTTTACGATAAGCGATTCTAAGAATAATGAGAGTGATTGATATTGTAAAATTAAAAAGGCCCATGAAATGCGAATAAAAAATACAAGAGTGCTATACGGCAATTGAACAATGTGCATTTCGCGTAAAAGTTTTATGATCCATGCAAAGTCCCCAAAAAGCGTGCAAACGAGGGTTCCAAGCAAAAACATCCAAGGATGCTTAATTGTCAATCGTTGAAAGCCGGAAGGAACTAACAATTGCAATAAATATATTTTTATTGCGAATGAAGCCCCTATGACTACAAATAAAAGCTCTGCGCTGTAAAGAATTGCATTAAAGTTTATCATTAGGTATTGATCTTCTTAACTTACATCATTATACTTTCTCACGTCATGTTAGTAGTAACATTAAAAAAAGAATATGTTAATACCTTTTTATACAAGGGGGTATAATTATGTGTATAAAAATGAACTTTTTGTTCGTTTTAAAAAATTTTTTTCGTCGTTGGCCGCCATCGGATTAAATTATATAGATCAAGTGGTTTGAAGGGAATGCTTATATTTCTTTCAAACACCTTGGTGTTATTCATGCGATATATAAAAACATCATTGTGATGTTTTTTCTTTTATGAGAGGTCTATTCAAGATTGTATTGTTTGCATCGGCGGTTGACCGATGAGCGATTTACGCCTAAAAATGAAGCAATTTTGCTTTGACTTTTAAATTTATCCCACAACAATAACATTATTTTTTCATCACGTAATGCATGTTTGCCCAAACGAGCCGCTTCGGTCAGTTCAGGATCGCTAATTTCATAAGCGGGGTCAAACTGGGTTTCATTATATATGCTGTTTTTCTTTGTTTTTTGTTGTAACAGTTGTTGAATTTTACCCTTAAAGTCTTGCAAGCTAACCGGTCGTGTGCCGGCAATTTTTGTTTTTTCTTTATCAGTGAGTTCAAGCAGATTTTTAAAGTCGTCGGCTTTCAATGCTTGCTCCGTGTAGCCTTCGGCCAATTCATGAATTTCCTCATCTGGCATGGAAAGGAGTGATGGCATACTGAGTGTATGTTTTTTGAGTTGATTGAAGAGGCGTTGGCTAAATTGGCCTTCTTGCACTAAAATGCTTAAATTTTTGTTTGTTGAGCATATGATACGCACATTGCTTGCAATTTTTTGTTCACTTTTGAACATCCGGAACATGCCATAAATCAAGTATTCGGCAAGATATTCTTGTGTTTCGCGATCAAGAAGGTGAATGTTTTGAATAAATATGGTGCCATTGGTATCTAAGCGCTCAAGGAGTGGAGCTTCACTTTGAAGGCCAAATATTGGATTGATTCCAAATAGAGAGGTGGCAATTTCATTACTAGCACAGGGCTGTGATAGTTTGATGGTATGTAATGTTTCGCGTAAACTTATGTGATGTAATAATCGTACAGTGGGAAGCAGGTCGGCTTCTGGCATTTCAAGCAATGTAGCTTTTTTGCTTAATGCAGCTTCGAGCAATGAAATTTTAAAATTGAGCATTTGCTCACCAGTGCCGGGAATAAGTTGATTAATCAATTTACCCGATTGCGTTGTTTCTAGGTAAAGAAGATAATCCCACTTTGATGGATCGCGCAATGCTTCCACTTGTTTTTTAACCAAGTCAGATATTTCAGGATAATAAACAATAATAATGACATTGTTTTGATCTAAATGTGGCACTGCAGATAACACTAGGCGCTGGCCATGTTTATCTTTGGCAAAACAACGTTGAGGTGTTTTATATTCCTGTACTTTGCGTGCAAGATCTTTGATACGTTGAGTAACCGGGTGGCCTTCTTGCTGGTTCAAATTAACATTAATAAGTTCTTTTGCTATTTGATTGCCAAAAGTGAAACGACGATTTTTATAAAATATGATACCGGTTTCACCTTGTTTGCTGTTGCGCAAAAATGAACGAACACTTTCTTTATATTGGTTGATCTCTTGATGTTTGTTATAAAGTTCTTCTTGTAGCTCTTTTTCTCGTTGGATAAGATGTTCAAGATTTCTTGTTTGCAGTAGATTGATAATGTTGGCCAAATAACTTGCAAAAACGGCAATCTCATTGTGCTCGACACTGCTATAAAATTCCTGTGGGCGGGCAAAACGATCAACCACAATATAACCAATCATCTTTTCTTGGTTGGCAATGGGAATAAACATGTCCGCGTTAAGTGCATCAAGAAAAGCAAGGATTTTATCAGAAGTTTCAGTTTGTTCATAGAAGTGACTAAATGCAATCTCATCATAAATCAGGATGTAATTTTTTTGGATATATTCATTTAAAATAGTTGGTTGTAATATCAAAAAATTTTCAGTTATCTTTTCCGTGTGAGAAATGTCTTCACGATCGTAGATTGGCTTTTTGCCAGAGCGAACATATAGGTTGGTGCGCGAAATGGGTATTTGGAACATTTCCCTGAATGACATTTGTGTGAAATGCTGCAATTCTTTGATTGTGGTTGCATGGCTCAATTGTTTGAGCACTTCCTTGAATCCCTCAACAAAATTATAACGTGTTTTCACTTCAACGTGACTTCTGAAATTTAGAAAACGTAGGCCAATAAATTTTTTAATGCAGTAGTAAGCTGCAAAGGTAGTTAATAAAGTTGTAATACTTACTGCGGAATAGCTATTGGTAATCCACCCAGACGAAAATGAAAGTGGCCAAAATTGTAAAAATTCTAAAAAACAAAATGGCAAGATAATCCAGTAGGTGAAAACCTCAATTTGTTTTTTCAAAATTCTTGGGAGGCAAATACGTTGTATTCTATAAATAGAATGTACGGTATATCCAAAAAGCAAAATAGGAGAACAAACTTTAAAGGCTTCTTGCAAAAAAACAACCAGGGGCAGTGATCTACTAACTTCATATTTATCTGCATAGGCAAACGCAATTCCGATAAAAATAGTGAAGGATGCAGAGTATGTAAAAATGATAATTTTTTGCAGAATGCTGAATGGTTTACTATGTGAAATTAGGGCGTCTGTGAATAGACATAGTGTCATATACAGAAGGGCATTGAATCCCCACGATAATCTTATCCAGAGGGTGCTTACCATTCCTCGTGTATTGTTTAAAAATAAATATCTTATTAAATGCACTAACCATGCAGAATCTATTATAATTGAACTAACCAAAATAAGGGCTAGCAATATTTGTGGAAATTGTGTGTTTTTTTTTGTGCGTCTGCGGACGAGGATGGCAAGGGCAAAGGTTTTAAGTGTGACAGATAATGTTGTTACGACTAGTAGGAGGTATTTGTTGCCAAAGGTTATTTCGATTAATTCGCTTAATAACATATTAAACTCTTTTTTAAGTTTGATCTTTGTGTGCAGTTTGTAGTATACTGTACCCGAGAATGTATATAAAATTACTAACTATCGGGAGTGCATTTTATGCTAATTAATCTACTCAATAAGTCTTACAATTTTGCTGTGTATGCAGTGATGGTTTTGGCTTTTTTGAGCCAATCATCTCCTCCAGGGGGTTGGTAACACTCAACCCTCAGGTATAAGTTTAACATATAATTGTTGTTAAAACAAAAAGTAGAGTAGCTTTGAGAACTGGGATTGATGTTGTCAGACGAGGCTAAAAGAAAACGTGCTATTAGAATTATAAAGATTCTAGAGCAAGCAACGCGCAGTATGGTTGAGCCTGCAGCTGTGACGATTGTTAAAAAATATGGGCGCAATCCCTATTTGGTTCTTATAAGCTGTCTCTTGAGCTTACGGGCGAAGGATACAGCTTCTCTTCCTGTGTCTATCGAACTCTTTAAACACGCAAAGACACCGCAAGAAATGGTGCAATTGCATCAAGCGCGCATTGAAAAAATTATTTATTCAGTTGGTTATTATCGCAATAAAGCAAAGCAGATCAAAGAGGTTTCCAAAGAGTTGATAGAGCGCTTTGATGGCATAGTTCCCAACACTTATGCTGATCTTATCTCAATTAAAGGTGTTGGGCCAAAAACGGCCAATTTAGTTATGGCGGAAGGTTTTGGCGAGCCGGCATTGATTGTTGATATCCATGTACATCGTATTTCTAATCGCTTGGGCTTAATCAAAACAAAAACACCTGAGGAAACACAAATTGCACTGGAGACGATTTTGCCACCAACATATTGGACTCTTTATAGTCGTCTAATGGTGGTGTGGGGCCAAAATGTGTGTGTGTCTATTTCGCCATTTTGCTCTAAATGTCCTTTGTTTGATGATTGCAAGCGTGTGGGCGTTACTCGTTCGCGTTGACCCTTCGATACGCTCAATCATGTTGAGCGCTCCCAGTCTTCGCTAAAAGCTGCGCCGGGCGCCGCAGAGCGCATTTTAAGCATTCTTAGCCGTGCAGCAAATCGTATGCTCATGCGTTGATCAACATAACAGGATTTTTTCTTTAACCAGCCAAGTACGGTGCGTTTTAATTCATCTAATGTTGCAATGCGTGCCTTTGCTTGCAAAATATCATGCGTAACATCGCCATAAGCAAACCTGAAAATACTCGATTGTGCAGCTTCGGCTTTTTGCACGTATGTTTGCAATAAATTATATTCTTCATCAACATCTTGCATAAATCGTGCAATAGCGGTTGCGTATTTATCTGTTTGATACGTGTTGAGAATGTCTACTAAAAGATCACTTTCTTCGTCAATTTCATCAAAGTTTCCAGATAGCTTTTTTTTCCACATTGACCATCCAGTCGTTTTCAAACAAGCTTTATTTAGAGTAAATAGATTAAACTTGCTGAATGTGTAATATATGCCATAGCCAAGACATCCTAATGAACTAACGCCAGCAGGGACTAATAAGCTTTTATAGCTCCAACTTGTCGTTTTTTCGTTTAACGGTGGTTCCTCAGTGTTTTGTTTGAATAAGGGTGTGCTCATTTTATTGCTTTGGTTGTTTTCAATGCCGCAGTGTTGAGTGACAAAATATTGAATTTTAATATCTCTGCCATCTTCGGTGCGAGTATTTTCAATCTCTTCACGATGTACCAAAACAGGGTTGGCATAAGTGTTTGCAGCGATTAATACTATAAGTGCTCCATGTTTTTGCATGGCATACTCCTTTTTATATATTAAATAGTTTAAAACGTTCTTTAGCCATGTGGGCGTATAAAAAATTATGTCTTTCATGGATACGCTCTGCGGACATGTATTCACCTTGAGGGTTTGGATCTTTATAAAACTTCTTTTTAAATTTTTTCAAATCACTTGGATATGGGCTTGCTTTTTCAACCATGGAAAACCAACCGCAGATATGTTTGCAATAGGCGCGATAGGCATTTCTGATGATTGTTAATTGTTCAGTCTTTGTTTTGGGGATATGTTGTTGTTCTTCTGGGGTGAGCTTACTCCAAAATGTTTCCCATTGTTTATCATTAAAGCGTTCTAAAAAGAACTCGTATTCTTGTGTGTCCATTTCGAGCATATACTTTATTTTTGCACGATAGGGTAATGCAATGAATTCAGTTTCAAATGTTTCATTGTCTAGGTTATTTAAATAGTGTATTAATTTTGCACCAAATTTTGGCAATGTATGTTCATGGTTACTTTTTTGATTGATAATGGTTTGCAACACAATTTGTTCTACCAAAATACGCGGCTCATCATTTGTTGTTGTTTCTTGAGCACGAGCACATGTGGATAAAATGATTGTTAAAAAAATATAATGTTTATGCATAGTGTTGCCTTTCAGATAGTTATAAAAAAACTTCTACTTTTTTTTCTAAAAATCTTCCTTTAAGCCAGATAAGATAGTTAAGGACATAATGGCCATGTTTTGCACTGTGTTCCAAGGCCTTATTACGCCATGCCGAAAGATCTTTTGCTTCGGGATCCTTTGACTTGCGTGCATAATGGCCCAATTTATTGCTTGAGCATTCTAGCCATGTATCACGAATCATGATTAACTGTTCGCGTAATGTTTGTGGTATGCGCTTGCGATCGTCTGGCGATAAGGTACTCAATGTTTCTTGCCATTGTTGTTCATTTTCGAACGAAGTTAAGAAATGATGATATTCAAATAGATCCATTTGGTATAAATAATTTAGTCGTGCGTTTAAGTTCATTTGGGTGAATGTTTCGCGCACCTCTTCTTTTGCGGCATATTCCATGCATGAGGTAAATTCTTTATTAAAAAAGTTAAGGCATGGGCACTTATCATTATTTTTTACATTAAGTACCTGTTCTAAGGCGCGTTGTTCATGTTGTTGTTTGAGTAGGGCAATTTCGGGTGGAAGTTGGATGTTGGGTGTTTGTTTATTCTCTGGTTGTTTTGCATTGAGCGCAATCGAGCTGTATAGTATAAAAAAAAAGCATGGTTTTTTCATGAGATCCTCCATTATTTATAATAATGTATCTTATTTCATTATTGTGAGCCAAGAGATTGGTGGATGTTTGCATTTAAAGTATTTACTTTTGGGAATGTATAACTCTAGAATTATTGGCATATTCTTTTTTAAAAAAGGGAAGTTATGAAGATTCTTTTAGGTTTATTTTTGACGAGTTCGCTTGTGTGTGCAAGTGATGGTACAAAAAAAAAGATAATTGTAGTGAATAAAACAAAGCATGAGGTGCAATTAGTGCACCCACAAGATGAAGAGCTTTGCATCATTCTTAAACATGGTGATCGTTATGAGGTGCAGATGGATCCTGTATCGCTCAAAAAATTGTCATGTTATTATATGTCTTCAGAAAATCAATCACCAATGTTATTGTGTGCTGAAAATATACAATTGGATGATGATACCGAAATTTCCATAACCAATGAAAAAGACGTAGAGCGCATCTTTTTAGCTGTTTCTTTAGCAAAAGCAAAAAAGTCTAAAAATAGAAAATCTGATTTGCGCAGATCATTAACACGAAGTGTATCGATTGAAATAATTAAATATGTCTTGGAGCAAGTTGAGTAGGATGACCCTTCGACAGGATCAGGATGAAAGTAGCAAGGACTCAAGCTTGCGTCTTCACATAAAACTATGCTGGGCAAGCAGGATTAAAGAAGAAAGCCCAGGTAAATGCAACTAGGGCTTTTGGTTTATTACGTGATTGCCCTGATAATTAATGATTGGCCGGTAGTTTGTGTGCGGATATTTTTCCGAAAGCGTAGCTTGTAGAAATAATAGCGCGAGTACAAATGGGAAATTGGGTTTAAAAAGGTTCCCGTTTTGTGCCAGGAATCCAAAGGTGCCGGCAAGGACACCTTTGGAACGCAATTGATATTCAACAAAAAAAAACAAATCGAATGAATATGACTTATAAAATCTATGATGAATACATTAGTTAAATAATATATTCATCGTTATATTTCTTTGTCTTTGCAAGGACATCTTGCAAAGACAGACCAAATTCTTGTTTGCCATTGCGATAACGCAAAGTAATGGTGTTGTTGTCCATTTCTTTTTGGCCCATTACCAACATCCAGGGCACTTTTTCAAGTTGAGCTGTTTTTATTTTACCTGAAATTGGATCGGATGATTCATCCATAGCAACACGGATATTATGTTCTTGCAATTGATGCATAATCTTTTGAGCGTAATCTTTTTGGTCATCAGTAATGGTTAACAACTTAACTTGAATTGGTGCAAGCCAAAACGGTAAGTTTCCTTTAAAATGTTCAAGCAAAATGCCAAAAAAGCGTTCCATCGAGCCATAAATTGCACGGTGAATCATAACCGGCTGTTCTTTTTGTCCAGATGGTGCAATATAGCTTAGGTCAAAGTTTTTTGGATTGCAGAAGTCGAGTTGTACGGTGCTACATTGCCAAGACCTGCCCATTGAATCTTCGATGCCAAATTCAATTTTTGGTCCATAAAATGCACCTTCACCTTCTTGGATAACATATTTTAGATCGGAACGATCGAGTGCATTTTTGAGCGACAATATTGCGCTTTCCCATGCTGCATCAGAGCCCATAGCGTTATCGGGTTTTGTCGACAGGGCAACGGTGATATTATTAAAGCCGAATTTTTTGAGTGTTTTTTCAATTGCTTTGATGGTGTCTAATACTTCATCTTCAACTTGATTTGGCATGCAGAAAATGTGTCCGTCATCTTGTGTGAATGAACGAACTCGGAATAAACCATGCAAAACGCCTGAAAGTTCATAACGATGTACTAAGCCAAATTCAGACAACTTCAGTGGTAATTCTCGATATGAGCGTGGGCGTTCTTTATACGTCAAAATAGCGCCAGGACAATTCATTGGTCTGATTGCGTAGCTTTTTTCATCTATTTCGGATAAAAACATGTTGTCTTTATAATGTGCATAGTGGCCAGATTGTTTCCACAAATCATCAGAGAGCATTATTGGAGTGGCGATTTCGTTATAATTTTGTTTATTCAATGTTGCGCGTAGATCATCTTTGAGCAGCTGTACAACTCGTTGACCTTTTGCATGGAAAAAAGGAAAGCCGACACCTTCTTGCACAAACGAAAACAGATCAAGTTGTTTGCCCAATTTACGATGATCGTATTTTTGTGCCTCTTCAACGCGTTTTTCATACATGCGCAATTCTTTAGGTGTTGCAAATGCTGTGCCGGTGATGCGTTGTAGTGGTTGGCCATCTCTATCGGCACGCCAATATGAACCGGAAATATGCAATAATTTAAAATTTTTTAATTGCCCCGTGGATTTTACGTGTCCACCTTTACACAAATCATCAAAATCACCTTGTTGTGCCAAGCCAACGGTATCGCCTGGAATAAGATCAATCAATTCCAATTTAAAAGGATTATCCTTATAGATTTTGCGCGCTTCAGCTTTAGGTATTTGTTTGTGCGTGAGTGCTAAGTCACGTTCGGCAATCTCTTTCATGCGCTGCGTGATTTTGGGTAAATCTTCATCTCTAAAATTTGTTTTGGGTAAAAAATCATAGAAAAAGCCGTCTTTTGTGGGTGGCCCAATGGTTAAAACGGTATCAGGATAAAGCTCTTTCACTGCATGTGCGAGCAAATGGGCTGTTGAGTGACGAATTTTATCTAATTGGCTAATTTGGTCATTTGGCATAGTATGTACCTTTTTACGATAGTGTGCTCATAAGTAACCTCATCTATTAGGCCAGATGTATGCAATATATATGCTTTCTTTTGTCATCCTCGAAGGGGATCCAGGCCGATATGACAATGCGTGTAATTAAGTATCAAAGGAAAAAAGTAGTACCAACAATGCGCATATACTGCAATCTGTTATGGGTTATTTTTGCCTGGATCCCCTTTGAGGATGACAAAAGGGATAAACTTAAACCCTAAGACAAGAATTTCTTAGATGGAAATATTTTTCATGTTTGAGTATATCACATCCATTTCAAAATGCATGTGTAATGCTGGATGCGCTAAAAAAGATCGACGATCATTGCATGGCAGCATGTGCTATGATACGATCGAAATAAGATAAAAACACCATGTTGAAAAAGGAGCGAGCATTATGGCAAATGAGTCGAGCAAAAAAAAAGACATTGCGCAAAAAAGCAACTTGGGTCCAGCAAAACCAAGCAAAAATAAAAAAATATATTTGTTAGATACAAACGTCTTGGTCTATGATCCCAAGGCGGTTTTTTCTTTTGATGGTGCAGAAGTTGCGTTGCCATCGGTGGTGCTTGAAGAGCTTGATAGATTTAAAAAGGAAGGAACTGACCGCGGCCGTAATACACGTGAAGTTATTCGCATTTTGGACGGATTGCGGAATCAAGGATCGCTTGGAACTGGTGTAAAATTAGATAACGGAAGTATTGTCCGTGTGGTATTTATGCGCCGAGATAAAATGCCCCTTTTTCCGTTTGAGCTTTCTTTTGAAGACAATCAAATTTTGTATGATGCTGTCACGCTCAAAGAACAGGGATACGATGTTCGCTTTATAACCAAGGATTTAAATGCGCGCGTAAAAGCAGATGCTTTGGGTATTGCAACTGAAGATTATATCAAAGAAAAAATTAGCATTGATGATTTTTATAAAGGTTGGATAACCGTGCCTGTTCCAGCAGTTGTGTTGAAGCATCATGACCCACAAATTTTGCAAGAATTGTCTCAGGATACGGATTTGGCCGTTAATGAATATGTTGTTCTTGAAAGTCAGCATAACTCATATAATTATCGAGTGTTTCGCTACTTAGGCCGTAACAAATTTGTTCCGGTGCGTGAACCAGCTTTGCGTTGGCCAATAAAGCCTCGCAATGTGCAGCAACTTATGGCTATGGATTTATTGTTGAATGATGATATTAAATTGGTTACTTTGTTCGGTCCGGCAGGAACGGGTAAAACATTCTTGGCATTGTTGATTGGTTTGCATAAGGTGTTGGTTGAAGACGCCTATGAAAAGATGCTTGTCGCTCGCCCTGTTGTACCATTAGGTAGAGACATCGGTTATTTGCCCGGTGATTTACAAGAAAAATTATATAGTTGGATGTTGCCTATTTATGATAATATGGATTTTCTCATGCATTCAGCCACAAACGGAGCTCATTTAGATGTTTTAGAGGAGGAACAGCATAGAGGTAAAAAGAAGAAAGGTCCAGGCAAAAAACGTCGCAAACGTAAAGGTGCAATGGAGTCTCTTGATAATTTGGTCAAAAGAGGCAAAATTAGCCTTGAGGCGATCACTTATATGCGCGGACGTTCTATCCCGTTTCAATATATTATCATTGATGAGGTGCAAAACCTTTCACCACATGAAGTTAAAACATTGATTACTCGCGTGGGTGAAGGCAGTAAGATTATACTTGCGGGTGATCCATATCAAATTGATTCACCATACTTAGATTTTTCAAGTAATGGTCTTGTTGTTGCAAGTCAGCGATTTAAAGGGCAAAAATTATTTGGATCCGTATATCTTTCAACTTCTGAGCGTAGTGAATTGAGTCAATTGGGTGGTGAATTGTTGTAAAAAATCTTTGGCTTTATCAGAAGAAAGGCTCGCAATTGCGAGCCTTTCTTAATGTGTGTTGCGATTTTATTTATCTACGCATTTCCTTTTTAACTCGGCCATCTCTTTTGATGCCTCATCAAATTTGTTGTTTATCAAATGCGCTAAAACTATCTCAAGTCGGAGTATGTTTTTTGCAAAATTAATATTTTGCTGCGTTAATCTTGAAAGTTCAGCTAAGGTCTTTTTTAGGCCTTCAAGATTTCCTTTGGAAAGTTCGGATAACGCTTTTGCAATATACTTTTTATGCACTGGAAATGGAGTCACTTTGTATAGCGTTTGAAGTACTTTTTGTATATCAAATGTTAATCGTGTTATGTGTTGTATCGGATATACATTTGCTTTTTTATTTTGTAGAACATTCTCTTTTGGCCAGTTAAGCTTTATTACAACCACGCTTATATTGTCGCTTCTTATTCGAGACCAGCGATACGCCTCATCCATCAATGCTTTTGCGGCTCTTTTGATAGCATTATTTGATCCGCTTACCTCTTTGCCACTGTTGATCTGCTCATCTTGGTAATGCTTTTTATTATAATATGCATTGTGAACTATTTGAGCTGCTTCTTGACTTGATATGTTATCCCAAACGCCATCACTTGCTAAAATTAAGAAATTGTCTTGTGGTAAAAGTACGATTTTTTTCAAATCAGGATCAGCAATAATTACTCCCTTACCAGCTTTTTCTTTTACTAACTTATCACCAAGTGATCTTGGGATTGCCAGTCCGGCAACTCTGCCGCTTTCTACCTTGCCGCCAGCATTTTGAACACGTTTGAGTTCTTCGCCTTTGAATTTATGATCTACTGTTTCGTAGCGTACCTTACCATCTTTATTGAAAAGAACGGCACGTGAATCACCAGTCCATGCAAGATAGAGCATCCAGGTTTTTGCTTGTTGTTCCAATAGAGCCGCAACAGCTGTTGTGCCAGATGTGTCACCGCGGGCTAAGAACTGCTGTTCAAACTTTAAAAAAGCGTCTTCAAGTCTATAGCGACCGGATGATTTTGAAGTAAGTAATAGCTCCGGAACGGCTTGAATGGTTCGTTGTTTTGCGGTTGATGAAGTACCTACAGCAGCACGGGAAGCAAAATTACCACCGTGGCCATCAAATACAGCAAAAAATGACTGATTTGTAGGTTTGGAAGTAAGAATTTGTGATGTATCTTCCATGTAGTCGCGATCACCTTGTGTTTCTGCTTTTGCCCATGTGTAGGACAATGTTTGATTAGAGTGCGCACTTGCGAGCACGATGCCAGGAATACATAAGCTTAATAATAGCTTTTTCATGATAAGGTCCTTTTTTCGACATAAGGCTTGTTTGTTTTTAACAAAATAACACAATTTATTTCACTTTGCAAATAAATACTCTTTATTGTTTTGCACTTCAAACCTGAGTTAACTATAAATAAGGTGTTTTTAGGTGAAAAAGGAGCTATTTATGTTTATCGACTATGCTCATATCGGGCAAGATTTCATGCTGTTATTGCATGGTTTAAGGTAGTTATTGGCCATTATTGGGGTGATTATCATTATTTTAGGGGGCTTGCAGTCAACAAAAGTTATTTGAATCAGTATATCTTTCAATTTCTGAGCGTGGCGAATTGAGTCAATTGGGTGGCGAATTGTTGTAAAACACGTGCTTAGGCTTTGGCTTTATCAAAAGAAAGGCTTGTAATTGCGAGCCTTAAAATTTACATTTGATAGCCACCTCGGGACCCTTGTATTTGTTGTGCAGTTCTTGGGCAAGCCATTGATTGTTGTTGCTGGCCGAACACTTGTCCTCTACGGGCTAAGTATGGATCATCTTTATCATAAATAATTGGTACTTTTGGTTGTACAATGAATGTTTCGATTGTTGTTGGTGTATGTGAGGTGCCAGGTATTTTTTGTTTTGAAAAATCAAAATTTCTGCTGGGATTAACTTTTCTGATATAGGCATTCTTATCAAAGAAGTGCTGGCTGCCGTTTGGTGCAAAAACTCTAAAAAAATTATATGCCCCAGGTGATCTAAATCCGCCACCAGATTGGAAATGATCAGAAAGTAACGTACCGAACGTTTTTTTGGTTAATGGTTCTTTGTGCGATGCTTTTAAGATGCCAGCCTTTTGATTACCTATAGCTAACAAAATGTCATTAGGGTCTATATTGTTATTTGCACTTGCAGCTAGCAACAACGGAAAACAACCTAATAGTAGCATTTTTTTCATATTATATCCTTTTTCGTTAGTATAACCTAGGCCAACAGTTAACATATAACATAATATTACCAAGGTAAACATGCACTTTTCAAGGTTTTTGTTGTTTTGGTAGGAGATTGGATGAATTATACTTGTTTTTAGGTATTCGATATAAAAGTAAGTTAGTCTCGAGACATCTGAATGTAGTGAATTGAGTCAATTGGATAGCGAATTGCTTTAAGTACTTACATTGTTTGTTAGTCTTCGCTTATCCACCAGGTCAGCTCATGCTTATTATGAAAAAGGTGTACAATTTTACTATTAGGTATGGCAAGAAATTGATCTATTGCAGTAAAGTCTGCCTCCCCTTGGAATTTGATCGTACACATGAAGTTTTTAATGTTGCCTTTGTGTTTCCATGTTTGTATTAAATTAAGTAATCGCGTTGGGTAGCAGATAATATCGGAAAAAAACCAGTCTATAGCAGGCAATGTGTCAGGTGATAGTGCAAAAGCACTTTCTTTTAAAAAGGTGATGTTTGGCAACTTTGCGATTTTTTTGTCGAGTGGCGCTTTATCAACAGCAGTAACTTTTAATTCTAATGCAGACAGTACCCAACTCCATCCACCGGGAGATGCTCCCATATCAATTGCTCGCATTCCTGGGGTTGGTGGGCGATGATGCAGTGTGAAGAATTCCCACAATTTAAGATAGGCTCGTGAAGGAGGTATTGTTTTATTTTCGATAAACTCACATATGCCAAGTGGATATCGCGAGGTCGTTTCTTGAGAGCAGATGATAGTGTTTTTATCATAAAGTGTCCAGCCACCCATAGGGTGTTTTGCACCCATAGGGCGTTTTGGTGGATGAGCCAGAAATGCGATGCGATCCTTTTTAATCTTGGCCAAGCCATCTTGAATTAATTGGGATCTGCGATGGCAATTAATAGAAAAGAGCGCCCAATTTTTTCCCAATGCACGCAATTGTTTGATGCCATCTTTAATAGAGATAATGGGCAGGGTTTTGCAATGTAACCATGTCACTTGAGCAAAAAGAGGCCGATAGTCAGCATCAAAAAAATAAAGTCTATCATGTTTTTTAAAAGCTATGTTTCTATAGTTCAACTCACGTTCAAGTTCATATGCAAGATTGTGAATCGCCAGTGAAATGTGCATAATTTTAGTCCTTGGCAGGTTGTTTTTTTTGCCTATACATTCTATCGTAGCTGTTTTTCGGCTATCTTTCAAACAATGTTTGTGCATTGCATATAATATTTTGGTCGGAAGGGGTTTCGAATTTAAAAAATATAGTTTCTTAAATAGATCTTGCTTATTTATACCGACGCCTTGCGCCTATGAGCAGGTCAGTTGCACTTAAAAACGCTTTAAATGTTGTTTTTGGTATTGAGAATAGATAACTATTAAATAGGTGTTTTTCAGGTAAAAAAGGAGCTATTTATGTCTATCGACTATGCCCAATTAGGGCAACATTTTTTTCTCGTATTGCATGGCCTAAAATGGTTGTTGGCAAGCATTGGTGTGTTTATCATTGTTTTGGGAGGGGTGCAGGCAGCCAAGATGTTTTTTATGCAATGTTTGTTTTCAAAAAAGACCGAACGGGAACAGGAGTTGAATGATGTGCGTCGGGAGCTTGGTTTGAGCATTGTGCTCGGATTGGAGTTTATTTTGGCCAGTGACGTGATTTTGACCATTGTGTTGCCAGATTATTATAATTTAGGTTTGCTGGCCATTTTGGTGGTAATTCGTACGGTTTTGAACTATTTCCTTGATAAAGAGTTGATGCAACTGCGGCCAAAGAATTAGCTTTTTTTGTTTAGATCACGTATTGTGCCAAACGAATGTAATTTTTGTAGTTGTTTTTTGCGTTCTTGCTTTTTGAGCTCGGCTTCACGCTTGATGAGATCGTTTTCTCGCTCCTCGATACATTTGAGGCGTTCGAGTAGTTGGACGATTTTGAGGAAGTTTTCTTGGGATCCAGCGCACGTGTTTTGTAGAGAATGGACCAATGTGTAGGTGCGTGTGTAGAGGAGGTCACCTTCTTTTTTGTTTTTTAAGTTATCAATAGCCTGATCAAGTGTATTGCGTGAAGATCGAGAGGACTCCTGTTTTATTGCGCCAAGCGCCTTAACTAATGCGTTTGTATTGTTAGAGGCAGTTTTAGTGATGCTATAAATGAAAAGAAAAATAGCGCTATATGTCAGATGCTTCATGTTACTCCTTTTTGTTTGTTAGTATTAATACAAAGAGATGAGAGGGCGCAAGGAGTTGTTGTTAAATATATAAAAAAAATAAGCGCACAAAATAATATTGTGCGCTCTGAAATTTACTTGCGGTAAGTTAGTGTTGATTTATTGTTTGCATAGCATTTTGCCATCTATCGTTAAATTTTTCTTCGTAGACGATCAGATCTTTTTCTTCTTGTTTTTGCATTTCCTCAAAAATATTGATGTATTTTTGAATAACTTCGTCATCTATTTTTTCGGGATATTTATTATATATATGAAGTATATTTACTATAGCATATGGACTTTCTTTTGCTGCTATATAGTGTTCAATTGCTTCATCAATTCGGCCTTCCGCTTCGAGCAGGTAGCCTATGTTGCTCTTGGCATATAAATGCCCTTGATCAGAAGCTTCTTTATACCAATGCATTGCTGTTTCATCATCATGTTTATGCATTTGATAGAGGCAGCCAAGGTTGTTCATAGCCCGAACATTGCCCAGATTAGCCGCTTTTTCGTACCAATACATCGCTATATCATTATTGTGCTTATATTTTTCATACATGTAACCAAGGCCGTTCATTCCTGATCGATCGCCCAACTGAGCAGATTTCTCAAACCAGTGCATGGCCATCTCATTATTGTTTTCTTCTTTGAAATACATGTAGGCAAGTTTGTTTATAGCGCTAATGCGTTCTTGTTTGGGCAATTGCGTATTGTTGGCGGTGTGTTTTAGTTGCAGAATCTTTTGTTTTGGTCCGCTAGTTTTTTTGGTGCAAGAACTAAGGGTGCCAAGGAGCAGAACAGAAGTGAGCATGATGATTGTGTGTTTCATATGAGATTAACCTTTTTAGGATTGAGTGTACAATGTTTTACGTACTCAGTTGAGTTATTTGCGATAGCTTACGTAATAGTGCATATCATAGGCAAAGAAAAATTTACGCGCCTTGTGTGCAATGATATAAGGATCAAAAGGAACACAACTGAAAAGATCAATGTGCACATTGTTATTTTCTTCATTTACGCGAATAGCGATATCGGTATGTCCATTAGCTTGTTGTGTTGCCGTGTAGCCTGAAGTATATCCCTGCCCGCTATAATGATAAAGAAACTCTGCATCATCATAACGAGTAACACCTAAATGTGAACATAGTTTTTTGATAAATCGTTCAATTTCATGTTGTGATCGAACTTTGCTATATGTGCAATCATGCAAATCAATAGTGACATGCGTTGCCCAAACTGCGGATCGATGCACTTTGGTGTGAGTTGGTTGTTTTCGGTAGTTTAGATAACTATATGCATCAGTGTGTAATGTTGTTAGACAACTTAAAAGTGAAAGTAATAGCATTTGTTTCATGCGCTCATCCAGAGTTAAATTTGTAAGAATTTAGTATCGAAGGATCAATTGGGTTTTCGTCCAATAATAGATATACCGTATTTACACATACAAAACAAATGGGTGATGATTTGCTCTATTGCAAGCGGCCCCATGGACTGCAATTCCAAATGCGTTTGCAAATTAAATAGAGTGCTCGGCACAATGGTTGTTCTTCAAGTTGCTTAATTGCATAAGGACCACACGTGGGCGAGAATCGACATTGCGCAGGACCGAGTAAAGGTCGCAAACAATAATAGATAAGGATGAATAGTTTATTAAGAGGGTTATTTCTTTTGATAAAGTTTAAAAGCATGATGAATCAAGTTGCTTAATTGATCGGACGAATAGTTAATACCGGGTTTTTTGATAATAACAAAACAGTCAAGATTGTGTTTGAATAGTTCGTCTTTATAAAAGATTGCTTTCAGCCTGCGACGCACCTTATTGCGTTGCGGGGCACTGCCAACCTTGCGCGATGTGACGACTAAAATACGCCCAAATTCATGCGAACTTGGGTAAAGTAAAATATCAAGGCCCGAATCGCGAAGAACTCTTCGGGCCTTTCTGAATACTTTGCGAACTTCGCTTTGAGAAAAATGGGAAATATAAGGTGCTATAGCCATCTTATCTCATGTGCCTTAGTAAGCACTTACTCCAAGGCGTGTTCTGCCTTTTGCACGTCTACGGTTGATAATTTTGCGCCCTTGGCGAGTTGCCATGCGAGCACGAAAACCATGCTTTCTGCGACGTTTTTTGTGACTTTTCTTTTTAATAGTAATTGACATGGTGACCTCAATCGATTAAAAGCATTTATGTAATGCATTATTTAATAGCTATGTTGTTTATTTTAAAGCATTAATCATCGGTTGGCAAGGCGCAATATTTGTTTTTTCTATTTGAAAATGTGTTTTATTTGCATTGATCGATTATTCCAGCAATGTAACAATTTCTTGATAATCACGTGCTTTGGCATAATCAATAGCCGTTTTTGCATATTTATCGCGAATTGTTTTATGTGCTCCATAGGAAATAAGGGTGGCCACAGAATATGTATGCCTTTTGAGCACAGCGCTGTGCAAAGGTGTGCGGCCTTCAAGATTGCGGATATTCAAATCAGCGCCAGCACGACAAAGTAGATCAATGCAGCCATCATCACCAATTTCTGCAGCAGCGTGCATTGGTGTATTCAGCAGTATTGCTTCTTGTTTATCAGGGTTAGCATCTTGTATCAAAAGGTGATGCATGAGATTGATCATTTTTTGCTTGGTAGCGCAATAAAGCATGGTGACACCGGTGGCCGGATGTGCTGTGTTAACATCAATCTCGGCAGCAGCAAAGTTGCCACCATGAGTGAGAATATTTTGCAGTTCATGCCACATTTGGGGTTTGTTGAAGGTCTCCGGATCTGTTTGGATAAACATTTGCACAAAGTTTTCCAGTTCTTGATGTTCAGCGACAGATTGAACAATCGCAGAATAGGCAATTTTGGGTTTCATGGCTTTTGGAACTATTTCTGTTTGGGTGGGAAGTGCATATATGAGCAAGAAGGCCAAAAGGTATTTCATACTATACTCCTTTTTATATGAGAATACTTGCAAAAGTACTTTAACCTATTTTTTCCCTGTGAGTCAAACATTAACCCCGGATGACCTATTGACATAAATTGTCTGATTAGGTACTGTTTACATATAATATATATGTCGTTTTTATATCCGGGAGAATACATGTCATTTACATCGTTAAGAGGAGCTGTGCTTGCGATAGCTTTATTGCTAGGCTCGGTTGTTTCAGCTCATGATAATAACTCGCAAGATCAAAAAGACCAGGAGCGCAAAGAATTAATTAAAAAAGTGGCCATTATTGTTGGCGTTGCATCTGGCTTTGTAGCTGCAATCTATTTGGAAGCTAAATATGATTTTTTTAGCTCACGATGGAATGGCATGATTGATTGGTTTTCAAATAAAGAAGTGGCGCTAGCTACTAAAAAATCCATGATAAAAGCTGACCGCGAAGCATTCATAGCCGCTTGTGGAGCAGATTGGCTTAATACTCAACGAGATACATTGTTAAAAAAGCTGAATGATTGTGATTGCGATTGTGTGCTTGCTAAAGAAATGCAAAAAAAGTTGCAAAAAATAACGAGTGAATTATTTGAAATTTATGGTTGTTCTCCAGATTCTGAAGAATTTATACAGCATCTCAGGGATGGCGCTGCAAAAATAAGCAATATTTATGAAAGTAGTATTTTAGATGGATTTCTATCGATGTTTTTCTCTTTCAAAAATAAAATCAAATAGATTTTTGCCTAGCATATTTGAATAGGGGAAACTCTCGTTCCCCTTTATTTTTAGTGATGCTTACTAAGCCAACGTTCAGCATCAAGTGCAGCCATACACCCGGATCCGGCTGAAGTGATTGCTTGACGATAGCGATAATCGGCGACATCGCCTGCAGAGAACACACCTTCAACAGACGTTTTAGTGTTATCATGTACTTTCAGATAGCCCCAGTTATCAAGTTCAAGTTGACCTTTGAACATAGTAGTGTTGGGATCATAGCCAATCGCAATAAACACCGCGTTCGTGTCCAGCTTTGTTTCTTCGCCCGTTTGCTGATTGGTGATTGTTGCAGCAGTAACATCATTCTCGGTGCCAAAAATTTCAGTTACGGTGCTGTTATAGATAATGTTTATCTTTGGATTGTTAAGTACGCGTTTTTGCATAGCAGCAGAAGCCGTCAGTTTATCTAAAATGTGCACAATGGTTATCTTATCGGTGAACTTTGTCATGAATGATGCATCTTCCATTGCTGTATCGCCACCACCGACAATGATGACCGGTTTGCCCGGAAAGAATGCGCCATCGCAAACGGCACAAGTGGTGACACCTTTGCCCCAATGTTCTTTTTCACCCGGAATACCGAGTTTTTTGGGTGTAGCTCCAGTGGCCACAATTACTGAATTAGCAGTGATAGTTTTGCCGTGATCGGTGGTGAGAGTGAAAGGGCGTTGTTTAAAATCAACGTTGGTAACATTGCCGGACATGAAGCGCGTACCGAAAACTTTAGCATGATCTTTCATGTCCATCATTAGTTTTGGTCCCATTATAGATGATGTTCCGGGCCAATTTTCAACGGCTGTTGTGCCCATTAGTTGTCCACCAGGACTTGATCCTTCAATGATGAGTGGGTTCAAGTTAGCACGTGCTGCATAAATTGCTGCAGTCAGTCCTGCAGGCCCTGAGCCGATTATAACCAGATGTTCACTGTTGTTCATATAAAAAGCCTCTTTTTAAACGCGTGTTAAATGATAAATGACATGATTAAGCGCTTTCTCACGCATGCAAACATGGCGTAGTTCTTCCGCGTTCACAGGAGATTCTTTACCATTAATGCGTGTCACCGGTGCGTCAAAATAAATGAACTCTTTTGCGCGTGGGCGCTTGGTTAGATTTAAGTATGATTTTATATCAAAATCGGTTGGAATAATATTTTCGTTATAAGCCAACTGATCAAGAATGAGTGCCTCTTTAATTTGTTTTTCAGCGAGTTGTTCTACGCGTTCATCGAAATCTTTTTGCATACGATATACTTGATAATCGGGATTACAAGCAATGCGATCAAGCACCTGTTCTTGTTGGCGTAAAATTGCATGGCGTGGCACTTCAAATTTGTGTTTGTGTAGCAAGAGTGCGAGTGTTTCCTCAATCATTGCGCGACGTTGTGAAAGATCGTTGCGATACGAAAACACTTCGATTAACTTTTGTAACATTTCTTTGTTGGTTTTTAGTTTAAAGTGTTTTTTGAACAAATCAAAACAAAAATAACCGTCGTGCAATATATCAAGAATTTTTATAGAGAATGCGTAGTTTGTTTCAAATTGATGCCCAAAAAAGTGTTGGAGCCCACGATTTTTAGAAACAAATAGATCTCCTTTAGGTCGATCAATAAACATGCTTCGCAATAATTCGTCAGCATCTTCATCACCCATTTTGAGCCAAAGCGTCAGAGGTTCATGGTTAAAGAAGGGCTGTTCATTTTCATCAAGTGGCTCAATTAAAAATTGTACCCAATCATTCATGTGTACTACATCTTGATGCTCAAATTTTTTAAGTGAATCCTTTTCTTCTTTAATGAATGAATCAACTTGGCGATCAAGATCTTTATATTTTTTACGTTTGGGCGCTTTGAAGGGAAAGTAGCGCCATTCGTGTAGTGGGATTTCATCAAAAGTGCTTAAGGCAAACTCAAAGTGAGCATCTTGATTATAGCCGACACGAATATCTTTTAGGCGTGGTTCGCCTGCCAAGAGCAACTTGCGATTGCGTACCTCTTTGTATAAAAATGGTAAAACAAAATATTTAAATAAAAATTCTTGCACATGATCAATTAAGCTGTACATGAAATTTTGTTCAATATATTCGATGGGAATTTCACCCTTATTAAAACCAATAGTATGTAATGTTTCTTTTTGATCCCGTGCCGCTTGCCTAAAAAATTTGTTAACGCACACTTTGGGAACAACAATCGAGACGGTACCGATTGTAGGACGAATCTGTTGATATTGAAAATCAAGATCGAAATCATAAATGGGTTGATTTTGTTCCTGGATTTTTTGCTTCATCTGCCTCACTCCTTTTTTAATTAAATGGTGCAAGTGAAGGGACTCGAACCCCCACGCCCTTTCGGGCACTGGATCCTAAATCCAGGGCGTCTACCAATTCCGCCACACTTGCAACCAAATTTTAAAATTCTATCGTGGGCTGCCTCGGACACGAACCAAGAACGTGTTTGGGCTAGCAGCCCTATTTTTTTCTTGTCCAAGGATAAATGTATCAATAGTCTAACAAAAGATATAAGAAAATAAAGAAAAATAACACATTTTGCCTATATCTTAGAAACTTTTGAGTTCCTTTTCCTTTTTTTGGCCCATTTCATCAGCTTTTGCGATCCATTTATCGGTGGCATTTTGCACAAGATCACCTAAGCGATTAAAGAAATTTTCAGAGATTTTTTTATCTTTTTTTGCATCTCTGATGAAGTTGTTAAAATCTTTGCGCATATTACGAATGCTTACTCTGCATTCTTCTAATTTTTTACCTAAAATTTTAATCAATTCTTCACGGCGTGTTGAACTCATGTCAGGTAACGATAAACGTATGATTTTCCCGTCAACCTGAGGGGTAATGCCTATTTCAGAGCTCATGAGGGCACGTTCAATTGCCGGGATAGTGGTAATGTCCCACGGTTGAATAACGATTAAACGAGCATCTGGCGCTGAGATCGCAGCAACATTTTTTAGCGGCATTGGCGAGCCATCATATACGTCCACCTTAACATCTTCAACCAATGAAGTGTGCGCACGTCCAGTTCTGATTTTGACAAGTTCACCTTCAAAATGCTTTATTGATTTTTGCATTTCATCGTTCATAGCTTGTTCAAATGGCTTTGACTCATTTTCTATTAACGTAATGTCCTTCATGAAGATCCTTGTTTAATTAGATGTGTATATCATTTTTAAGATATAGAGTAAGTTTTTAAGAGCTCATTGTCAAAAGCAATCGGGCAACTCCAAAGTTAAATTACCCTACCAGATCTTCAAAGAATCTTTATTGGCTTGACGATGAGGCACCACTTGAATTGCCTGATCTAAAAGAATTTATTGACGGTGCGCTTTGATCTAATCGAGTTACTTCAAGTTGCCAATTATCAAATTTTGGTGCCGTTGTGAGCAGGCCAAATGCATCATAGTCAAATTGGGGATTATGTTTGCCGTAATATGCCGGCGCAACCAAGAATGTGCAAACGATGCCATCCCATAAGGCGCCCGGTTGTTTAATCTTTCTATGATCGGTCCACAATTTACCTATGCCTGCATCATAAGCGTGACCTTTGCGATCAAGATTTAAAATCCTATTCATCATTGCCCGATCACCATGTTGATGCGCACGGGATACACCTCTTACTTTGTGTTTTGTAGACGAATGTGAGGCTAATGTGCGTTCTGTGAATGTTTTTCCGCATTCCCATCCTCTGCCGCGAGAGTAGTTAATAATTGTTCGGTTATCAACAGCAAAGTCGTTCCACATAAAGCCAATTGCATTGGTTGTTCCATCTTTATAGATCATGCTTGGGCAATTGAATGTGCGTTTGGCAAGATGATGAGTTGGTATGTTACTTTGGTTAAGTGCATCTTGCAGAGGACGTGGCAACTTGGCTAATCCTGGCCGACGATCTAAGCGATTACCTTGATCAAGCAAAAGCTGGTATTTTATGGTTCCTGTGGTTTGCAACAGCGGTTGAGGGTCGTAACCTATTTCCAAACCGCCATGGCAACATTGCAGATAATTCATTTCTTGTGCCGTTCCAGAGCCCAAATATAATGCAACGGGAAGCAGGTTATAAAGGTTATATAGTTCTTGATAATCTTGTGTGCTATATTGGCCAAATTTTGTTTTTAATTCATCCATAAAGCCATAGTCTTTATTCAGATCTTTATCCTCGTGGTTTCCTCGAACCATAAAAACACGATCAGGATTTGCCAATTTGAGCTGCAAAATGGTGTACCAAATTTCAGCGCCATAGCCGCCTCGATCCGTGTAATCACCTAAAAAGAGCATATAAAAATTGTTCTTGACTATCTTGAAACCATCTAAATAACCTTTGCTATTTAAATCGGCAATGTAATCATTGAGTGCATGCACATCACCATGTAGATCACCGTGAAAAGCAACTTTTGCACCTGGTATAACACATAACTTTTGAATATATGGAACAAATTTTTCACTGCATAGATCGCCAATTGCTGGTCTACGTCCATACCAATATGTGTTGTTTGTGAGTGTGCTTTGTTGTGCGATTTTTTTATAGTTGCGAACTGCTCGCATAAGATCATTTAGTGTAAGTGCGGTGTGTTTATATGATGCATTATCTTTAGGCAAATTGTCACATCTCTTTTTCCAGGTTTGGAATAATTCTGCATTTTCTTCCCTAACAGAACGATGCTGTTGTTGTGGTTGCTGAGGTGTGGAAGTTTGGCTAGGAGTTTTAGATCTTTGTGAAGGTTGCTGTGGCGGAGACGTATAATATTTAATTAATTTATAAATGCCCCAACCCGCCAACACTGTTCCAAATGCAAAACTACATTTTGCCAACAGTGAATAGCCTTTATCTTTGAGTGCATTGGGATTTTCTACATTACTTGATGTTAGTTCTAAAAGTGCTGCCATGCCATCCATAGCATAAGATTGCTGTGGCAGAACACTTATGCACATCGCTAGTAGTAGGCTGCGTAGTAAGTTTTTTTTATATTTCATAATATTTGTCTCCATTTAAGCTGTATTACAATCCGTAGAATGTTTGTTGGATAGTGGATTTACAATGGTTAAGAATTCGTCCCAAGTTATTTTGATCTTTGTTTAATTCGTATTGTCGATTATAAGTATTCAACATATTTTTCTTGTTCCTGTTATCACATGTATTGATTACATTTTGTGGGATCTTCTCATTTTTTTCTAAATATTTCATCAATGGGTAGCGCCAAGAATAATAGTGATTATATACCACGTATCCTGCAATTCCTGCGCCTGCAATGTAGCTTGCATATTGTACTGCTGGACCGAACCAACTTGGGCTATTCAGGCAGGTGCAGCCTTTTTTAATCACTTTTGGGGTAGATTTTATAATTGTATCAATACTAGAATTTCTACTTTTAAGCATTAATAAGTTTGAGAGCCAGGTAGCACTGCTATATTGCCATTGCAAAAGGGTAGATAAAAATATGATGAACATATACGTTTGTCTATGCTGTGCAGACATTAGAACCTCCATTTTAGGTGTTTTTTACACATTCATGTACTTTATAAGTATACATAAAAACATATGAATTTCAAGTAGTAAAAATAGGTGTATATGTTTTTATAAACATATACACCTAGAAATAGCTAAAAAATGCTTTATATGTGTGCTAAGAACTGGTGATGCGACTGCCAAAATGAGGATCTTCAGTTGCTTTAATCACTGCATCGGGCTCAAAAATATTAAATACCCTCAGCACTTGGCTATATTGTTCAGCTAGGGCAAATGAGGCTAGATCCATGATATTCAAACGATCATTGAGTGCCTTTTTAAACGTCAAGTGTGGGTAACGCTGAGCATCATCATGTTTATAGGGATCTTTATCATAGACGCCGTCAACTTTGCTTCCTTTCCATATTTCATCAACCTGCATTTGCAAGCCACGCAATACTGCATTAGTATCTGTGGTGAAAAATGGATTGCCTGTTCCTCCGGTGAATACTAATGTATTACCCTTTTTAATGGATGAAGTGATGCCTTGTTGTGTGATCGGGGTCCCTGCAGGGGGGCATTCGATTGCACAAAAAATAGTGGTACTAATGTTTTGTCTTTCAAGTAGGTTTTTTAAGATTACGCCATTGAGAGTGGTGGCTAAAATACCCACTTGGTGGGCAGATGATGGATGCATACCCAAAATGTTGCCTTCTTTTGCACCTCTAAAAAAATTGCCACCCCCGACAACAATGCCGAATTGGTGGCTATTTTCTAGTTTTTTTATTTGTGCAATGATTGCTTGAAGCGTTTTGGGGCTTAAGTTGCCATCTTCATCTAAAAAGGCTTCACCCGTTATTTTGAGTAAAATACGCTTTCTTGCAGTCATAGTTTTATGCACCTACCTCGAAACGGCTAAATTGATTAATTTTGATGTTTTCGCCCATTTTAGCCATGAGCTCTTGTAGCACTTGTTCGACCGTCATTTGATCATTTTTAACAAATGTTTGGTTGAGCAAACAAATATCAGAGTATAATTTTTTCAATTTGCCTTCAAGGATTTGATCAATAATTTTTTCAGGTTTGCCTGAATCGGCCAATTGCGCTTTGATAATCTCTTTTTCATGCTCTAAGAATTTTTGATCAACGTCCGCAGGTGCAAGATATAGCGGTTTCATTGCGGCAATATGCATGCCCAAATCACGAGCCAACTGTTTAACTTGATCATTTTGAGCAACAAAATCGGTTTCGGTGTTCAATTCCACTAAAACGCCAACTTGATCGCCTGGGTGAATATAGGCATAAACAATGCCTTGAGCAGTTTCTTTACCAGAACGTTTTGCAGCAACTGCAGCACCTTTTTTACGCAAAATTTCAACCGCTTTTTCAACGTTGCCATCTGTTTCAACCAAGGCTTTTTTGCAGTCCATCATGCCTAAACCGGTGCGATCACGAAGTTCTTGAATCAATTTTACATCAATTTTTGCCATTTAAGTAAGCTCCTGTTCATCAATTATATAAGATTTATTTATATTTTAAGTGTGCCAGAAATACGTATTTTGGCAACATGCGGTGCTTGCTATAAAGAGTTGTAGTGATGAGTTGTTATTAAGTTGTTGTTAAAACTGTGGCGATAAGGACAATAAAAAGAGCTGATGTGGTTGCGCCAGCTGCTAGATAGGGCCCCGTTTTGCATTTTGGGTGCCATAAGCCTCCTATACATGCCACATCCAAAAGAGATAAAAGAGCAGCGCTGATTTGTCGATATTCGTCCGAAATTAAGTGATGCCCTAGGCCACTAGCTGCAATTATCCCCGCTCCAACAAAGTATCCTGTTATAAGTTGTACACATTCAGGTGAAACGATAACCTTAAATCCATCGATACCGCGATTATCTTTATCTTTGATTGTTTTTGTGCAAGGAAATATGTTCTTTCTGGTTTATTCACGTAACCAGAAAACCCCTGGCTTTTAAGCCTGGGGATGAATGGTTTCCCGATCTCAATTCGATGTAAAGCTCGTTAGAGCTTTTGCAAAGAATTGATAGGCGTGGCATTCTGTTTACGATGGTAAAATATTGG
>JAJCZC010000020.1 GCA_029262575.1 Candidatus Babelota bacterium | reverse complement strand
GTTTTTGGGCAGATGGATTTTTTGCAGAAACTTCGGGACAATGTAGTGAGAGTGCAATTCGCACTTACATACAAAATCAATAAAATTTTCCGTTAAAAAATTTAGGAAGCCCCGGCTTTTAAGCCGGGGAGGGCGTCACTCAAAGAAAAGGGCGTTATCAATTATGATAATGCCCTTTTTGCTTTTTTTTATTATACTACATTTTTCAATAACAAATCACGTAATTATGTGCGCAAAAAAAGGGAACATTTATGCATAATCAATCACTGTTAATTGCACAATCACCACCACTTGAAGGCACAGCAGAGTTGACTGGCGCCAAAAATGCGGTGCTAGTGATTATGGCATCATTAATTTTAACCAAAGGTAAGTCAATTTTGAGCAATGTGCCATTTTCTTCAGATGTGCGCAATGTTATGACTCTTTTACAAAATCTTGGCGCAGAGGTTAAGTATGCGCCTGATTTGCAAACACTCTGTGTGGATACTTCACCTATCAATGATTGGCGAGTGAATCATGAGATGATGAAAAGGATGCGAGCTTCTATTTTGGTTATGGGTCCACTTTTAGCACGTTTTGGCCAGGCTGAAATAGCATTACCCGGTGGGTGTGTGATTGGCTCGCGTCCAATTGATTTGCATTTGCGCAATTTCGTTAAAATGGGTGTGCGCATTATCGAATCTGGAGATACTTTATCAGCATCCGTGACCCGTTTTAATGCTAAAAAAATTATTCTCGATTATCCTTCAGTTGGTGCAACTGAAAATATCATGATGCTTGCAACTTGCGCACCAGGCACGACCAAAATAATCAATGCAGCACTTGAACCAGAAGTGTTGGATTTAATTAAGGTTCTCAAAAAAATGGGTGCACATATTCAAGTGGTAGCACCGGCAACGATCGAAATTGAAGGCGTAAAAGAACTTAAACCAATTGAGCATGCGATTATCAATGATCGTTTGGAAGCAGGTGCATTATTGTTAGCAACTGCAATCACTGGCGGTAACATTGTATTGCCGCAAGCACCAGCTTTTGCTATGGATGTGTTTTTGCAAAAGTTACAACAGATGGGGCATAAGGTTGAAGTCGGCGATAATGATGTTGGTGTAACTTTGCGTGCCACAAAAGATCCAAAAGCAGTTTCATTCAAAACCGGCCCACACCCACAATTCCCTACTGATTTGCAAGCGCCAATGATGGCAGCGCAATGTGTGGCCGATGGCACAAGTGTGATTGAAGAAACGGTGTTTGAAAATCGCTTGATGCATGTGCGTGAACTGCAAAAAATGGGTGCAGAAGTTAAAGTGATACATGATCAAAAAGTTGTGGTGACAGGGGTGGAACAACTCTATGGCACTTCTGTTATTGCATCGGATATTCGCGCATCATGTGCTCTGATGTTGGCTGGGTTGGTTGCCCAAGGCACAACTATTATGACCGGAGTGCACCATTGGCAACGGGGTTATGACGCATTGGAAAAAAAGCTGAAAATATTAGGTGCACAAGTCAAGATGGTTGATGGGCAGAATTTTTCTGTGCAAGATAAAAGGCTGTTCTTTGGGTATGAATCAAGCGTAAAAGATTGACAAATTGCAAAAAATGCGTATGATGAGTACTGTGAGTTGTTCATAAATACAGGTTATAGAGTCGGATTTAAGGAGGTTGTGTTATGCCTAGAATACAGTCGTTTTTTTCTAAATTAGTTATGGTTGCGCTATTTTTTGTATCAGGTGCGCTTTGTGCCAGTGCGCATAACAACAAAAATTATAGTGCATTAATTGACCAATATAATTTTGTCTATCACAAAGATGGGTTGAATTACGGTATAAAGATTTTTTTAAAAAAAATGCCAAGGGACGCTATTGGATTTATTGAATTTAATAAAGACAGTGATGTGGTTATGAGGGTTGAATTTATAGACATTTATGAGTCACATCAGTGTAAGGGTCTTGGGTCGGTATTGTTGCAGGCGGCCATTAAAAAAGCTGATGATTTTGGTTGTAAGCATATAAAGTTACTCGCATATCCCGAAGTTGGATCAGGTGCATCGTTTAACGCTAATTTAAAAAGATTGGTCATATGGTATGAGCGATTTGGTTTTAAGTCTATAGCGAATGAGGGTGATTTTTGTTTGGGGGGGCAATCTATGATGGTAAAAGCGCCATTTAAATTAGATGTAATCAAGTTGCCAGAATTTAGTTTTGATGATGAATGAGGTTAAAATGAATTTAATGAGATCTAAATTTTTTGCCTGCGCAGTTAGCTTATGTTTGATGCCGTCATATGGCATATTTGCCAGCGCTAATAATACCAAAAAAGATTTTAGCGCAACATTGCAAAAGCATGACTTTGTTTTAGCAGCCAATGATGATGGCGGCAACATTAATGTATATTGCAAAGATCTGCCAAAAAAATGTATTGCATATGCAGTTTTTCTCAAAGATGGGCGAAACACTGTGCATCTTAATCAATTGCATGTGGCCAAAAAGCATCAAGAAAAAGGGCTCGGTTCCATTTTGCTGCAGTCCGTCATCAAGCTCTCTGATGCATCTGAGTGTGATTCAATTCGCCTATTAGCACTTCCTGATTATAAAACGGATGAAGAATATGATATCAAAGTCGCACGATTGATAAAATGGTATAAGGCCTTTGGTTTTGAGCAAATAAAGGTTTTGTTGGCCACTTGGGGCGAGCAGATGAAGGCTCATAAGCCTTTTATACTGAACCGTGTGCCTACTCCAAAGTTTTCGTAATTTTTATAAGTCTATTCAATAAAAAAAGCACTCAATTCAGTCAATTCGCGCGTAATTTTTGCTTGTCGCAATTTGTTATAATCGATTTGTAGTTGTTTGAGCATTTTTTTCGCATTATGTATTGGTTGGATTTATCTGGCGGCCTTCAGGTCTTTACTCAATAAAAATATGTTTAGTTTCATGGACTATGAAGGACGCCTCTCTTGACTTTTTTTGAAATTAATATACTATTTATAATATTGTACTATTTATAATATAATGACTATGATAAATATATAATAAAATGGAGATTTTGTAATGAAAAAAGCTATATTCTTATCTGTTTTTGCTGTTTTTTGCTCACATGGATACGTTGTAAAATTTGAAAAATGGCAAAGCGGGCTAAAATCAGTGTATTTGTTGGCTGATGTGCATATCACAACAGATCGTGCCGACCAGCAAAAGAAGGATCTATTGGTTGCCGCAAAAGCGCAAAATAACCCAATCTTGATTGTTGAGGATAGTTTTCATTTGGATCCTGAGTGGTATCGTACTGTTTGTTCAAAGATAGAGGGAATGCCTTTCAAGATAGCCAGAACTATCTACGATATGGAAAGACAAAAAGTAAATGGTCAATTTTTAGCTTATCTTGCTCGTTCATTTGCACAGCATGGGCACTTAGCATTAAATGCAGAACTTCGGCATGTGTATCGAGTATTTCCAGAGGATGGAGAAGCATTATTAAATGCAATAAATACTTATTTTAAAAAAGAGGCTAATGCCTTAGATGATGCTGCTTGTAAATACTTGAGCACGCTATATAAAAATGATAAATCCCATAAAGAGCAGTTTCGTGCCTTGTTAGATGTGAGCTTTGTTTTCTTAACTTCAAAAGCTTTGAAAAAATCAAACTCTGTTTTTGTGGTTGGTGGTTTTCAGCATATTTTGCCTGTTCAAAAGTTCTTGCAGATGAAGGGGTATAAAAAAACAAAAGAATCTGGCAAAAATGAGCCTGAGGTGCAAAAGCTATTTGAAAACAGGACTTCATTGCAGGTATTCGTTTCAGATAAGGTTAAACCGGTCGATCTTGCTAAGATGTTTGATTTTAGTGTTTCATTCAATTCATCTTCTTCCTCATCTTCTAGCTCCTCCTCATCATCCTTTCAGAGTTCAAGTGGTTCTTCTGATAGGCTTATTGAAAAGCAGACTGCGAATAATGAGCGTTCGATAAAAGACTTGCTTTTGTCGGAATTTTGCCCAAAGGTTTATGATAGTTTTGGCAAAAAACGAATAACGTTCAATGGACTCAGCCTTACGAGTTTGGATGGCCTTAAGGATATTCCAGGTATTAAAAATGTTCAACATATTGATTTATCGAATAACGAGCTCACTTCTATTTGCTACCATGATTTGTTAGCTATGCGTGAATTGGAGAGGATAAGCCTTAATTCGAATAAGTTGGTAAGTATACCTCCTTTTTGCTTTGCGGCCATGCTAAATTTGGTGAGTCTAGATCTAAGAGATAATTATATTTTGTCATTGGATAGAGATAGTTTCACTGGGCCATTTATTAAGCGGATATATCTTTCTGGTAATCAACTGGAAGATTTACCTGCCGGGCTAAATGTAAAATTTAAAAATGCTTCAGAGGCTCTAATTGATTTACGGTTGAATAGGCTCGCTGATAAGTCCGTGGTGTATTTAGAGTCCTTACAGGAAAAATATCCTCAAGTTGAATTGAAGTATGATTCAAGCATATTTTCTTTGCAGCGAAATGATTCTATAAAGGTGGAGCAATTGGGCGATGAGGTTCTGTTATCTCTGAGGGATAAGGGTTTAAGGTCTTTGAATGGCTTGGAGAAAGTACCTGGAATAGATAGGGTTACTATTCTTGATGTTTCTAGTAATAAAATCTCTTGCCTCGACCCAAAAGACTTTTTGGCGCTTAAAAGTGTCAAGAAGATTGATTTAAGTCTTAATCAAATAAGAAACATCCCAAAAAAATGTTTTTCAGGTATCGAGCATATAGAGTTACTGAATTTATGTAATAATCAAATTGAGTCATTATCTTCCGATTCTTTTTTAGGTTTAACCATTACAAAGCTTTGGTTAGATAGAAATCAAATTTCTAAGTTTGATCCAAAACTAGAGTTGAATATGATTAATAAGGTTAGCGGCTCTAGGTGTGAAATTTCACTTAAGAGGAATGAATTTAAACAGGATCCTCGAGAGCAACTAGTCCTCAAAATGGTTGATCCAACTCAGTCGGTACGTGTTTTGGTGGATAAAACGTTCCAAGAAATGTCGAGTGATCAAAATTCTCAATTTTCTTCGGAATAGCGCACTAATGCTTAAAAAGTGCAGTCGTTTTCGCTACGTGTTAAAAAATAAAAGTTTATTCAATAAAAAAGGCACTCAGTTCAGTTAATTCATGCGTAATTTTCGCTTGTCGCAATTGAGCGCATGTTTTGTATTTATTTTTTAAGTTGTGGATCCATATTTCTTGAGTGTAAGGTACATTTTATTGGCATTTTTTTTAGTGTAGTGGCCAATGTTGCCAAATTTAGTTTCTTGTTGGGCTATGGCTAGTACGGTGGTGTTGTTACAAACAAGGTTTACAAGATCATCAAGAGTTAAATGGGCTGCCTTGAGTGCACACATCGCTCTTTTTTTGTCATCTCGTAAATAAATATTTTTTTCTGCTGCAATATTCCTGCAAAATAAAAATGGATTAGCCGTTAATCTGTTATGGAACTTCTTCATCTGTTGATTTTCTATCGATAATGCGAGATTGTGCCAAGCATATGCTCGCATGATTTCTAATGAAGGTTCTTTATTTTTGTTGGTTTCCTTGAATAGTACATATGAGACAAGCTGAGAATCGATTGAAAGATTTGTTTTTACGGGTATCTTCTTGCCGGCAATGATGAAATTTAAAGCGACGACACGTTCTTCTGGATGATTTAAAAGGATTCTCTTTGCATAATCAAGCATAAGCAATTGAAGGTGAATTGATGCTTGTGTGTGCTTGTCTGTTTCTTTTTTTAATTGTAATACGAGGTTATTGTGAAGCTCTTTGTGCTCTTTTTTTATCTCTTTACCGGTAACATTTTTTGTTTTTAGTCCGAAAATTAGGCAAGCGTTATGTATTTTTAAAAATTGTTCAGAGATGAGTGTTGGTGTAAGGTTGATTCTTTTTTTCAACTTTTCTACATATTGTAGCAAAAAGTGATAATGACTTTGTAACTTTTTAAACTTTTCAGTTGCTTGCGGTTTATCTTTTGGCTGTTTATGTTTATCGGGATGGAAAAGTTTTACTTTTTTATGATACGCTTTTTGGATGTTTTTTTTTGAAAGTTCATTATGTGTTATGCCCAAGAAAACGCAAGCTTTTTGTAGGTTAGGATTGGCGCAAGATAATAGGTGTATGGGTAAAGCGCTGCAGAGTAACAACAAAAAAGGGGTTGAAGCAGGGGTTTTTATGTACATGAAAATTATTCAATAAAAAAAGCACTCAATTCAGTCAATTCGCGCGTAATTTTTGCTTGTCGCAATTTGTTATAATCGATTTGCAACTCTTCAAGCATAGTTTCTGCATTGCGTGTTGAGCTATCCATTGAAACAAAACGAGCTGAATGCTCAGCCAGTAATGATTGAAACAATGCATGCTGCAAGTGTGAGAGAAGGTATTGATCAGCCAAATATCCGAGCACTTGTTGTGCAGGTTGCTCAAGATCATATTCAGGGTGTTTTTTCCCATCATTATCTTTGGGTATCATTGCGGGTATCATTTGCTCAGCTTTTGGGCGTTGCATAAAGAAAGATGGTGCAGTATTGATATAGATGGTAACTGAGCTATAATGCGGATTTGCGTGTGTTATTTCTTGCAGTAAGCTATCGGCAATAGTGAGCAATGTGTGCAGCGCAAAGGTGTCAAACATGGCAATGTGGCTACCAAAATCTTTTTTTTGTATGTATTGTGAAGCACGTTTGCCTACCGTAATAATGGCCGGTTTAATTTTTTTATTGAGCATTTCGAGGTTAAAAAATTGAAACAGATTTGTGTTGAATGCGCCGCATAAGCCTTTTTGCGATCCAACTAAGATTACCAAGGGTTTTTTATTTGGTGGATCCGATGGTTGTAAAATAGGGTTGTGATAGTTGGGGCGCATTGCACGAGCGTGCGCAAAAAGCTCAACTATTTTTTCCTGATATCGTTTTATAGGTTCTTCTTGATGCTTCATGCGCGAGTGTGTAGACATGGAAATCAGACGCATTGCATGCGTTATTTTTTTTATGGTTTGTACTGCTTTTATGCGTTGCCGCATATGCATCAGTCGAGACATGTGGCTCCTTGTCTACTAACATATGTTACATTGTCATCTCTGATCAATATACTATAGATTTGCGATGATTAAAATTGTTCATATAAAAAAGATTGCAATACGAGTAATAGGATACCTATATGCCAAGAAAAATAATTGATCTTACTCATATTTTGCACGAGCATGTGCCAACTTGGACTGGCAGTTGTGGGTTTTTGCCAGCGATTAAACTTGATTATGATCAACGTTGTCGCGTGCAAAATATGAAAATGCATGCGGGTGTTGGCACACACATTGATTCGCCAGCGCATTTTATTCCGGGCGCACAAGAGGTCCATCAATTATCGCTTGAAAATTTGATTGCACCATTGATTGTTATCGATGTTTCAAGGGGTGTTGGTTCAAATGGTGACTATCGGATATCACCGAATGATATAGAGCATTTTGAACAACAGTGCGGCAATATTAAAAAAGGCGATCTCGTGGTATTCAATACTGGTTGGCATAATCGATGGGGTAATGCTGACCAATATCGTAATTGTGATGCAAATGGCAAGATGCACTTTCCGGCAGTTTCTCGAGATGCTGCGCGATTGTTGGTTGACCGTGATGTTGTTGGCATTGGCATTGATACACTTTCACCAGATTGCTCAAGTATCGATTTTCCTGTGCATGAAGTTTTGCTCGGTGCGGGTAAATATATTGTGGAGAATGTTACCAATCTTGATGAAGTTGCACCAACTGGTTTTACCGGTTATATTTTACCACTCAAAGCTGAAACATTGGTTGAGGCTCCCGTGCGTTTTGTGGCTATTCAACATACATAAGTTATTTTGTGATAATATAGTAATATCTAATCGGTTATATTAATATAGGAGATAATTGGAAAGGAATGATGCTGTGAAAGTGATTGTTGATGCCTATAATGTTTTGCACACAATGGTCAGGACTGATCGTATAAATGAAAATGAACGTAAGCATTTTATTAATTTGTTGAGTGCCTATGCAAAGCGCAAAAAAAATGAAATTATTGTGGTGTTTGATGCGGGGCCATTTTTATTTCCTACAACTGAGCAACAAAAAGGCATTGTTGTTAAGTATTCGGGGCCGAATGACACAGCAGATGATATCATTATGCGCTATATTAAAAACCATCAGGGTCAAAGTATGGTGCTTATTTCCTCTGATCGTGAATTGACTTCTGCAGCACAATACTACGATGTTGAGGCAATCAAGGCACGGGATTTTCATGCATTGTTGGTTGAGCATAAGGTTGAGAAAGCAAAAGATCGTGGACAGGCAATAAAAATGGCTGAAGGGAGTCATGAAAAGGTCGATGCCTTAATGCGGCAAACAAAAGTGCCTACTAAAGTTGATGATATGGAAAGTCCGATTGAGGATCGAAGGTCGTCCGCAGAAAAATTATCAAAAAAAGAACGTAAACGTATGCAAAAGATAAAGAAATTATAACATGAAGATGATTTATGGTTTGGATGAGTTAGAGGTGGTTTCGAGCCGCATAAAAGATGTGGTTGCTGATTGTGACGTGATCACCTTCACCGGCTCATTAGGCGCAGGTAAAACAACGCTTATTCGCGCATTGGCTAAAGCATTGGGTATTAAAGATGAGGTTACTAGTCCGACATTTGCTTATATGAATATCTATGGCAATGAGAAAAATGAGCGCTTTGTGCATTTTGATTTGTATCGTCTTAATAATCTTGATGAATTTATTGCGGCTGGCTTTGATGAATATTTGATTGACAACAAGGTCTTTATTGAGTGGCCTGCGGTTGTGCTGCCTATACTAAAAAGTGTCCCTGCGTGCCATATTTCGATCGATTATGAAGGTATTGATAAGCGCGTACTGCAATTAACCAAAGAGAAGTCATGAATGAACCCAAAAGTCCCTTAGAGCAAAAACCAGACTATTTAGTGTGTATTTGTTACGGAGTAATGTATTCAGAGATTGTCCAGGCTATAAAAGGCGGTGCAAAAGATTTTGATGCATTGCAAGAAGAGCTTATGGTGGGAACTGGATGCTCAAGTTGTATCGAAGAAATTCACGAAATTTTGCAAGAAGAGGGTTAGGATAAATAGATTGATTTTTTTTGCAACGTTAGTATAGACTTTTGTGTATCAATGTTTTATAAACACCATAAGCATAATTAAACGTTAAATCCTTTCAAGGGAGATGGTCGGATGCGTAAATTGATTATTATTGCTATGGGAATGCAGGCTTTGCTGAGTTATGCTTTCTCAGGTTATGAGTTTTCTTTCATTTTGCACCGTATTGTTAATCGTGAACCAGCTATGATTGGGGAGAGCGGAACAGACAATTTAGTGCATTTTAGCTATATAAGGAACGGTGGTGGAGGTCATGGAATGCTTGCAGCTGGTACCGAGTATGATGGGATTAATCAACGCATTCCAATTGGGCCAAAGGTTATGTCGATTTTTTTAAGTGTCGCAAAAGGTCGTTATCAAGTTTTTCAAGATGACAAGCATTCTAAGCATGTAACTATACAAGAGTTTAAAAAGGGGAGTTATGATACAGAGGCCTCTCACAAAATAAAAATCAATGACTTGCCGAGTAGTCCTAAAGGTGTTTATCGACTTATATTAACAGTTAAGCATGTTCCTTCTTGGATGGGTGTGAGGAGCAACGCAGAAAAATTCTCATTTAAATTAGCACAAGCGGCAGTTAGTAAACGCAGTTCTTCTGCATCGACAACCTCAATTGTGATTCACACACCACCACAACAGCAGACGAGCCATTCAGGTTCATTTGATAGCAGTTCCCATTATGGCCTGCCACCAACATATGCTGCGCCTTTGCTGTCGCAACAACATCAACAACAGCAGTTGTATACTGTCCTCAATACTACGCCTACTGCGCCACAAGGTAAATAACCTTTGTAAAAGTAGCTAAGTAAAAGGCATAGACCTCAGTTATTGGGGGCGATGACCAGAAATTTGATTTTGGGTTTGTGCATCCAGATGCAACGGAAAAAAGAAAAACAGCCGCTTTAATTGCACTTGCTTTGGGTGATCATGCAAAGCTAAAAGATGGCAAGAATTCAATCAAAAAACGCGGATCCCTTACATCAATTGTGAGCAGGGGCAGGTCTTCGAGTAACTTAACCTTATCAAAGAAAAAATAAGCTAAAATCAAAAAAAATGTTAAATATTGCAAAAAAGCCTAAGTTTTAGTTGAAATATCTTAAGAAAAACAATATTATATTGGAATAGGTTTATATTTGACATTCAGGCGAGATTCCCGAGCGGTCAAAGGGGACGGACTGTAAATCCGTTGACTTAGTCTTCGCAGGTTCGAATCCTGCTCTCGCCACCAGTCTTCGCTCCTAACGGAGCTTCGTCTGGCAGGCCAGTTTTTTCAAGGAATGAGATTTCGATAGAAAATGGATCTGTTTGCGAAGGCTGTCCGAAGAAGTCTTGGCGAAGACGGACTATATAATAGCTTGAAATAACTAAGAAACCACATTTTTAAAAGAAAATTAGATTTTTTCTAAAAATTGGTTAGTATAGTAAAACTTCTCCATTTGGCGGGAATGAGATATAGGCTTGGATGCAATTTGCAAATGCAAATTAAATATTTAGTTTGAAATAAGGTTGGAAAGCGGGAATAGCTCAATTGGCTAGAGCGACAGCCTTCCAAGCTGTAGGTTGCGGGTTCGAGTCCCGTTTCCCGCTCCAAATAGCATAAATGAGAGTGCTGGCGTAGCTCAGTTGGTAGAGCAGCTGATTTGTAATCAGCAGGTCGCTAGTTCGAATCTAGTCGCCAGCTCCATTTAATTCAGCTTTAAAGAAAGAAAATAATTTGTTTTTTTTCTTTTTTTTATTTACTCTAATATAAATGAGTGTTGGAATCGCCCACGTAGCTCAGTAGGTAGAGCACTTCCTTGGTAAGGGAGAGGTCATCGGTTCAAATCCGATCGCGGGCTCCATAGACTCCATCTGACGGTAGATTTTCGTAAATTTATGATAGGCTTAGTATGGCAAAAAAAGAAAATCGTTTTGTGATTACGCTTCGCAGCACTGAGAGTCCCGAAACGTATACAACAACAAAAAACAAAAAAAATAAACCTGGGCGACTGGAATTAAGAAAGTATGATCGCAGGCTTAGAAAGCATGTGATCTTCAGGGAAACGAAGTAGTAATTAGGCCAGTAGCTCGAACGGTAGAGCGGCAGACTCCAAATCTGATGGTTGGGGGTTCGAATCCCTCCTGGCCTGCCAAAAATGAGAGTGTGAGCGAAAAAAAGTTTTTTAGAAAATAGATTGTGGATGGACTATGAAAGATATTGTGCAGTTCTTAAGTCAAGTACGCGTTGAGCTTGCAAAGGTTGTTTGGCCAAAGTTTGATGATTGGATAGGTTCAACAATCGTAGTGTTAGTGCTCATAGCGCTTTTCTCTATCTATCTTTTTTTTATTGATTCGACGTTTTCTTGGTTGATGAAACAGGTGCTTGCATATCAAGGCCTCAGATAATAGTTTAGGATATAGTCCAATGAAACAATGGTACGTTGCTCAAGTTTATGCCGGTTACGAAGAGGCTGTAAAGACTGATCTTGAAAAGCAGATAAAAAAGAAAGAGTTAGAAGAAGATTTTGGTCAGATTTTGGTTCCTTCAGCCAAGATGAAAAGTTTTTTTCAGGCTCAAGAATCAACAGATGAGCAACTATTTCCTGGTTATGTCCTTGTTGAAATGGAAGCTAGGCCTGAAACGATTCGATTGGTTACATCAAGTTTGCGCGTGTTGCGTTTCTTGGGAGGGAAGGATCCAATACCTCTAAGAAAAAAAGAGATTGATCGCATTGTATCTCAAATGAAAGGCGAATTGGTTGTTTCAACTGATAAAGCAGAGTTTGCCGAAGGGCAAGAGGTTGATATTGAAAAAGGACCATTTGCAGGATTTGTTGGTATAATCGATAAAGTTGATCAAGAAAGTGAAAAGCTCACAGTTATGGTTAGTATTTTTGGCCGTATGACTCCTGTTGAGCTTGGGTTTAATCAAGTTAAACGATAATACATGTTTAATAGTATAGGTTAAAGATGGCAAAACCAATTAAGGCACAGATTAAATTGCAAATTCCTGGAGGCGGTGCTACGCCTGCACCACCAGTTGGTTCTTCACTCGGTCAACAGGGTGTTAAAATCATGGACTTTTGCAAACAATTTAATGCTGCAACGTCTAATCGACGTGGGGAAACTGTTCCCGTAATTATTACAGTGTATGGTGATAGATCATTCAGTTTTATTACCAAAACACAACCAACAACTGAGCTTATTAAAAAGAAAATTTCAGCAAAAAAAGGCTCCTCTAGGCCAAATGTTGATAAAGTAGGCAAGTTGACTTGGAGTGATGTTGAAGAAATTGCAAAAGTTAAAATGCCCGATTTGAACGCTGTTGATATTGAACAAGCAAAAAAGATTGTTGCTGGCAGCGCTAGAAGTATGGGGGTTGATGTTATCGAAGGGTAACTTGAGGGAAATCATATGTCCAAACACGGAAAAAAATTTACAAAAGCACAACAATCAGTTGAAGGTGTCTCCAATGTTTCAATTAAGGAAGCATTAGAGAAACTTAAGGATGCTACATTCACTAAATTTGATGAATCAGTTGATGTGGCAATTAATCTAGGCATTGATGCCTCAAAAGGTGATCAAGGTGTTCGCGGTTCAGTTGTTCTACCACATGGTAGAGGCAAGGTGCCGCGCATTATTGTTTTTGCTAAGGGCGATCATGTTGAACAGGCTGAAAAAGCGGGAGCTGATTTTGTTGGTTCAGAAGATTTAATTGAGAAGATAAAGAATGGATGGATGGAGTTTGATTATGCTGTTGCAACTCCCGACTTGATGGGGATGGTTGGCAAACTAGCAAAATTGCTTGGTCCAAGAGGTTTATTGCCTAATAAAAAATTGGGAACGGTTACTTTAGACGTAGGTTCAATTGTATCTGAGCTCAAAAAGGGGCGAGCTTTTTTCAAAAATGACAAGCAAGGCACAGTACATTTTAGTTTTGGTAAAGCATCGTTTGATGCGGATAAATTGCAAGATAATTTTAATGCATTTATCAAGGCTATTATGTCTGCAAGGCCTGCAGTATCAAAAGGAAAGTACCTGAAAAAAATCAGTGTATCTTCCACCATGGGGCCTGGCATATCGATTAATCCTGATGATGTGTTATAGCTGTTGAGGAAATAAGAACTATGAATCGTGAACAAAAAGCTGCGATGATATCATCGCTTAAAGATAGTTTTGCTCAAAGTAAGGCTTCGTTTATTGTAAAGTATCCTGGTTTGACTGTTAAACAGATGCAAAGTTTGCGTAACGATTTGCGTGCAAAAGGCGCAAAACTTAAAGTTACAAAAGCACGTTTAATGAATTTGGCCGCTAATGGGGATCCAGGTGCTGAGGTTATGCGTCCATATTATTCAGACCAAATAGGGTTGGTTTTTGCATTTGAAGAACCAGCAGCTGTAGCAAAAGTGTTGAGTGATTTTGCCAAAGATAATGAGGCTTTGTCCGTTATTGCAGGAAGCTTGGATCAAATGCTATTGAATCAATCAGATATTAATCGTATTGGTTCACTGCCTTCAAAAGAGGTGTTGTTGGCTCAAGTTTGTGGTACATTGAATGCGCCTATTGCAGGTTTTGCTCGTGCGCTCAATATGGTTCCACAGTCATTGTTGTGGGCACTCACTCAAATTGGACAAAAAAAACAGTAATGCGTTAAGGTGTGATGCTCCCCTTGGCTTTTATTACGAAGATATGTAATTAAGTGAATTTGTTAAATCATAATTGTGTAATTGTGGAGAACTAACATGGCATCAAAGTCATTTGATAAATTGATTGATGAAATAGGCGGCATGTCTGTTTTAGAAGTGGCAGATTTTGTAAAAGCATTAGAAGAAAAATTTGGCGTTTCAGCTGCAATGCCAGTTGCGGCAGCACCTGCTGCTGGAGCTGCCGGCGGCGAAGCTGCTGCAGAAGAAAAAACTGAATTTAAAGTGACTTTGCAAGAAGCTGGTTCTGAAAAGATTAAAGCTATTAAAGCATTACGTTCAGTAACATCTTTGAGCTTGTCTGACGCTAAAAAAGCTGTTGAAGACGCTCCAACAGTTGTTGGCGAAAGCGTACCTAAAGAAGAAGCAAACAAAATGAAAGAAGCTTTAGAAGCAGCTGGAGCAAAAGTTCAGCTTTCCTAAGTTTTATTTTATTTAAGTTAATAAGACGCATCAGTTTTTGTGATGTATTAAATAATATTTTAGTGCTAATACGAGGAGCAACTGAATGTCTAACTTGCATACGGGCAAGATCAATATTCGTAAACTATTTGGCAAAATAAAGGACATCGTCCCTGTTCCAAATTTGATTGAGATACAATCTTCGTCATTTAATGATTTCGTACAATTGGATTATTTACCAGAAGAACGTAAACAAATTGGGCTTGAAAAGGTCTTGCGTGATATATTTCCAATTGAATATGAAGATCGTATGTCTTTGGAATATGTTAGCTATGAATTAGGAAATTGGTCTTGTACGTGTGGTAAGTTGACAGGTATTGAAAATCGTTATCGATGGATCGATGCCAAAGCAAAAAAAGTAGGTTGCTCTCGCTTAACTGATGCGCAGAAAAAAAATGCACGTTATAAAACGTGTCCCAATTGCCATTCTCGCGTTGTAGTTAAAATGCCTATGTCCTTAGATGAATGTCGTTCATCAGGACAAACATTTGCAATGCCACTAAAAGTTAAAATTCAATTGATAACTTGGGCAGTGGACGATAAAGAAAATAAATCTATTCAAGATGTTAAAGAACAGGATATTTTCTTTGCTGATGTGCCCGTTATGGCAGATCTGCACGAAGAGCATGGTCGCTTTAAATTGGGTAATTTAGGTACCTTTTTAATCAATGGTGTTGATCGTGTAATTGTGAGTCAACTGCACAGATCAGCCGGTGTGGTTTTTTCTCAAAGTAAAAAGGTCAAAGATTATCGCGGCCGTCCATATTATCTTGCACGCGTAATTCCAATGCGTGGGTCATGGCTTGATTTCGAATTTGACAGTAATGACCATCTTTATATTCGTATTGATAAAAAGAAAAAATTATTAGTTACTACATTCCTTCAGTCATTAGGAATTGATCGAGATAAGATCATTTCTATGTTTTATAATTTTGATACGATTCATTTTGCAAAAGATGAGTTTTATTCTGTTCTCGACGATTCACTGTTGGGGCAACGTATGGAACGTGGAATGTTACCTGCTGAAAAAGAAAAGGCCTTTGTTGGTAAACGTATCAATAAAGATATTATCGTTCAGTTAAAAAAAGCTGGTGTTGATCATCTATATCTACGTAAATCAGGTTTGGTCAATCGCATATTTGGTAAAGATGTTATAGATGAGCAAACTGGTGAAATCATAGCGCAACAAGGTGAGATTTTCACGGAAGAGCTTTATGATCAATTCCGTAGATTCAAAAAAATAAGTTTTGAACTGATTCGTTCATCTGGTTATGTTTTCCAACCTACTATTGCTATGACCCTAGCACAAGATCCTGCCATGACGCAGGATGAAGCTCTTAAGGAGTTACATTCAAAAGTTTGGCCAGGTGATAGTTCATCTATTAAAGAAATTAAAGAACGAATCGAAAATGCGTTATTTAATCCTCGTTTTTATGATCTAACGCGTGTCGGTCGAATTCGAATGAATCGTAAATTAGGTCTTTCTATTCCTGAAGAAACAGTATCACTAACTCAAGAAGATATTATCGCAACTATCCGTTATTTAGTTAATCTTCGTGAGCGCGGTGAAGGTGAATTGGATGATATCGATCACTTGGGTAACCGTCGTGTGCGTTTGGTTGGCGAATTGTTAAGTAATCAGGTATATCTTGGCTTTCTCCGTATTGATCGCATCATTCGTGAACGATTCCGTATGCAAGAAGCACATGGTGCATTAATGCCTCAAGATTTCTTGAATGTAAAGCCATTGAGTGCTGTATTGCGAGAATTCTTTGGATTAGGCCAATTGTCACAGTTTATGGATCAGACCAATCCACTTGCTGAAATCGCTCATAAACGTCGTTTATCAGCTCTTGGGCCCGGTGGTGTAATGAAGGATCGTGCAACGTTTGAAATTCGCGATGTTCATACTTCTCACTATGGCCGAATCTGTCCAATTGAGACTCCTGAGGGTCAAACCGTTGGTTTGATTTCATCCCTAGCTACTTATGCAATGGTGAATGATCTTGGGTTTATTGAAACGGCATATCGTCCAGTTAAAAACAAAAAAATCTTAGATGAAGTTGTTTTCTTTGATGCCTTTGAAGAGTCTAGAGAGTTTATTGCTCAAGCTGATGTTGATACCACAGCTGATAATAAATTGAAAGGTGATAAAGTGTTTGCGCGTCATCAAGCTGACTTTATGTTTGTTGATGCGGATCGTATTAATTATATCGATTTATCACCAAAACAACTTGTATCGGTTTCTTCTGCACTAATTCCTTTTTTAGAGCATGATGATGCTACTCGTGCACTTATGGGTGCGAATATGCAACGTCAAGCCGTGCCATTGATCCGTCCCCAAACTCCTATTGTAGGAACTGGGATGGAAAAAGAAATCGCAAAAGATTCTGGTGCAGCAATTCTAGCTAAACGTGACGGTATTGTTGAATATGTGTCGTCTGAAAAAATTATCGTTCGTGCAGATGAAAAAGAGTTTCTTTCTGCGGATGATTGGGTTCATCAAGGTATAGATACATATCATTTGCAAAAATTTAGAAGATCAAGTTATAGTACTTGGATTCATCAAAGGCCAATCGTAAAGCGTGGAGATCGTGTATCTGTTGGTGATATCATCACTGATGGTTCATCGGTTGAACATGGTGAGTTAGCTCTTGGTTCAAACTTAACCGTAGCATTTATGCCTTGGAATGGTTACAACTTTGAGGATGCTATCGTATTGAGTCAACGTTTGGTTGCAGATGATGCTCTTACTTCAGTGCATATTGATGAATATGTTGTTGATGCACGTGACACTAAACTCGGTCCTGAAGAAATTACACGAGATATTCCAAATGTTAGCGAAACAGCTTTGGCTGGGTTGGATGATGACGGGATTGTTCGTGTTGGTACACGGGTAAAGCCAGGTGATATTCTTGTGGGTAAGGTAACTTTGAAAGGTGATATTCAATATTCACCTGAAGAAAAATTACTTCGTGCTATATTTGGTGAAAAATCTCGTGAAGTGCGAGATACTTCATTGCGTGTGCCGCCTGGAGTTACCGGAACAATCATCGATGTGAAAATTTTCTCTCGTAGTGGTATTAGAAAAGATAAGCGCTACAAAGAAGAGATTGATAAGCAAATTAAAAAACTTGAGCATGATTTTGCAGATCACATTGATTCGTTGCAAGTTATGTTGATTGAAAAAATTGCTAGTATTTTGCACGGCCAAGCACCTGCTGCAAATGCAAAAAAAGAGGCAATCAAAAAGAATGTTTTTGATAAAGATGCAATAACATCATTGGTCTTTGCAGATGTTTTTGGACTCAAACCCAAAACTAAAACTGTTGTAGATGATGTTAAACTTCTTAAAGATGCTTATGATAACCAGGTGCGTATTTTAACTGGATTAAAAGAAGAGCATGCCAATAGATTGAAAAAAGGTGATCCGTTGCCTTCTGGTGTGATCAAAATGGTTAAAGTATACATTGCCATGAAACGTTCGATTTCCGTGGGGGATAAACTTGCTGGTCGACATGGAAACAAGGGTGTGGTTTCAATAATTGTTGCTCGCGAAGATATGCCTTATATGGATGATGGTACAACAATTGACATTGTACTTAATCCTGTGGGTGTTCCTTCTCGTATGAACGTAGGACAGATTTTAGAAACGGCGCTTGGATTGGCAGGAAGACAGCTTGGAAATCGTATTGCAGAGCAAATTGCACAAGACGGTTTTAAAGACGTTAAAAAACAGTTGCTTGCATATTATGGCAAAACCATTATTGAATCAATTGAAAAAGAGTTCGGCCAAGATGGCATCATTGAATTAGCACAGCGCAGCGCAAAATCTGGTGTACCATTCCAAACACCAGTTTTCGATGGCGCTACCTATGATGATGACATTAAACCATTACTAAGAGAATTAGATTTACCAACCTCCGGTGCCTTTAAATTAAGGGACGGACGTTCGGGTGAATATTTTGATCAGCCGGTCACCGTCGGTGCAATTTATATGATGAAATTGAATCACATGGTTGACGACAAGCTTCATGCGCGTTCTGTTGGACCGTATTCACTTGTTACGCAACAACCACTTGGCGGTAAAGCGCAAATGGGTGGTCAGCGTTTGGGTGAAATGGAAGTTTGGGCGTTGGAGGCTTATGGTGCTGCTTACACGTTACAAGAAATGTTAACGTATAAGTCTGATGATGTAACTGGTCGTCATAAAGTATATGAAGCTATAGTCCGCGGTGAAGAAGTTCCAGATCCGGGAGTTCCAGAATCGTTTAACGTGTTAATTAAAGAGCTTCAAAGTTTAGCATTGCAAGTTGACTTGTTCAAGAGCGGCAAGGAGAAGGTCAGTGAATAGTCGAATGTTAGAACGTTTTAGAGAATATGTTAATGTTACACAATTCAACGCAATTAAAGTTGGATTGGCTTCTCCTGATAAGATTAAATCATTGTCTTATGGTGAAGTTAAAAAAATAGAAACAATTAATTATCGTACGTTAAAACCCGAACGTGATGGTTTGTTTTGTGCCCGTATTTTTGGTCCCGTAAAGGATTGGGAATGTAATTGTGGTAAATACAAACGCATGAAACATCGCGGTGTAACCTGTGAAAAATGTGGTGTTGAGGTTATTCAATCTCGTGTTCGCCGTGAACGTATGGGGCACATCGAACTTGTTGCACCTGTTTCACACATTTGGTATCTCAAAGGTATTCCAAGTTATCTTGGACTTATTCTCGATATGCCCGTTAAAGATCTTGAGCGTGTTATTTATTTTGATGCCTATATTGTGGTTCATCAGGGGCGCTCACCATATCCGCGCAGAACATTACTTGCAACTGCAGAATTTAATCAATATGAAGATGCGCATTTAGATGATACAGAATTTAAAGCTGAAACGGGTGCTGAAGCAATAAAAGAATTGCTTTCAATGATTGATTTGAAGTTAGAAATTGCAATTCTAGAGGGTGAATATCAAAATACATCCTCAGTTGCGGTGCGCCACAAAATCATGCGTCGCATGAAGGTTCTTTCAAATTTATTGCATGCAAATTTAAGGCCAGAGTGGATGGTTATGACGGTGTTGCCAGTGTTGCCACCAGATTTGCGTCCTTTAGTTCCACTCGAGGGTGGTCGTTTTGCAAGCTCTGATTTGAATGAATTATATCGTCGAGTATTAAATAGAAATATTCGCTTGCAACGTTTGATTGAGATTGATGCTCCTTCAGTGATTATTAAAAACGAAAAACGTATGTTGCAAGAATCTGTTGATGCATTGATTGATAATGGTCGGCGAGGACAACCGGTACGTGGATCAAATCGTCGCCCTCTTAAATCATTGAGTGAGATGTTGCGTGGTAAACAAGGTCGTTTCCGTCAAAATCTTCTTGGACGTCGAGTCGATTATTCAGGTCGTTCTGTAATTGTGGTTAATCCAGCATTGCGTATGGATCAATGTGGTATCCCAAAAGTTATGGCGCTTGAATTATTCAAATCATATATTTATGCAGAACTACTTCAACGGGAAATCGCTCCTAATCTCCGTGTAGCAAAAAAAATGGTTGATGACCTTGCTCCTGAAGTTTGGGATGCATTAGAAAATGTGGTTAAAGATCGTCCGGTATTACTAAACCGTGCACCGACTTTGCATAGATTAGGTATTCAGGCGTTTTATCCGATATTGGTTGAAGGCAAAGCAATCACAGTTCATCCCTTAGTATGTGCTGCATTTAACGCTGATTTTGATGGTGACCAAATGGCTGTACACTTGCCATTGAGTAAAAAGGCCCAATTAGAGTCTAAAAACTTAATGTTATCAGTAAACAATATTCTTTCTCCATCAAATGGTCGTCCAATTACCGTTCCATCACAAGACATGGTACTTGGTTTATATTATATGACTAAAACACGTAGTGGTGCTTTAGGTGAAGGTACTGCTTTTGCAGATATTCATGAGGCTATTGCCGCACATCAATGTAGTGAAGTTCATCTACACGCACAGATTAAGCTTCGTTTGAATGATGGCTCATTGGTTGATACTGCCGCCGGTCGCATTTTACTTTTTGATGCATTACCTGAGGGCGTGCCGTTTCATTGGATAAATAAAGTCTTGAAAAAAAGTGCATTAACCAAATTGGTTGAAAAAATATATTATCGATTTGGCAGCGAAGCTACGGTAGATACACTTGATAAAATTAAGCGTCTTGGTTTCCATTATTCTACTGCTGGTGGGGTTTCATTCTCATTAAAAGATCTCGTGGTTCCTGAAAAGAAACACAAGATTGTTAAAAAAGCTGAAAAAGATGTTGATAAAGTTGAACAGCTTTATATAGATGGTGTGATAACTAATGGGGAGCGCTATAATAAAGTGCTTTCAATTTGGGGACGAGCAACTGCCGATGTTGGAAAAGAAGTCTTTACTCATTTTGAAGAGCATGATAATAAAGCATTTGAAAATGATGATAAAGCTTTCACCCCGTTTAATCCAGTTTTCATGATGTTGGATTCAGGGTCAAAAGGTTCTAAGGAACAGATTCGTCAGTTGATCGGTATGCGTGGTCCGATGGCAAAGCCTTCCGGTGAGATTTTGGAAACACCAGTTAAATCAAATTTTAAAGATGGCTTGAGTGTGTTTGAATACTTTATTTCAACTCACGGTGCGCGTAAAGGTCAATCTGATACGGCACTAAAAACGGCAAACTCTGGTTATTTGACTCGTCGTTTGGTTGACATTGCACAAGATGTAATTGTTACAACCGAAGATTGCGGCACACTGGGCTATGTAACTCTAGAAGATTTAAAAGAATCTGATGAAGTTTTGTATCCATTGGCACGACGTGCTTTTGGACGAGTTTTGGCCGCAGATGCAAAAGATCCAATTTCTGGTGCAGTTCTACTCAAGCAGGGCACTGTAGTAGGTCGAGATCAGATTTCAGTTCTAGCTGATTCCGCTATTTCTCATGTGAAAATGCGGTCCGTGTTAACATGTCATGCAAAACGTGGTGTTTGCGCACAATGTTATGGCTATGATCTTTCTCGTGGGGCATTGAGCGACATCGGAAACACTGTTGGTGTCATTGCAGCTCAATCAATTGGAGAACCTGGTACTCAGCTTACTATGAGAACCTTCCACATTGGTGGTACAGCAAGTGGTTTGACTGCGCAACCTTATTTTGTTGCAAAACAAAATGGTATCGCTAAGTTGATTGGCATGAGCACAGTTGAAAATCGTGCAGATCAATCACTCAATTTGAGCCGAAAAGCAAAATTATTGATCGTTTCCAAAGATGGTCGTGAACTACAGCGTCAAGACATTGAGTATGGTGCAACCATATTGGTTAAAGATGGTCAAGAAATTACTTCTGGCACCAAGTTGGCCGAATGGGATCCAAACAGTAAAGTGATTTTAACTGAAAAAGCTGGTAACGTTGAGTTCGTGGATCTTGTTGAAAATGCAACTATGCAAGAACGCTTTGATGATGCGACTGGCCGTTCGTCATTAATTGTCTTGGAGCATCGTAGCGAAAAATTACAACCGGCATTACGTGTTCTTGATAAAACTGGCCAAGAGATTGCTCATTACTATTTACCAGCAGGATCTATCTTGATGGTAAGTAATGGTGGCAGTGTACATGCTGGTGACGTCTTGATTAGAATTCCGCGTGAAAAACAACAGCAAAAAGATATTACTGGTGGCCTATCTCGTATTGCGGAACTTTTTGAAGCTCGTACGCCAAAAGATCCAGCAATTATTGCTGATATTGATGGCGAGGTTGTCTTTGGTGGTTTACATCGCGGTTTGAGAAAAGTAAGCGTTGTTGCTGGTACCGAATCATTTGATTATTTTGTTCCTCGTGGAAAACAGTTAAATGTAATGAATGGTGACTATGTACAAGCTGGTGATATGTTGACAATTGGTGCACCCGTATTACATGATATGCTTCGTATTTTAGGACCGGATGTACTCCAAAGATACTTGGTTGACCAGATTCAGGAGATTTACCGTCTAACAGGTGTTGATATTAGTGATAAACATATTGAGCTTATTGTTCGCCAAATGATGCGTAAGGTTCGTATTACTGAACCTGGTGGTACAGATTTCCTTATTGGTGATCGTGTTGATCGCATGCACTTTATGTCAGTGAACTCAGTGTTGCGCTCAGAAGGCAAAAAGGTTGCGGTAGGAAAACCTATTTTGATGGGTTTAACGCAAGCTTCCTTAAGCACCGAAAGTTGGATTTCAGCTGCGTCATTCCAAGAAACAACGCGAATTCTAACCGAAGCGGCTATTGCCGGACAAGCAGATTACCTTTACGGTTTGAAAGAAAATGTAACCGTTGGTAAACTAATTCCAGCTGGAACAGGTATTCCATCATTTAGAAAAAAATATTTGGGCACGAGCATTTCTAGTTTAGAACAGCGGGCTCACGAACAAGAGATGATAGAAGCAAAAGAGACAGAAGAAGAACAGATAGGCGCGTAGCTCAGTGGTAGAGCACTGCTTTGACGTAGCAGGGGTCAGCGGTTCGATCCCGCTCGTGCCTACCAAAAGCATAGCAATAACGTTTGAATATTGAGGTTCAATAGCATGGCTTTAACAAAAGAACAAATGGTTGATATCGTAAAAGAGTATGGTAGAGATACCAAAGATACTGGTTCATCCGAAGTGCAGATAGTTGCGTTGACGAGTAAGATTAAGATTTTAACCGAACATATGAAGAAAAATCATAAAGATTTTGCTTCACGTCTTGGTTTACTTAAAATGGTCGCTCAGCGTCGTAAATTATTAAATTATTTGCAAAGAGAAGATGCACAAAAGTATAAAGAAATAAAAGCAAAACTTGGCTTAAAATAATTGGTCAAGTTATAATACTTTAAAATAATAGTAGGTCGTATTCGATGGTTAAAAAATTTAGTTTGCCTGATTTCGGTTATGAAGTTGAAATTGGAAAAGTTGCCCAACAGGCTGATGGAGCTGTTTGGTTTAAACATGGCGGAACAGTTGTGTTATCAACTGCAACAGCATCGCCAAGCAGCGAGTTTCCCGGCTTTTTGCCGTTAACAGTTGATTATCGTGAGCAGTATGCTGCTGCAGGTAAAATTCCAGGTGGCTATTATAAACGTGAAGGAAAGTCTTCCGATAGGGAAGTTCTTTCATCTCGTGTCATCGATCGATCGATTCGACCTATTTTTCCCAATCATTATTTTGATCAAATTCAAGTATTATCTACGGTTTATTCAGTAGATAGAAAACACGCACCATCTATTATGGCTTTGAATGCAAGTTCACTTGCATTGTGCATTTCTGATATTCCATTTCTTGGACCTGTTGGTGGTGTTGAAATGGGCCGTATTGATGGCAAGTGGGTGGTAAATCCTAATTATGAAGATACTGTTCGTGCTGATGCAACGTTGATTGTTGCTGGTACCAAAGAAGGTATTTGCATGATTGAGGGAACTTCGGATCAGATTTCCGAAGCAGAGTTTGTTGATGCTGCATTTATTGCACATGAGCAGATTAAAAAAGTTGTTGCATGGCAAGAAGAGATTGTAAAAGAAGTCGGCAAAGCAAAACGTCCAATTGATGAAAGCGTAGACTGGAAATTATTGTCCGATAAGGCCTTAGAATTTCTTTCTTCAGAACATGTTAAAAAGACATTTATTGCCGATAAGCATGATAGAAAAAAAGCACTTGATGAGCTTAAAGAGGAATTTGCGACCTTTGTTCAAGAGTTTCAAACTGAAGGTAATGAGGTTTCTGAACGCTTACTATCTTATTTCTTTGAATCAGCATTTAAAATTAAGTTTACTGACCTTGTATTTGCTCAAAATCAACGAGTGGATCAACGTGATTTTGAAACGGTGCGTAACATTAATGTTGATGTTGGCCTGTTGCCATTTACTCATGGCTCTGCACTCTTTACACGTGGTCAAACTCAAGCATTGACAAGTGTAACACTTGGTGGTGGTCAAGATACACAACGCCTTGAAAGCATTATGGAAGAGGATGCTGCTGATAGTGCATTCATGTTGCATTATAATTTCCCACCGTTTTCAGTTGGTGAAGTTCGTCCTATGCGTGGTCCTGGGCGACGTGAAGTTGGTCATGGACATTTGGCCGCTTCATCATTTAAATTCATGTTACCTGATAAAGAAAAATTCCCATATACTATTCGTATTGTTACCGACATCCTAGAATCAAATGGTTCAAGTTCTATGGCCACCGTGTGTGGTTCTACTATGGCTATGATGCAAGGTGGCGTACCGATTAAAAAAATGGTCGGCGGTGTTGCTATGGGATTATTGCGTAGCACAACTGGTGAGATTCGCATTTTGACCGATATTACCGGCTTTGAAGATAACTTTGGTTTAATGGATTTCAAGGTTGCAGGTACTGATGATGGTATTACAGCCATTCAAATGGATGTTAAACATAAAGGTGGTTTTGCACGCGATGTGTTTGAATCAGCATTAAAACAAGCTCGCGTTGGTCGTTTACATATTCTTGCTGAAATGCGCAAATGTATGACTGAGCCTGCAAAAGAGATGTCAGCATTGGTTCCAAAAGTTGTCAGTTTCAAAATTGAAAGTGATAAGATTGGTGCAGTAATCGGTTCAGGTGGTAAAATAATTCGCGAAATTATTGATACGTCTGGTGTTACGAGCATTGATATTGAAGATGATGGTACGGTTAAAATTTTTGGCGTATCTTCAGAGAAAATCGATGAAGCAACCAACTGGGTTAAAGTACTTGCCGGTCAAATTAATACAGGCGATCGCTTTGATGGTAAAGTTAGACGCTTAGTTGATTTTGGAATTTTTGTAGAATTGGTTCCAGGCCAAGATGGCTTGGTACACGTTTCGAGCATTCCCCGTGATAAACAAAAAACATTCCACAGTGAATATCAACTTGATGATGTTGTGCCGGTTGAGGTTATGGATTATGATCCTTCAACAGGTCGTATCCGTTTACGTATTTTAGAAAACAAATAACCAAATCATTTTTGCTAAAAAAGATATAGGTTAATGACAATTGTAGAACGTATAGATGGGCGCGCTTATAATGAGACGCGCCCTATTAAAATAATTCATGAAACGTTTGGCTATTCAGCAGGTTCTGTGTTGTTTCAAATTGGCTACACAAAAGTGTTATGCTCAGTTACGTTACAACCAACTGTACCACCTTTTTTAAAGGGGAAAAAAACTGGTTGGCTTAATGCTGAATACGCAATGTTGCCAACAGCTACAAAACATCGCACACAGCGTGCGACCTCTGCACATAGGTTGCAAGGTCGTTCTGTTGAAATTTCACGATTAATTAGTCGTGTTTTGCGCACAGTGGTTGATTTAGGTAGCTTTGGTGAACGTACTATTGTTGTTGATTGTGATGTTCTGCAAGCAGATGGTGGCACTCGTTCAGCAGCTATCACAGGTGCAAGCATTGCACTCAAAAAGGCCCAGCAACGTTGGCTTAAGAACAATACCATTGATACTCCTTTTTTAATTGATGAAGTTGCTGCAATTTCGGTTGGTAAGTTAGATGATGCATATTTACTCGATCTAAATTTTTCTGAAGATAGTAGTAGTGATGGGGACTTTAATTTTATTTTGACCAAATCTAATAAAATTCTTGAGATTCAGGGAACAGCGGAAAAAAAAGCTCTTTCTTGGGATGATTTTGAATCGTTCAAGAATTTGGCTGTTAATGGAATTAAGCGCATTTTTGATTGTATTAATGTCCAAGAGGAACGTAGAAGATCATCAGGTCGAAGAAATCATGCTCCGATGTTTAGTTTGCAAAATCGTTTAAATCAAAATGCTTAAAAATGGATCTACAAAAAGCCTTTAAAGCATGCCATTCTTCAACTGCGCCAGTAACGGTGTTTGTTGTTGACCAAGTCTATCCATTGCTCTTTTTTTCTCATCTTTTACGTCATCAGCACAATGATGCTAATCAGGTGATTTATTTAGATGTAGCACAATGTAAAGAGCAAGAAGTGAAAGCACAGTTGGAAACGTCATTTCTTGGCATGCAACGCACTTATTGGCTGGGTGCCCTACATCAATTGAACAAAAAAAAAGCTCAAGATCTCTTAGTTTATTTGCATGGATATCATGGCCCTAATCGAGTATTGGCAGCAGTTTCAGACGAACTAATAAAACCGTATCAAAAAAAAGTTGGCGTAATCGAAATGATTGCTGTCCCGACTCATATTACGCGTGGCATATTTGTACAACTATTCTCTTATTTTGTACGTGAACCTAACTCTATGGATAAACGCTATATTGAGCAACTTTATATGCGTACTGATAAAATAAATCTTGATGTTGCGTGTGTGCTTATGCATTATTTACAAGTAATGGGCTCAAAGGCGCAAGGTTTTTTTGCTCATTGGCTTGATCAGTTGGTTGTACCTGAAACTTCATTGTTTAAATTGAGTCAGTACTTTTTTGCACAACAAAAAACCACTTTTTTAAAAAAATGGCACGACATTAAAGATGAATATCCCGAACAATTTTGGATTTCATTTTGGTCAGAGCAACTTTGGCGAGCTTCGTTTTATTATCAGGCTATGCAAAAACGCGATATTGCTCAAGCTAAAAAAATCGGCTATCGATTACCATTCAGTTTTTTGCAAAAAGATTACAAACTACACAATTCTGATAATTTGAAAAAAGCGCATCAATGGCTCTATGAGCTAGACGTTTCGCTCAAAAATGGTGGTGATCCTATTGGTTTAGATATTTTCTTTTTACGTTTCTTTGCTCAAGCTATAGATTAGTTTTCTAATATTTTATTGCATACCGTCATTCAATGTGTTATTTCTTAATTGATTATAACTTAAAGGATTGTATGATGAAATATATTTTAATTGCTTCTCTAGCTATTTCCTTTTCGTTGCGGCTATATGGGGCGGATCAGAACGTAGCGAAAACAATAGAATCAAAGAATAAGTCTGGTGCATTAGCACTAAAAGATATCGTCTATAGTTTTATTATATCTAAGAAAATAAAGATTAAGCCTATTTGGATAGGGTTAATTGATCATTCTGCTTTTTGCACATTATGTTCAAACCTCACATTAGAGAATATACCAAAAGGGATTGCGGTTCCCTTAGATTGTACCACCAAATTTATAGCAAATGGTATTGCTATAAAACAGCACCCTTCATGGGAACAGCGAACAACGTTAAAATGGACAAAGTTTGGCTTGGTAACGAGTGCTGGTAAAGGATTTGTTAAAGATAGAGCATTATTATTTGATGCTATGGAGAGAAACACACAGGTCGCTGCATATCTTGAGAAAATTCAAAAAGAACATTCAGAAGATTAGCAATACAAATGATAACTATTGTTCAAAACGGTCTGGTTTAATGATACCGCCAGAAATAATAAGCGCAATGGCCTCTTGATGACTCAAGTCTGTAGGAATCAACTTATCATGAGTAACAATCACAAAAAAACCACTTGTGGGCATTGGTGTTGTGGGTACAAATACATTCACAAAATCCTTATCCTTTTCAGGTGAAAGCTCTCTTGGTAACTCGCTTGTCAAGAGACCGATACTATAGATTCCTGTACGAGGGAATTCGAGCAGTACCACTTGTTTGAAGGTAATTTGATCTTGGGGATTAAAAGCTTTCACTAATTGTTGTATACCGCGATATACGGTGCGAATAATTGGTACGCGTAATAGCAAACTTTCAAATGCATGCACCAGTGAGCGCAACATAAACAGTTTTAAAATAGTACCAATTAGAAAGATAATGATAACAGCGATGAAGATCTCTGCATGAGGCAAGCACAATAAATATTTAGGGCACATTTGTGCAATCGGCTCGAGCCAACTTTTGAGTAGGCGGAATGATACATTGAAAATTGATAACGTAAGTGTGATGGGCAGAATGGTAAGTAACCCATTTAAAAATAATGACCACAAAAATTGGAAAAACGATCTAATATAATTTGAAATATGTTTCTTCAAGATAGTTTATACTCCTAATGCTTTTTGTAATTCTTGTGCACAATGTTGAGCTATTTCATGTGCTTGTTTTTTATCATCATTTTCAATCATAACACGTAACTTTGACTCAGTGCCAGAAAAACGTACAACAAGTCTGCCATTAGATAGTTGTTGTTCATTCTGTTTTATGATGCTGGCAAAAGGCTCGAGTGTCAAATCTTTTTTCTCTTTGATGGGTACATTCACTAACACCTGTGGGAAACGTGTGAAGGTGTGCATTTCATTATTATTGCTATGGATGATTGCCTCCATAGTTCGTAATGCGGTAAAAATGCCGTCTCCACTTGGTAAATAGTCATATAATATTGTGTGGCCCGATTGTTCACCACCAATAACCCAATCATCTTTCTCTTGTAGTGTGCGTGCAATATATTTATCGCCAACCGGAGTGCGGTGTAACGCATATCCTTTTTGTTCAATCCAATTTTGTAGTCCTTTATTGGTCATTATGGTGCCAACAACTGTTGGTGTTTGCTTATATATTGGATGATCAAGTAATAAAGCCAAAACGTCATCGCCATCGCGAACTTCACCATGTTTATTGATCGCCATAACGCGATCACCATCGCCATCAAATGCAAATCCTGCATCGGCATTGTGTTTGATTACCTGTTTAGCACATTGTTCGGGATGCACCGCACCACATTGTTCGTTGATATTTTTGCCATTAGGTGCACATGCAAATGGAATCACCGTTGCGCCAAATTGTTCGAATAATCTTATTGCACAATTATGTGTTGCGCCATTGGCACAATCGAGCACAATTGTTTTGCCTTGCAAAAAGTTTGGTTCAAAAAAACTGCTCATGTAATCGCAATATATATCAAGTGCGTCTTTCCAATATTGTTCTTCGCCTAGTTGAGCATAATCTTTTTTATTTTCGGGAGCGTGAAAATTGTGTGTAATGTTTTGTTCATCGAGTGCTGATAGTTTGCCGCGTGTGCCATCAATTATTTTGATGCCATTATCTTGAAATGGATTATGTGATGCAGATATCACCAATCCACATGCAATGTTATCATGTTTGAGCGTAAGCTGCATCACAGCAGGAGTGGGCATCACGCCACCATCAATTAAGCAGATAGGATATGTAAGTAGGCCACTTTTTAAGCTTGATTTAACAAATGAACAGGAAAGACGTGTATCATGACCGATTAGGATGGTGGCATCTTCACCATAGGTTTCAACTGCCCATTTGCCAATTGCGGTACCCAGGGTATATAAATCGAGTGCAGTAAATGGTGCGGTACCAACAGTTGCGCGAATGCCATCAGTGCCAAACATGTTCTTCCTCATTTTTTGTTTAACAATTGAATCGATTTTGACTGTATAAAGTGAGCAACTTAATAGCAATAGTGCCAAACGAGATGCTTTCATGATATTTGAGCCTTTTTTAATCGTGCTATATGCATAAACAATGTACTAGCATAATACCTCTATAGTACATGGCTTACAGTGTACCATTGTAATGCCATCAGGTAAAAATAAACTTTCGGTTGTTATCGCAAGCGTATGTTTGCCCTGCGGCAATTGCCCAGCATCGATGTGAATAGCAGAGCCTTGTGGATTAAATGAATAAAGACATGCGCGTATCGCACGCAGTTGAATGGAAATCGCCTCAGGTGCATTAATAGTTGTTGATGAATTAAGGTTATAAAATGAAAGAGGTAATGTAACTGTATGAATAATTGGTTGGGTGTAGGTTAATTTTAACCAACAAATAATTCCTAATATGCAGGCAGCTACTTTAAGCGTGAGGTTGTCGCTGATTTTGGTCAGAGTAACTTTTTTCATGATTTCCTTTTTTTGGTTGATCCGCAAGATAATGAGTAATACTTTGTAGAACTTGTGCTGTTGTTAGATTATTATATATGGTGTCGCGCATTACGATTGCAAATAATCTTTGTTCATAATTATAATGGAGCATAAAAGCATCAGTTTGCATAAGATAATAACTTGCTTTAGTGAGTTCATTTCTATCAAGATCCGAGAGCGCAAGGGGCTTTTGCCATTGCACGTGCAATCCATGCAGAGTGCCGCGCGTATCGATGATTATGTATTGTTGTGGGTCAAGATCAGAGCTATGGTGTAAAAACTGCAAAAGTTCGCAATTGATCTGAGCCTGCATTGGTGTATTGATGGCAATAAGATCATGCAGGCTTTGCTTATGTTCAACTAAAAAATAAAGATCAGTCTCTGCTTGCAAACAAAACCGTATTATTTCTTGTAACCAATCAGATCGTGCTTTTTTTGCGGGAATAATTTTAGTTAAATGTATAAAGTTTTTTTGCAGTGTTTTTTGATGAATGAGCATGAAGAACATCAACACTGCTGGGAAGGCATGCTCAAGTAGTGAAACTAAGGTATTCAATTGTGCCAAATAACACACACCCCAAAAAAATGTATAAGCATAAAAGTAGGCCGTCAATGGTTGTTGTTTATCAGTTGCAAGCCAGCGCAAAAACCAGTAACAGATAATTGAAAGGGCGATGATTTCAATGCTGTCTTTTATTAGCAATGGATAAAAAAGTTTAATATTTTGAAGATACATAGTGGACTCCTTATAGATTCTCACGCATTTCAATAGGCTTAAACGTTTGTTGCAATAATGGGGTTGTTTCGCTCGATGGCCAATTTTCATGATTGCTGGCCCAGTTGAGTAACTTGCTATCACAGTAATCACTTGAAAGCCACCCAACACCTGAAACAGCACTGGAAGTTAATGAGCTGCAACCTACAATATCGGCAACGTTAGCTAAAATTCCTCCTTTTGGAGCACAACAACATAAGCTGATAGATGTACCTACGCCCAAGAGAGAAAGAATGAAAAAGGTTGCGCAACATAATTGGCAAGTGCATCTATTTTTTTGAAGGTAAGTTACTGTTTGTATTGGGCAGGTTGAACAGTCACATTCAGTTGTGTCCCAGGGGCCATTTGGTGCGAATAGTTGTTCAGTTTCTTCCACGTTGCCCGTACATGGAAAAAGTTTACTCAGTTTTTTAATGAGCTCTTGACGTTTATTTTTCTTTAATGGGGTGAATGTGTTGTTATTGCTCGCATGGATGAATGTGAGAGTATGCAATGTTAGGCAAAAAAACATAATCAATCTCATAGGATTGCCCCTTTTGTTTTTGAATTTGCGTTTTATTAAATTAATAGATGCATGTTATACTTGAGTTATTACACACGCAAAATCAAAAGGCAAGGAAATGACAAAAAAACAAATCATACTCACGGGCGATCGGCCAACGGGCCCATTGCATTTAGGGCACTATGTTGGCTCACTTGCAAACCGTGTGAAGTTGCAAAATGATTATCAACAATTTGTGATGCTTGCAGATGTGCAGGCTTTGACTGATAATTATGAACACCCTGAAAAGGTGCGTGCAAATGTGCTTGAAGTTGCATTAGATTATCTTGCTGTTGGCGTTGATCCGAACAAAAGCACTATTTTTATTCAATCGATGATTCCCGAAATTGCAGAATTGACCATCTTTTTCCTTAACTTTGTGAGTGTTGCGCGTTTGCGTAGAAATCCAACGGTGAAAAATGAAATTGTTCAAAAGGGATATGGCGATCAAGTAAGTGCTGGTTTTTTGATGTATCCAGTATCGCAAGCTGCAGATATCACCATTGTCAAAGGTACTCTTGTGCCAGTTGGTGAAGACCAAGCGCCGATGATTGAACAAACAAATGAACTTGTGCGTGCATTTAATCGCACCTATAAAACTGACGTGCTCAAAGAGGCAAAAGCATTAATACCCAAAATTTCGCGCCTTCCAGGTATTGATGGTAAAGCAAAAATGAGCAAATCATTGGGTAATGCAATATCGCTTTCGGATTCAGCAGATGTTGTTGCCAAAAAAGTTATGAAGATGTTCACCGATCCTGATCACATTCGCGTGGAAGATCCTGGTAAAATTGAGGGCAATACGGTGTTTTCCTATCTTGATATCTTTGATGAAAATAAAGATGAAGTTGCTGAACTAAAAGCTCATTATGAACGTGGTGGTTTAGGTGATGTTAAGGTTAAACGTCGCTTGATTGATGTGCTTAATGCATTTCTTGATCCCATTCGCGAGCGTCGAGAGCAATTGATTAAAGATCCAAAAGCGGTTATGGATATTGTGCTCAAAGGAACTCAAAAAACACGTGAAGTATCAGCACAAACGATGGATGAAGTACGCAAAGCAATGCATTTGAATTATTAAAAAATAGGGTGAGGGCTTATGATGTCATAAGTCCTCATTAACATTTTTACTTTTTATTGGTTACGCAGTAACATCCCAAATACGCACAGTGGTATCATCAGAACCGGATGCAAGTTTGCTGCCATCTGCATTAAAGGCGATGGTATTAATCGCATTTGTGTGTCCTTCAAAAAGTTCTCGACACGTGCCATTTGATGCATTCCATAATCGAATGGTTGTATCGTTGGATCCAGAAGCAATTAATGTACCATCAGGACTGATCGCAATAGCAATAATTGGATTTTTATGCCCATGCAATGTTGCTAAACATTTGCCAGATTCCACATCCCACATGCGTAGTGTATTATCTGCTGAACCTGATATCAACTTAGAACCATCTGGACTAAATGCAACTGCATGAACTGAACTACTGTGTCCATTTAAGATGTGCAGGCATTCTTGAGTTTCAGGGTTCCAAATACGAACGGTTTTATCATCAGATGCTGAAGCTAATTTAGTACCAGAATTATTAAGAGTGACAGCGTTAATCAAATCTTTGCCAAAAAATATACTTTCATGTTGCTCATATTCTGAGATACGATATAGGTAAATGTATGCACCGCAAATATCCACTGCCAAAATGCAATCTTCTGTGGCGTCAATGCTGTATGAATCTTCAATAAATAAGCTCGATAATTCCCATATTGGATTCCACTGTTTGATTAGTTCGTTGATGCCATAAGTATTATAGATATACTGAACTTCATTGGAAATACCATATTCCATATCAAAATGATTTAATACCTTAGTACAAGAGCCAGATGTATTCCAAACCCGGAGTGTGCGCCTGTCCGTCATAGCCAATATGGTGACGGCGGAAAGTAGGGTTAAATAGGTATATGGCGCCCATCCTTTGTTGGAGATGAAAATGAGCACCATATCTAATGGAGGTTATTTTTTTAGGTGATTACTTAATAGCACCACCAACTTATATTTCTAATTGTATATATTTTGTTTAAAGAAGTCAAGCTTTTGTGCTATGTCGAGTTTGTAGGTGTTTTTAGCTGTCCTTGTCTAAAAGTGAGCCTTAAATGTGCATTGGTTTTGGTATTTTTGGTGCCTTCAATTGTAAATAACTTTGATTTCCCAGGAGTATCTCTCTGGTAGATGCTTAGCCGTTTCCGGTTTGATGCTATGAGGCTGCTTATCTTTCCATGATTTTGAAGCAATAAGCAAATGTTTCAATTGGCTGACACTGTATGTTTTCAAATGTTCATAATGACTTTTTCAAATCAATATTGAGCGATCGATCATAGCTACGACAATTTGGTTAGGTTGGTTATTAAATGCGAGAGTTTTATATTTTGGCGTTAAATGATAATTCGGTTGATTTAGAGGTATATATAAATGTTGAGATTTCCTACCTGTGACGGTATCAAAGATTATCGACGAATCGGAAAAGCTTGCTAACATGGATAGATGCGCTACCTGCCGGTTGAAATCTAGCTGCAAAATGTCTAACGGGTGTATACTGGGTTCGAGTTGCGCATACTTATTGTTAGATGTGTTTTTTTAAATTAAGTTGTTTTTGTCAAGTTGAATGATATTGAAGTATGAATTTAATTTCGCAAAGTTTGCTTCGTAGTCCGAATAACTATTGTTGTTACCAAATAGTGCGCTGCTCTTTCGCACAGCATTTCAACGCATAACACCAAGGAGCTCGCTGCGGAGAATCTTTATAAAGCTGAGTGAGTTGTCAAAGGCAACTATACCCATGCATAGAAAGTTTGCGCGTAAAGATAGTCTCCTCAATGAATTTGATGCTCGGTATCATAATCTAAAAATTGTTCTTACGTAAAGTTAACGAGCCTTCCAAGCCAGTTGTTGTTGTTATGTAAGTATGTTTGTTACTATAAATAAAAATCCTAAAATCAGGGGAAGGATCTATGAAGCAGGCCTACATGAAAAAGAATGTTGTTGCATATATTGTGCCAGCATTAACGATTGGTTTTTTTGTTTTGCTCATTGGCATTGCAGTGTTTTCCGTGCGTTATAAGACTAAGCAATTTTCAGGCGATGCCATGGCTAGCGATATAACTCAGTTGGCAGCAATCTTTAAAAGTATTCATGAAGATTGCGTCATCTTGAGTTTTGATTATCAAAAGAATTCAATCAACTTTTTGAATGTTGAATCTTTTGCGGGTTCAGAAGTTGGCCCGATGAATGTTGCCCATCCAGAGAACTGGAAGGGCCCCTATGTTGATGATAATCTTGCAATGCAAAATAAAGAGTATCAAATAGTTCGCACTGATGCGGGCTATTTTATTGTTCCAGGAGAGGATGTGAAACTTCCTAACGGCAGCGTTATGGGCAAAGATATTTTATTAGATAAAGATGCAGATATTGCCCAACTGACGCAAAACGGCGAACCGCTTAACTTTGAAGGCAAACGATTGGCCGCTCAGATATTGCTTAATGTTGGAAATGGTCTTTTCGATCTAAATGCATTAGATCTTGATGATTTAGCTCAGGTGCCAATGGGCGATTAGCTTTATCGTTGTTCAGATGCTTTAACCGCATCTTTGGCGATTATCAATTGGCCATCTTGTGCAACAACAATCTTGAGTTGGTTGTCAGGAAAATCTAGCGAGATTTTATCGTGTAATGTTTGATAACAATGCTTGAAAAATGCTGCACTCACAAGTTGCATGTGATAGGCATATTCTCTACCTGATTCGTGTAGTTGAGATAAATGATCAATGTTTTTTGCAATTGAATCAGAAAGACCATAAAGCATTTCAATTTTTTCTAGACCACTCATAGAGGACCGGCCACAAAAGAGTTCAGGTTGTTCTTCTATAAGATTAAAGGTACGCGAAATTGTTAATTCGTTTTGGCTTGTTTTATTCAGCGTATTTTTTGCATGTTTGATTTTATCATCTAGAGTTGCGGAGTATCTTTGTGCGTAAGCTTCAACTAGGTTTCCTCCAGCTTCTTTAATTTCCTCAAGAATTGGTAATAATTCAGTGTGTTTTTCTGTGATAGTCGCATCTAAAAGATGCCAGGTGGTGCCATGTAATTGTTTTTTACGTGCTAGCACCATAGTTTGGCTATATAATTGCGTAACAAGAGTTTCATTAAAGCTTATTGTAGGGTCGTTATTTTTTTCCGCAGCCTGCAACATGTGAATGGTCAATTTTAGATTTTTTCTATAAACGGCGTCTATTCGAGCAAAATAGTACATGTGATAAAGCAGATTAAGCAATGTAGATTGTTTCTCAAAGTCAAAGTTTGATTGATCAAGGATCTCAGTGGCTTTTTGAGCGCAATAACTTGTTTCTTGTTCATTAAGCAAATCGTATGGTTGTAGGGCTTGGCAGACAAATGAAAAAAGACACAATGAAATAGCTAAAATACGCATATTGATGCTCCTATAAATGTTCAAGAATTATTCTTAGTTATACTATCATATAATACTGAAAACACCTAAAAATGGCTTTAGTGGCTGTTTTTGATGTTTTTAGAGATTGCCTTTATGTGCGTATGTGCTATTATATAATAATAAGGATGTTTTATTGTATTTTAATTTCTACAAATGGAGTGACTCGATGATAAGAAGGTTTATTAAACAAACATTATGTATCACATTGGCTTTGGCTTGTGTTCAGGGCTGTTTTGCAGCTAGTTCAAGTAATAACAATAACAATAAGAATACAAGTACCAGGATGCAAAAGCATGTAGATCAGATTCTAAAGGCAAATGGTTGTATTGTTCTCATTAAAGATAAAACTTTCAACTCTGATCACGTTTTATACTGTATTGCGTATAATCAAGTTTTTGGTGATCGAGGTAGAGCGTATGATGTAGAATATTATTTGCAGAATGGAAGATCAAAAGTTGTTGTTGAAAAGCAAGATATAGAGCAATCTCTTCTTTTTTGTCGTGAGCTTTATAAAGAAATCTCACAGTCTAAAATAAAAAACAAGATTGATGTTTGGGGTCGAAAATTATATCAAGAAAAGTTTAAGTATCCTTTAAGGCCATCAAAGCTAACGGAAGGTCAAACGATCACATTAGAACCAGAAGCAGCTTCGCCTCGATATGTCTCTTTAGGATTACGCAGAACTAAGACATTTGCTAATGTTGCAGAGGAATTCTCAAATCATTGATTAAAAGCCTCCATTTTATGTATCATAGTTTATATATATGAAATGGAGGAACTATGAAGCTATATCTTTTTTTTATCTTATCTTTATATTGGTTGCCGATAATTGCCGATGCGCCGGTTTCAGGCGATCGTGTTTCTTATGGTGCCGTTTTTCTGAAGAACAACACAAAGTGGGATCTCAAAATCACGGCTAACCTTAAAGATGAATGGGACAACATTACCCCGACTGAATGGCTAGTGCCGAGTCAAGGCACGGAAAAAATGGCTAATCTCTTTTTTTTAAGCAATATAAGCTTCACGCCAGCAGTGGAAGATGAATCTAAGGTGCAACCTTGGTTGAGAAAAACCTATCCTGTGCGTATAACATCGCGCCCCCAAGAAAAAGACCTTATAATCTATATAAATAAAAGTAGATTTGGTAATCGTTGGGATATCAAACAACGTTTTGTTGCTGCAGCAAAAATCGAATATGGCGGCCCGACCGGTTATAACTTAAAGGTTGAAATGCGGTAAAAATAGAGTCGTTATACTTTTGTTATAAAAGTTGAAAGCACCTTTTTAATGTTTCCACCAAAGTTGACGGTGATAAATGTTTTGGCGCCTTTGGGTTCAACCTTTTTAATTAATCCAATACCAAATGTTTTATGCTTGACCGGTTGATTTATTTTCCATGCGCCGCTAAAGGCTGGCTTAGCATCAATCTTTGTTGTTGTTTTATTGCCTTTGAATGTTTTGGGTGCATGTGTGCGTTTTGGAATAACAGCTTGTTTTTTTGCATGAACTACTTTTGGCGGTACCGTGCGTTTTGGGCTACCAAAGGTCATCACGTTTGATGCTGGTTGATTTATGCCAAGCCATTCAGCAAAGTGCTGTTTAATTGTGTATGGTTGCATGTGGCCAATATCATGAGTGAATACTAAATGTTCTGGAACTTCTTTCAAAAAGCGTGATGGTTTTTGATCGTTCATTTGGCCATAACTATAGCGATAACGTGACTTGCTCATCAATAATCGTTCTTTTGCTCGTGTGATACCGACATAGAACAACCTTCGTTCTTCTTCGATTGCTTCATCATCATGTAATGAGCGAGATGATGGCAGTAAACCTTCTTCAAGGCCCACCAGCATTACGGTATCAAATTCTAACCCTTTTGCTGCATGCAGTGTCATCATCATAATGGCATCTTGTTGCTCATCCTGTTTTGTCGATTTTTCTTGCAACAGAGCAACTTCTTCTAAAAATTGATCAAGATTACCTTTTTTTTCCGATTCAAAGTGTTCAATTGCACGAGCTAACTCATTGATGTTATCAATGCGACCTTGTGCTTCTTCAAGTTCATGCGTGTCTTTTAGGTAGGCAACATAGTTGGTACGTAACACTATAATATCAAGAAGTTTGCCAGGTGACATTTTAGGATCAATGTTATCAAATACTGAAATTAAGCCTTGTAGTGACAATGCCTTTTTACCTTTAACGGTTTTTTCTTCGATCAATTTTTGAGCGACATCAATAAAAGTTAAAAATGGTTCCTGTGTCCAACGTTCATAAAATAGGGTTTCAAAAGCTGTGCCTAAACCACGTCCTGGCGTGTTCATTATTCTGAAAAAAGAGGGGCGATCAAATGGGTTGATAATTAATTTTAAATAAGTGAGCAGATCTTTAATCTCTTTGCGTTCATAAAACTGGACGCCACCAAAAATTTTATAGGGAATGGCAGCTTTAATTAATGCTTCTTCAATTGCACGAGATTGAAAATGTGTACGATATAAAATTGCACAATCATTTAATTTGATACTATTTTTAGCTACGGTGCAAAAATGAGCAATAGCATCGCCTTCTTGATATTCTGACATACAAGTGAGACTGCGAACGCGATTATTCCCTTTTTTTTCTGACCATAGTTTTTTTGGATTGCGTTGTTTGTTATGTTTGATTACATGATTTGCAACATCCAAAATTGATTGTACTGAGCGATAATTTTGTTCAATCTTGACCAGTGTTGTTTTAGGAAAGTCTTTTTTGAAGTTGACCATATTGGCCACAGTTGCACCACGCCACGAATAGATCGATTGATCTTCATCGCCAACGACACAAATTGAATCGGCTGCAAAACTAGTTTTGCCTTTTTTTGCCATTGCTTTGAGCAATGCATGCTGTACAACATTGGTATCTTGATATTCATCAACCAATATATGACGCACCCGTTGTTGAAAGCGTTGCTTAAAGTCTTTATTATCAAATAATTTTAGGCCATGATGCAGAAGATCATCAAAGTCGAGCACTTTACTGGCACGCTTTTCCTTTTCATAGGCGGTGAATACATCCTGCAATAATGGATATTGCGCAAACATGATTTCACGCTCAGTTGGTTCGAGTGCAACGTTTTTGAGGTTTGAAATTTGATACATGAGCTGTTTTGCTGTTGTCTGCTTGCCCATGTTTGCGCGTTGCATGATGCCTTTGATAATTTTTTCTTGATCATCAGTGTCAATGATAGAAAAAAAGGGCGTTTCGAGAAGTTCTTGATTGCGTTTGAGTAGACGGACACAATATGAGTGAAACGTTCCCACAAATGGTACCGTTGCATCAGGCCCTAAAAATGTACCAATGCGTTCTTGCATCTCTTTAGCGGCTTTATTGGTAAATGTGAGAGCAACAACTTGTTCGGAAGTTACACCATGATTGAGCATAAGGTGTGCAATGCGTGATGTGATCACACGTGTTTTGCCAGATCCCGCACCGGCAATAACTAAAAGTGAACCATCTTTTTGTTCAACCGCTTTGCGTTGTTGGTCGTTCAGTTGTTGTTTGAGATAGGTATTAAATTTTTTTAGCATTATTTGAGCCTAATTTTTTTCATTTTTGCAATGGTATTCATTTTAGCAATAAATCACATATACAGCAAAAAAGCCTCGATCGGAGATCGAAGCTTTTTTATGGAGGCAGAGTTGCGTTATCTTAATTATATGGCTTATATGATTTTTCTTCGACCAGTCGTGATCCTAAATGTTCATTAATTTCACGCTTAACACGACAGCGTTCATCATTTTGAATATAAACAGAACGTGCAAGCAGAATAAATTCATTATCAAAGGCATTGTCGCGTTCTTTATCACGAATTAAATCTTCAGTTGTCCACAGTGCTTCATTTGCGGCCTTTAGTTCTTTGATTAAGTTTTCAAGTTCAGGGGTTGGCGTAATGAGCATATCAAATGTGCGTTGCAAACTTTCGAGCTCGCGCCAAATGTTTTGCAGCTTTTTTTCATCGCTAATGCGTTCGGTTTTGATTTGCAGAATGGTCATTTTGTCGATTAATTCACCGGTGGCAATTTCGGCCGCTACAATTTTGGCAGACGGTTTTTCCATGTGCAGGGCTAAATGGTGCATCATATCAAACACTACGTTGCGCTCATCAGATAGTGTAAAATGTGTGATGGTTGCATATTGTTCATCTAGGTCATAATAAGTCGGGTCAGATGTAACAAACCATACTGATTTGCCAAGTGCGCCTCCAAGTTGTGCGATGTGTGGTTGTGTTGTGATGATTAAATCTAGTTGATCAATAAGGGCAGTTACGTGAGTAAACGATTTTTTTGCGTTTTTTGCAAAGGTGTAAAGATTGATATGATCTGGCACATGTGATGCATTAACTTCGTCAAATGAATATAGAGAAACGTCTTGCATACATGCAAGAGAGAAAAATGATTCTATATGTATATCGTGTGATTCTTTATGTAGAGATTGGCAACACACGCCGATTTTATAGTTTGGATCTTGCACTAATACATCATGCCATAGAGCTGCAATGGTCTCATCAACAGAAATAAAGGGTGCTGTATTTACAGCGTTTGCTTCATTTTGTTTATGAAAATCAAATAAATCTTCAATTTCGATATGGGCATCACTTTTAGTTGTACCAGAGGTTATTACATTATCTACATAGTTGCACCATGAAATAACCGTTGCAATATGTTCAGGGGCTTTTATCGTTATTGTTTTATCAGCTTTTTTGAGTGGCTCTAATGCGCGCAACATGTCAATGGCGTTTTGTTGATTAGTGATGGATACTTCAATATGTTTGCATTGTTCATTGTAAATATGTTGAAGATTATCGGCTTTTTTTGAGGATGTATATGACGATCGTGAGATAGGTTCTATAATATGAACTTTGCAGCAGTTTTTATGAAATGAACTGAGTAATGTTATGAGTAGAATACTCCATACCTTATGCATAAGGTGCTCCTTTTTTTTGCTTGTTACTTGGGCCAACTTTTTTTATGCTGTAGTTCTACTATAGAAATGAGTAAAGGTCAAAGATGGTTTTTACTTTATTAAGGTAGGCAGTTATAGTAAAGTGTGCTTCCAGCATAATGATATTTTTATAAAAAGAGTGAGAGAGTAGACATGGACAAATATATTAAACAAATAGCTGCATTCTTTATTCTCGTATCTGCGATTTTTCCCATCGTCTATCTACATGCAGAGGATCAAGCATTGACCCGTTTTCATTTCAGTGCAAGAAGAGACAATCCAGGTTTTTTTTCTTTGTTTAATTCTATTATTGGGGCGCTGGATTATTGTGAGCAACAAAATGGGTACCTTACCATTGATTTTGAAGACAATGGATGGTATTACGATGAGCACCATGGCCCGAATTGGTGGGAATATTATTTTGAATCTCCTTATGATGAGCAAAATAAAAATGATAGTGGGCAATGCATAAAGCTTAAAGCTTGGCAAAAGATAGCGTTTACCCTAGAAGCGCAATTTCAAATGCCTCGTGATCGTGCGCATGCACTTATCAAAAAATATATTAACATTAAGCCTCATATTACCAAAAAAATTGATATTTTTTATTATGAGCATATGAAGAATTTTCATGTGATAGGTGTACATTATCGGGGTACAGATAAACATCTTGAGGCACCTAAAGTTTCATATGAAAAGATGTTTGAAATTGTCCATCGTGAATTTTTATCTCATTCTATAATGCGTCCAACAAAAATTTTTGTAGCGACAGATGATCAACGTTTTATGCAATTTATGAAAGAAAGATACGGGCATTTTGTGTGCGGCATTAATGCAATGCGGTCAGTTGATCATAAGGCAGTGCATGTTGAAAAAAAAGGCAGTAATTATAAAAAAGGTGAAGACGCTTTAATTGATTGCGTGTTGCTTTCAAAGTGTGATCTTTTGATTAAAATGTCTTCAAATTTGAGTGACACTTCTCAGATGTTTAATCCTAAGATGCAAGTAATACACGCAAATATTGGCTATGATGAGTAGTAATTAAGGAGATGTTGTAATGAATAGGTTTCTTTTTTTAGTTATATTCTTTTCTCATGGATGCGTGGCGGCAAGAGGGCCTGCATTATGCTTCGATTTGAAAGATGGAGCGCAAGCTAATATTTTGAGTATGTTCTACACATTGCTCTACGCTTTGGATCAATATGACATTGGTGACATTTCAGGTATTTCATTTGATTTTTTAAGGACCAAGCACATAAAACGTTCAAACGATAATTGGTGGTTACATTTTGCAAAGCAAGATCAATGGGGAGAAGTGAATCCCTTTTGCAGAAGAATCTGTGCTAACATTGCCCGTGCTATGCGACTGCGTGCTGATTTTGACATGTCGTATATTCGCCTTCATGAACTGTTGATGAAATACATTGTTTTACAAGATGACATCGTAAAAAATGTCGATAGATTTGCTCATAAGCATTTTACAAAACGAAAGATTATTGGTGCATATTATCGAAAATGGCCTGCACAATATCAACAGGCATCTATTGGGCAATTTATTGATGCATTGCATGAACATCTTGATACCTATAGGCATACACGTTTCTTTTTAGTCACAGAAGGTCTTGCACCCGATGATGTATTATTAAAAAAGTTGAAAAAAAAGTATGGTCGGAAAATTATGTTATATCCAATCGTTGCTAATCCTGATGCTATCGATCAAAATAAAAAGATCTTGCAAGCAACTATGTTGCTATCCAAATGTAATGTGCTTATCAAAAACTCTGGTACCATTGGCGATATGGTTCCTGTGTTTAATCCTAAATTGCCAATTATTGCATTGGGTCATCATTGGATGGAAGACGAATAAAACAAATAAAAAAGCCGATGCATAAAACATCGGCTTAATGTTTCAATTGTTTTTAGAAACGTTAGTTGCGGCTAGTTGCTCTCTGAAGAGCACTTTTCACCCGTGCCACTACCGGTTGCCAATCATATGGTTTTTGCTGGCGGAACAAACGCATGTTGTTATACCATGGTGTTGTATGTTCATCTAAATCCCAACGGCAATCAGGAGAATATGGCAATAATGTCCACACCTTTTTGCCCATGCCGCCTGCAAGATGAATGATTGAGGTGTCAACGGAAAGAACCAGATCAAGATTATCAATAAGTGCTGCAGTATCCATAAATCTGCCATTAGTTTCATCAAAATCATAGCCAAAGGTTTTAACTTTGAAACTTTCTGGCATTTCAAGAATCTGCTCAACGCCATCAAACTTTTGTAATGAATAAAAGCTTACGCCAGGAATTTCAGCCAATTCTGCTAGCAGCTTGAGGGGAACGCTGCGCTTTGAGATTGGGGATTTTGATGCTTCATGCTCTGGCAATACATGCCAAGCGATTCCAACTTTGAAGTTTGTATCGTTTGCTAGTTTTTTCTTCCATTGTGCTGAAAGTTTTTTATCAGCAAAAAGATAAGGCATTGGATGTGGAATGGTGTCTTTAGTTGTTTTTAAAATACCAGGTAAATTAAGCAAGGGCGCCTGTGCTGCAAGTTCAACGTCCTTGTCATTTATTTTATGTACAAGTGTATCCACATAAGGACAAAGTTGTAGAATTGATTCAAGTGGCTTTTGAACTTTACAAATGGTGTTGCCACCAAGTTCTTTGACCAACTTAGCATAACGAATAAATTGCAAAGTATCGCCCATGCCTTGTTCGGCGTAGAGTAGAATAGATTTACCTTCTAATGGCGAGCCGTCCCACAACGGCGTACCGAAGTTATGAGGGTCGATACCAAGTTGTTTCCACCGCCAATCATAATGTTTCCATGCAGTTTCAAAATCGCCAAAGGTCCAATAAGCTTGCGCAAGAGCAATATGTGCATCAGGATATTCCGGTTGCAATTCCAAAGCGCGAAAGAGATGAGGGAGTGCTTTTTTTGGTTCACGTTGTACGCGTAATGTGTAGCCTAGGTTATAATGTGCGTTAGCAAGTTCAGGTTCAACCTTAATTGCTTTTTCATACATTTTGATAGCAGACTGTGTGTCGCCCTGTTTGTTATAAATATGGCCTAAATTTAAATGTGTATGTACGTTTTGTGGGTGCATTTCAACAGCTTTTTTTGCATGCTCGATAGCACGATCGAAATTGCGTAAATCGCTATATATTTTACTCACATTAAAATGGGCTTCAAAATTATCAGGTTGCAAAGTAAGAGCAGCAGCAAAAGTGCGCAAGGCCTCAGGATATTTTTTGAGTCGATGTTGTACCAAGCCAAGTTTGATATAGGAAAGTACAAATGCCGGTTGCAACGAAACAGCTATGCGGTAATAGAATTCTGCAAGTTCATAGTTGTCTTTTTTGCAGAGTGCTGCTCCCATTCTCATGAATGCTAACACTGAATGGTTGTCCTGTGTTAAAATAGACTTATATTTTTTGATCGCGTCATCAATGTTGTTATCATAAAAAAGGGCATCTGCTTCGCTAAATAGTAGGTTCATATCTCTTGGGGCAAATGAACGGACCGTTTCTGTGGTTGCTTGAGCACTAATTAAAGGAGCGGGTGTTTTTGTGAAATAGTGCCACGAAGCCATAAATGGATCTTTCAGTAACATGCCTAATATGAGTGAAGTGCCAACGATGGCATATGGGATATATGAGGTTCTCCATAAAGATTGCGCTTGCATAGACTTCCTTATTCATTAAAAATGATTATATAATTTATCTCTAAAGTTCTACTATAATTTTCATAAAGGGTATATGTGAGTATTGATACCCTTAATAGTGTAATTTTTTCAGCAATGCTAGATACACATTATCTAGTACTGTTTTCCAATCAAAGGGTTCAGGTTGTTTGAAAATACGCATTGTTGGATACCATGGAGAGGATGTTTGATGCTCTAACCAACGCCAATCGGTGGCCCATGGCAACAGCAACCAGATTGGTTTTGCCATAGCACCAGCCAAATGCGCAATTGCGGTATCGACTGAAATAATGAAATCCATATGGTGCATCACTGCCGCAGTATCCACAAAACTGCCATGCGTTTTATCAAACTCTTCATTAAAAATATGGATGTTGAAGTATGGCGGTATCGATTTTAATTGCTCAACACCATCATGTTGTTGCAAACTGTAAAGGCTTACTCCTTCAAGTTCAGATAAGATATACATTATTTCTAGTGGCATGCCGCGGCGCGCAACTGGAGGACGGGATGAGTCATTATAGACACTTGCTTCCCAACAAATGCCAATTTTGAAATTGGTGTCATGTTTAAGATAATCACCCCAATAAGTAATGCGTTCTGGATCGGGCTGGAGATAGGGTGAAAAATCGGGTAAGCGCTGTTCATGGCTATATAGTATTGCCGGAATGCTCATGAGGGTTGTGTGATCATGAAAGGACGGTATTGGATCACCAATTTTCACTAATTCATCTATATAGGAACAGTTTTTGAGTAGATCATAGAGAGATTTAGGAACTGCAACAATAACGTATATGCCATATCGTTTGAGTTCGCGAGCATAGCGTACAAAATGAATGGAGTCTCCCAATCCACCTTCAGGTCGCAACAATATTCGTTTGCCTTCTGTTGTGCCCTCAGCTAAAAATTGACGAAGTTTATCTCCGTTGCGCCCAGCTTGTTTCAAATAACGTGCATGTTGTTTCCAACCTTGAGCATAATCACCCTTAATTAAATAGGCATGGCCTAATGCAAAGTGCGAACTGTCATAGTTAGGGTTAATTTCCAATGTTTGTTTATACATTTCAATTGCTTTGGTTGCATTGCCTCCCATTTTATAAACGTATCCTTTGTTATAAATCATGGAGATGTTATTAGGATTGACTTCAAGCAGTTGGTCATAAAGTTCAATTGCTCTTTGTGTTTGTCCAATCATGGTGTTTGCAATTGCAAGTTCAAAACGGCATGTGTTGTTGTGTGGCTCAATTTCGAGTACTTGTTCAAAATGATTAATTGCTACATCGAACTGTTCAATTTCTTTATAATGTCTTGCCAGATGTAAATGTGCTTGTGTATTATTTGGTTCGATGACGAGCAGTTGTTTATAAAATTTTTCTAATTCCTTTTCGTCGTTTTTTTCTTTGAGCAGAGGTATAAGTTGGTGATAAGCTTTTATATAGCTAGGATCAAATTCAATGACTTTGTAAAGTAAATTGATAGCTTCTTCATTTTTTGATAATTGTTTATAACACACAGCTAAATTAAATAAGAGTATTGTGTTGTTTGGTTGTAATCTATTGGCATGCTCAAAGCATGATGTTGCTTGAGTATATTCCTGTTGATGAAATGCTTCGACTCCCTCATCGAAGAGTGTTTTGAAGTTGTTGCCATGCATAGTGCATGCAACTAATAAACCCAGAAAGTATTTGTGCATAGCGTGAGCTCCTTTTTATAAAAAGTTGTTGGGCCCGATAACGGGCCCTTTTTGCTAGGTTGTAAATGGCCGTTTGAATGTAATTAACGGTTTCCCTTCATATAAATGGCCCTTAAGTTCCTCTACTACTTGCTCGATGACGGTGTCCCAATCGCCAGGTTTTGGTTGTCGGAATAGGCGCATATTGCCATACCATGGTGTGTTATCACAATGAAGCATCCAGCGCCAATCTGGTGGGCTTGGCAACAAATTCCATGTTGGTACGCCAAGGCCAGCTGCAATGTGGCAAATTGAGGTATCTACCGAGATCATTAGATCAAGGTTCTTCATTACTGCTGCTGTATCCATAAATCGGCCTTGTGATTGATCAAAGTCATCGCCAAAGATGATGAGTGGCGCATCTTCAGGTAGGTCGCTAATTTGATCAGTGCCGGTCATTTTTTGCAGGCTATAAACGCTCACACCAGGTATATTCATAATTGGTAAGAATTTAGTAACCGACATAGATTTTGCAGCTACAGCTGCGCGTAAAAATTGTGTTGAATAATTTGGGTTACCTTGCCAACAAATGCCAATCTTAAAGTTGGTGTCCTCACTTAAAATATTTTTCCATTCTGCCACAAGTTCAGTTTTTGCATGCAGATAAGGAATTTCATCAGGCACAGTATCTAAACGAGCGTTTGTATAAAATGGCATGGAAAGCATTGGGGTATGATAGTCAAAATATGGCGGTTGTTCTTGGGTCCAAATAACTTGATCGATATAAGGACATAGTTTGATAATATTGAGTAGTGGTTTTTGAACTGCAACAATAACTCTGCGTGCGCCCATATCCTTTGCAACTTTTGCATATCTGACAAATTCAAAAGTGTCGCCCAGGCCTTGTTCTGCCCAGATGAAGAGTGTTTTGCCATGCAAATCTTGGCCTTCCCAAAGTGGTTGGGTGTATTGACGCAATTTTTGTTTGTCGTTTCTTTGCCAGCGCCATTCATATTCACCCCAACCATTGCGCCAATTTTCAGGATCGCTGTCACCGGTTACCAATAGTGCAAGGCCATGACTGAAATGTGCTTCAGCATGATTTGGATTAAGAGTTAATGTGCGATCATAATAGGGTAAGGCCTCTTTAAGGCGGTTAAGTTTTTTAAATGTATAAGCAATGTTATAAAGAACCGCTGGATTATTTGGGATGAGTTCATCCAATTTAAAATACCATTCAAGAGCTTCTTCTGTTTGATTGCCTGTATTTAATGTATTCGCAAGTTCCAATAACATCTGAATGTTGGTTGGCCGTAAGAGGTGAGCTTTTTTGAAAAGTATTGCAGCTTCTTTGAAGTTGCTTTCATCTCTTGTTAAATAAGCAAGTTCCGGAATCACCTCAAAATAGTTTTGGTCAATTTCATGTGCACGGCGATACATTTGTTGTGCTTCATCTTTGCGCCCAGTGTTTTTGAGTATGTTTGCCAATTGATGATATGCTTTTGTATAGTCAGGCTTTAAGTTAATTGCTTGTTTGAAAGCAGTAATTGCTTCATCATATCTCTTTTCACGCTCAAGGCTTAATCCTAAGTTAAAGTAAACTTGTGGTAAATCTTGGCGCATACTAATGATGCGATAATAAAGACGAATGGCCTTTTGCGTTTTGCCGTTCGTTAATGCCTTGTTAGCTTTTTCAAACAATGTTCTATAGTCTTTGGCACTACTGTTGTGTGCTGATAATAAGATACATAAAGTGAGGAGGTTTTTAATTATATAGTTCATGTCTATTGTCCTTTATAGTTATGCTTTATGATGTTTTTTTGCAGCTAGTTTGAGGCGATGTTTAATATATTGTTTGTGCTGCAAGGTATTCACAATTTTTTCAGCAAGTTTTATGAATTCCTCATCAAATACTGATGGAGTATTATTTTTTAGCTCTTTATCTAATTGCCAGAGTTGTTTGTTAATGCTAATCAATTGAGTTGTGAGTGCATGCATATCAGCTTTTTCTGTTTTTTGTTTATCCATGAACGTCTTCATATTAGGATGTTCGTGAGCAAGTTTTTGGATTGCTGCTTGATATGCAGGATTTTTCTTTTGAACCGTGGTGTCTTGTAGTTTGGGCGTATCTTGAGCGATTGTTTGATGTGCAGTAGAGGTTGTTTTGTTGGTGCCAATTGGCTCAAATACAACATGTGAGGGATTGATATTGCGTATATCATCCTGAGTTTGGTCTTCATACTGGGGAGAGATATTTTGTTCGATGTGCATTGCTTGATAAGGACGCGTTTCTTTGGTTGATCCTTTTTGTGCGGTTGCAGCTTCAACTGTAGTCTGACCCGTTAAAATAGGTAATAATGCTTTTCTGCATTCCTCGATGGATCCAGCCCAATCGCCTGGTTTTGGTTGTTTGAATAAGCGCATATTATCATACCATGGTGTATCATTGCGATCTAACATCCAACGCCAATCGGATGGATTAGGCAATAGGTTCCATGTTGGCACGCCCAATGCGGCTGCGACATGACAGGTTCCTGTATCAATGGTAAGAATCAAATCAAGGTTTTTCATTATGGCGACGGTATCCATAAAGCGGCCGTTTGTACTATCCAATTCAGGACCAAATGATTTTATAATGATGTCGCCATTAAGTTCTTTGAGCTGTTCTTCGCCACCCATTTTTTGCAAGTTGTATAGCGATACACCTTCTAATTGAGCTATTGGGGCAAAATGTTTCACGTGCATAGATTTGCCTGCGACAGCTTGGCGTAAAAACTGTGTGCGATAGTTCGGGTTGCCTTGCCAACAAATACCGATTTTGAAATTGTGATCATCCTTGAGTTTTTCAGCCCAATAGGATACCAACTCGGGTTTTGGAAAAATATATGGCACGTTCTGTGGCGTTGTTTCAATTTCGGTTTTGAATACCATTGGCAAGCTCATCATTGCGATTTGCGTATCAAAGTGTGGTAGCGGCTCTCCGCGTGCATATACTTCGTCTATATAAGGGCATTGGGTTAATAAATCCTTAAGTGCTCTTTGTGTTTGCACAATCACATATGCACCCATATTTTTTACTAACTCTGCATAACGTATGAATTGAATCGTGTCGCCTAATCCTTGTTCGGCATAAATTAAAATACGTTTGCCGGCAATATCTTCACCGTCCCATACAGGGCAGTCAAATTTTTTAGGTGATTCGTTATAAGCAGTCCAGCGCCACTCATATTCAGGCCATCCTTGATGCCAATCACCAAGGGTAAGGAATGAAAGTGAACGGCTAAATCTCGCTAGGGCATAATCAGGATTTTCTATGAGAATATGGTTATACACTTCTAGGGCTCGTTTGATATAGCCCATTTTTTTGAGCGTATAGCCAAAGTTATAGAGCACGTGATGATTATTAGGGTTCTGTTCAAGAACTTTTTCATAAAGCTCTAGTGCTTCCATAGAGCCATCTATAAGATGTAAAGTGTTGGCAAGTTCTAATTTATAGGTGTTACTTTGGGGATTTTTTTGGGTTGCAATGCGTAATTGTTCAACGGCTTCATCAAACCTGTCTTTGTGCTTATAGAGCAGTCCAAGGCGATAGTGCAAATCAGGATTTTCTGGATTAACTTCGATACCTTTGTGGTAGATGTTGATTGCTTCATCATGTTTATTGCATTGTTCAAATGCATTACCAGCGTGAACATAGGCTTTTGCATAACTAGGTTTTGTGTGAATTGCTTGCATAAATGAATCTGCTGCACGCGCATGCTCTTTCATTTGAGTAAGAACGACACCACGATTAAAATAAACCTGTTCAATTTTCGGATTTAGTTGTGCTGCTTTATTGTAATACTTAATAGCTTCTTCGTGATGTCCTTGATTGTATAATTCATTTGCCATGTTGAAAGTCATCATGAAATTGTTTGGCGTTAGCGAAAGAGCTGTTTTATAATGTTGCAATGCTCCTTCAATATTATCTTCTTTTTTGCATTGTTCAGCTTTTTGAATATATTTTTGTGATAACTCATTTGCTATGTCGAGAGTCATCTTGGAATCGTTTGGCGTTAGCGAACAAGCATTTTTATAATGTTGCAATGCTCCTTCAACATCATCTTTTTTTATGCACTGTTCAGCTTTTTGAATATATTGTTGGGCAAGTTCTTTTAGATCGTAAGGTAGAGTTGTTGTTGTGAATGTTAGCAAAATAACCAATGATAATTGGTAATACCTTTTGAGCTTCATGCGCATCCTTTTTTTGGGTAATGTTATTAAACTATTTGCCCTCAATTTATACTACGCGAAGCCCAAAAAGTAAATGTGCAATCGAAAGCTAGTTATTTAGTTGGATTCTATATTTACACATCTTATCTTCAAATAATAGAATTTGTTCAAGTGTAAGAGTGCTTAAGTTGCGTAACTTTTTAATAAGTTCAATGCATTGTTCATAATTGATGGAAGTTGTATCCTCTAGTTTTTCCAATTCATTTGTGTATTGTTTCTGTAAAATGAGGTCATGGTGATATTTTGATTTAGTTGTAAATTCAGCTCGTTCTTGATTTGAAAGTATTGGTAAATCTATGAGCTTATTTAATGTTTTTTTCAAAAGTTCATGATTAGTTGGATCTTCTTTTTCAGTTTTAGATAGTGTTGCTTCTAGATCAAATTTTTGGGCAGCATGCGTATAAAAAGCATGTTTTTCAGCTAAGTTGCCTAATTCTTGTGTTTGGATTTCAACAAATGAAGCGTCCTTTAGTTTTGTCAGTTTATCGCAATGTGGACGAATCTGTGCATAGGCGTGCTTTAATCCATAAGCAGCGGTTCTATCAAGTTTGTTGTTTTTTTTGATGTTGAGAATGAAATTTTTGTAAAAGTTAATCTTTTTTAAGCATTCTAATGATGCATGTAGACTAACATATTTAGAGTGTTCCGGATGTTGTTCTGGGTAGGTTTCTATAAGTTGTTTCGACAGAATTAAGAGGTTTGTGTAACGATTTTCTGTGGAGAGTTCATCGTTTTTATATGCCGTCGCCATGTTTTGTTTAAGATCTGAGCGAACTATTTTGGTCAAATAATGATCAAACCCCTTTTCTTTTTTGTCGTATGTGCTTAATAAAGAAACTGTGGCGTCACGAATATATCCATAGGGTTTCTTATTTTTAATGCCTTTAGAGAGCATTTTTTCAAAAAAAAGTCGATACAACAAACGATCAGCACAGTTAATGATCAGCAGATCAGATGAGAGCTGTTTTAAATCATATAATACTTGATCATTTCTTTCTATGTAGGCAATTTTAAGTTTTAGGAGTTGTGTTTTCTGATCATATTGGGCGTAGCTGGAATGAAATGCTGGATAGGTATTTCTCAATTCTTGAGCTGTTGTTTGTGCGAGTTTTAGAATTTCAACATTATCACTTTGTATGATTAGATTTAATTTTTCTTCAAGTAATGCTCGTTGTTTGTAAATGTCATGAAATTGGGCAGCATGAAGAGCCAACTCTTTTTGTTCATTCGATGAACAGGATGCGAGTTCATTGTATAATCTATGCAAAGCCGTTGCGCGAAGCAGTGGGACAATATTCCTTTGAGCAGTAATAACTGCTATTGATGTTCTAATTTTATGTTGAGCATGTTCTTCAGGCGAAATTGAGCGTCTAGGTTCTTCTGGTTGAGAGATTGCCTTTTTTTGTTGCGCACGTTTTTGCCATTCTTTTTGAGTGATTCTTTTAGCAAGTTGTTTCATTCCAGGAGATGCTTGCAGTACAGCATTACTTTTAAACTTAAAAAGTCGTTTAGCATAATTGTTTAGTGACATAACATTGTTACCCGTTATTTCACCTTGCGTGTTTAAATGTGGTTGTACTGTCTTTTCAAATTCAATAAGATCTAGTTCAAATTCTTCATCTTTTGCAGCGTTTTCTAAAATAGATACCTTTTCATGAAAGGTCCGATAATGTCTTGATCCTGGGGGATAGGTGTTGCGCAGCTTTTTCCAAAGATTGAGTAAAATTTTGATATTGAGCAAATTTGCAGGAGATACAGAGTGGGAAGATGCGTGATGCTCGGGCATATGAATTTGCTTCATAATAGCATTTCTTTGTTGATGAAGATCCCGATATTGCTTCCAACGTTTTATTTCAGCATCTGTGCTGACTGGAGACTGAAGAAGTTGGGCATAAAGTAATTTCAAATTCTCGTATGATTGTGGTTGTGTTGGTATAGCCTGTTCTGCTTGCCGAATTGCATCAATGTTTTTGTTTTTGAGGGCAACTTGATGATTAAATTCATGTATGCCGAGCGTGTGGTTAGTTCGCCTTTGTCTTTGGGAATGTTGAGAGGTATATGTAGAAATGGGATAAAGTAATGCAACGAGCAGAGCACAACTTTTTTTATTCATGAGATTTCCTTTTTTTTTACTAACAAAGTATAGCCAGTTGAATATAAAAAAAAGAGGCGCATTTTACTAGCGCCTCCTTTTTTTGAGCAAAATTATGCTTATTAAGTGAGCAAATGATTGCTATTTTTTTGTACTTCTTCTGCTTCTGCGTGTTGTTTTCCCTTTGCCTTTTCTTTTGTTATGATTTCCACTTTTATTATCGCTTGATGATGAAGCGTTATTTGAAGTATCGGAGCTAGTTATAGTCTTTTGTGAAACTTCACCGCGTGCAAGTTGAAGCTGTTCATTGAGAGCTGTTACTGCATCTGCAGACGCTTTTTTAGTTCTTTGTGTTGCATTCAACTCAGCAAGAACATAAAAAAGATCATGCAATTTGCTTTCGAACTTTTGAGTGTCTTTCCAAAGTTTATTAGTAGGAATTAAGGCATTAATATAGTCGCGTGCTTCATCTATGTTTTTTTGTGCAAAGTTATTGCGATCGTGCTCAATTTTTCCAGCTTGGTCGATAAGAGATAGCTTTTTATCGCTATCTGATTCAGCGGCGATTTTTTCTCTGATTTCTTCGAGCTCTTTTTGCTTTGTGTAGTAGCTAGTAACTGTAGTTGGCTCGTAACCGAAAATACGGCCTGAGTCTGGAACATTGCGAACAACTTCAGCGCATGCTTTTGTTAGTGCGGTGCGCGGATTTACTGTTTTATCGCCAAATGCAAGGCTGTATATTTCATCCAATGTTAATTCTTCGTTTGTTTCTAGAAGATTGTGTTCTACTGCATCGATAGAAGCTTGAACATAATATGCATGTGCAGGACTGAGGTTAAGCTCTGAAATCAATTTATCACGTTCCGCTTGTAGTGCTTTTATGCTAGCATCGGCTTGATGAACTTGAGAAGGTACTACAGTTGCTCTTAATTGCTCAAGGAATCCTATGCGATGATCTAACCATCCTCGAAGGCTGTCGCGTCCTTTGCGAACTTCTTCAATTTGCTTAGCATTTTCTTTAGGCTTGCTAAGTAGTTTATTTAGGCTGTTGCCGGTCTCTTCGAGGCTATTGCGTATTGCTGCAATTGTTGTTGGAAGAACCGGTTTTTTTCCTACAACTGAAGCATAGGTTGTAGCTGGATGCCATTGTCCTTTTTGTTCTTTCCAATGGTAGTTACGTCCTGCAACGATATTATTTTGTGTAGGTTTTGTATCGTTATGTTTGTATACCACTTTGCCTTGTCGGTCGGTGAAAACATCTGCTGATACGCGATTGCCTTTTGAATCAATAATAGTGTGAATGGTTACTTGTTTAATCAATTTATCTAATGCGGCTTTTTTCGCTTCTTTTTCTTTGCGAGTCATTGATTGTGATGAAAGTATCCAGCCATGTGTGTGATCACCAACAGTTTCAGATTTCCAAGAAGAGCCATCTTCTGTCCATTCATAATCAGCGTGAATCTTGTGATCTTGATGTTTGTTTTCGCCTTCAGTGTAAGGGACCCAAGTGTTCACATAGTTTTCAGTTGGTTTCCAAGATGCAAGCTTTACCGATAGATCTTTTGATTGTGCTCTGCGATAACGACGTTCTGTTGCATCATAAACAAGCAACGGTTTCCGTGTGTTTTTTGCAGTAAGTTCCGTGTTAACTGAAACACGTGAGTTAGGAAGTGTGCGCTCGTATGTAACATGTGCGCTTGAAGGCTTTACAAAGTATGCTCCTTCGCCTACTACAGCAGAATTGCGAGGACGGATATGCTGAGTCACACGTTGCATGCCTTTGCCTTGTTTTGCAAGTTCTCTGAGGAATCCTCTAACATCTGATTCAGAATAAACCGCAAAAGCTTCAGCGGCTTTATTTTTAGAATCTTTTGATGTATGTTCTAATGCTTCTTTTAGGCCGTATTGCTTGGTGCTTTTATCGCCGACTATTTTTTTGTGCAAGGCAGCTTTTGCTTCAATAGTTTCTGCAGTGATATATTCTTTTGTTATTTTTGCGCTTTGGATGATTTTTTGTGTTGGTGCTAGAGCATAAAGGTATTGTTTTTTGTTGCCTAATTGCCATGCATTTTTTCGTATTACTGCTCCAGTCTCTTTGTTTAGCTCATCAGCAGATAAACAAGCGCGTGTAAACGACTTAGCTGCTGTGCTTAAATCCACAACCCATTTCTGTGGATTTTTGTTGTCGGTAGAGGAACTGGCTGCTTTAATTGCATGCGTTCCAACGCCGAGCAGGGTTAATGATATTAGTATTCGTGTAGATTTCATGAAGTAGTCTCCTTTAAAAAGAGGATTAATAATATGCTTAATTACTTTTTTTACTTCATCGATAGAGATGCTTCTGAAAAACACATCTGTGCTATTGTATACAACACCCAAAATAAAAAAACAAGCAGTTAGTTCATCCTAACTTATATGTGATGATTGGATCAATATAACGAAGGCCATTTTTTCAGAAAAGCCTTTAGGGCGATAGTTTAGTTAAACTAAGAATGAGGTACCGTGCAATATTTAGATGCATATTGCACGGTAAATTAATTGTCTTTTTGCCAAGCCAAAAGCGTGTCAGCGAGTGGCTGCATCGTTGCTTTTGATAGGCTGGAAATAATGACATGTGGTTGATAGTCGTGTAATAATGGTTCAACTTCATCAAAATGCTCAACTTTATCTTTTTTATTAAAGACATAGAGCATTTGTTTGTGAATGCCAAGTTCGTCTAAAATATGTTGAACAACCTCAATATTATCTTGCCAATTTACATCAGAAAGATCCACAACATGCAAGAGAAAGTCGGCATATTGGAGTTCAGATAAGGTAGATTTAAATGCCTCGATTAACAGATGAGGTAGTTGCTGAATAAAACCGACTGTATCGGAAATGAGCCCGATTCTTTTTGGACCGATCCACAATTCACGTGTTGTTGTATCTAAAGTTGCAAACAGTTTATCTTCCGCTAATACGTCACTTTTAGCTAAAGCATTTAAAATGGTTGATTTGCCTGCGTTTGTATAACCAATGAGAGCAATTTGCGGTTGTCCAGAACTTAGACGACGTTTGCGTTGTTCGCTGCGTGTACGTTGAATGCGTTCAAGTTCCTTTTTCAATTGATGAATTTGCTTGCTTAAATGGCGCATTTCGTGTTCTTTTGCGGTTTCACCAGGGCCACGTGACCCACTTGCATGACTAGTTTGCTTGGATTGCTGGCTCATGGAGATGCCTTTGCCTGCCAGTCGAGATTTTTGAAATTGTATTTTTGCTATTTCAACCTGTTTTTTTCCTTCGGCAGAATGGGCCGCTTTTTCAAAAATATCAAGAATGAGGCCGGTGCGATCTAATACTTTAACATTGAAGAGCTCTTCTAGATTACGTTGTTGCTGTGCAGTTATTGCATCTGAAATGATAATTTCTTCAATTTCATGTTCTTGAATAAAGTGCCTTAAGTCTTCAAGCTTTCCTCGCGTAATAAGATAGGCGGGATCAATCGTGCGAATCTTAATGTATTTTTCTGCGTCATAATGACCACGATTTGCTTTGACTAAGTTTTTAAATTCTTCAAAGTATCCGTCCAAATTGCGTGAACGGTTATATGGTGCATGAATGCCAAGAAGCAAGGTTTTGGGCAATTCTTTTGTTAAATAAAAAGGTTTTCGAGCCATAACAGTACGTACCTGTGTTTTTCTATAAATTAATTAAAAAATATGTATAAACAAAAAGTGTATTTTACCTTAGCATAAACATCTAATTATGCTAGCTTTAGCTAGAAAGGAGATGTTACGAAGGAAAGCTGTTATGAAATCATGATAGATGAGCCCTTATTGACATTTTAATTGGCTTTTTTTTGTGATATAATCTAGAATATCACCTATTTAAATATATAGCAAAAATTAAGGTTTATGCATGTTTGACTTTCTATCCAAGCGATTTGGCTCAATATTAGAGCGATTTGGCAAAAACAGTAAACTTACTCAAGATAATATTAAGAATACTCTCGATACGATAACAGATGCATTGCTTGAAGCTGATGTTCCTTATGATTTAGCAACCACCTTTATTGCCGATGTGCAGCAAGAAGTTGTTGGCCAGAAAGTGATTAAGTCGCTTAAGCCTGGCGAGCAGTTTGTCAAAGTTATTCATGACAAATTAAAGCAGTTTTTAGGTGCTGATCAAGCTGATTTTGTATGCAAAACACCGGCGACATTTTTAGTAATGGGTTTGCAGGGCTCAGGTAAGACCACATCCATTGCAAAGATGGCGCACCATATTAAGGGTAATAAAAAAAACAATCGCATTTTGCTTGCTTCAGTTGATTTTTATCGTCCAGCTGCAGTTGATCAGCTTGAACAATTAGCTCAAAGAGCAGGTGTATCATTTTATCGTTCACCCCAAACAGATCCAACTGGAGCTGCTCAAGATATTATGCAATATTATCAAAAAGAGCGATTTGATGTATTATTTTTAGATACCGCAGGGCGTTTGCATGTTGACAATCAAATGTTGGATGAGTTGCGCGAGATCAAGCAAATTGTAGATCCGACCTATTCTTTCTTGGTGCTTGATGCAATGACAGGTCAGGAATCATTGAATGTTGCTCAAGCGTTTGATCAGGCTGTTAGTTTTGATTATGCAATGTTATCCAAAATGGACAGTGATACACGAGGTGGTGCAGCATTTTCATTTAGATATGCGCTTAAAAAACCGATAGTGTTTTTGGGAGTAGGCGAAAAACTTGATGATATTGAGCTGTTCAAAGCAGATCGCATGGCGGGACGTATTTTGGATATGGGCGATGTGGTAACTTTGGCGGAAAAGGCCGAAAAAAAGATTGCCAAAGAAGATCAAGAGTCTCTCTATAATGCAATGATGAGTGGTCGAATGTCTCTTGATGATTTTGCAAAACAGATGGAAATGATGAGCAAATTAGGTTCAATGAGCAGTTTGATGAAGTATATGCCTGGTATGGGCAATATGCAGATTTCAGCTGAACAGATGGACCAAAGTGAGAAAGAGCTTAAAAAATTTAGAGCAATTATGAAATCAATGACCGAAAAAGAGCGTTTAATTCCAAAGATACTCAACAAGACTCGAAAGAACCGAATCGCTCGTGGTGCAGGAGTTGCTATTTCAGATATAAATCTTTTACTTTCGCGCTTTGAACAAAGCCAACAATATGTTAAACTGCTAAGTAAGTTGGGTCGCAGATAGCGATTTTTTAGATAAAATTAGGCAAAAATAAGTCATTTTTTATATATAGTAAGGATATCTATGCCAGTTAAAATTCGTTTATCCCGTGTTGGGAAAAAACATGCCCCTTTTTATCGTGTTGTTTCAGTAGATGGACGCAAGAAACGCGATGGAGCATTTTTGGAAGATTTAGGTACCTATAATCCACTCAAGGGTGTTATAATTCGCTTTGATCAAGAAGGTTATGAGCGTAGACTTGCGCAAGGTGCTGTTCCGAGTGATTCAGTGAAAAAAATTTATAATCAGTTCAAAACTGATGCAGCGAAACCTGCTAAAAAAATAGTTAAAAAAGCTGCGCCAAAAAAAGAAGCTAAACCAGCAAAAGCAGCTGAAGCACCAAAAGAAGAGTCAGCAAAATCTAAAGAGTAACCAAAAGTATATGAAATCATGTTAAAAGATACCGTTACCTATCTTGTAAAACAGTTAGTTTCTAAGCCTGAAGCAGTTCAGGTTTTAGACTTTGATGGTGAACAAGGTAAGGCTCTTAAAATTATTGTAGATAACGAAGATATTGGCAAAGTAATTGGCAAAGATGGTCAGTCTATTAAGTCAATTCGATCGTTAGTTGCATTATTCAAGTCAGACAAAGAACCGTTCATTGATGTTGTGATTGATAGTTAAAGCTAGATGAATATTTCAATAGCTTCAGTGTTTCCTGAATTATATCAATCATTCTTGTCGACTAGTTTGATAAAGCGTGCACGAGAAAAGGGGATCATAGATGTTCATCTAGATTCTTTTTTTTCATTTGTTCAACCAAAAGAGCGTATAGATGCTCCCACATTTGGCCCTGGCCCTGGTATGCTTATCAAGCCGAAGGTGGTCGAAAAAGCCGTTCAAGCTGCACACAAACGTTTTGGTCCATCATATAATATCTTTTTTTCCCCTCAGGGAGAGCAACTTGATCAGCCGATGCTCAAAGAATTAGCTGGTGTTTTGCAAAAAAAGCGCCACATCATGTTGTTGCCAGCTCGTTATGAAGGCATGGATGCAAGGGTTGAGCAGAAATATGCCGATAAAATAATCTCAATCGGAGACTATGTTCTGATGGGTGGTGATGTTCCGGCAATGGTGCTTCTTGAAGGTTTGTTGCGATATATTCCTGGTGTAGTCGGCAAGGAGGGTTCTGTGGAACAGGATTCTTTTACCGGTCCGTTTGTTGATTATCCTGCTTATACTGAACCGATAGAATGGCAAGGGATGCAAGTGCCTCCTATTGTTCGTTCGGGTAATCATAAGGCAATTGAGGACTGGCGTAAAGAACAGGCCGTCACAACATCAATCAAGCACCATTTCACTTGGATTCAAAATCACACGCAATCGCACGAAGATAAAAAATTGGTCGCACGGCATTTGCCATCTCATTATGTTATATTGTGTCATTCGAACGTGCTGATTGGTGAAGATCGGCAGCTAGGTACAACTTCAGTTACCTCTATCGATATTCATGATATTGCGCGCTCATGCAAAACATATGGTATTGATAAATATTGGATTGTTACGCCTCTAGTGGATCAGCAAAAAATAGTAAAGCGCTTTTTGCGTTTTTGGGATTCAGATATAGGTAGTAACTATAATGCACAACGCAAAAAAGCAATTGCTCAAGTAGATTTAGCAGCTACTGTAGAACAAGTGCTTGAACAGATTGAGCAAAAAGAGGGAAAGAAGCCTTTGCTTGTTGCTACCTCAGCACGTCAAGAAGATCATGCCAAAATGATAACCTTTTTTGATCAAGATCAAGTGTGGAAACATGATAGACCAGTGTTGTTGGTATTTGGCACAGGAAAAGGGCTGTGCGAGACTTTTTTGGAGCGATGTGATTATTTGTTAACACCTATTGAGGGGTTTTCAGAATTTAATCATCTTTCAGTGCGTTCAGCCGCTGCTATAGCACTTGATAGGTGGTTAGGCATTCAAAACCAGAATATATAAATTGAACTGGATAAAAGGCCTTTTTTGCAGTATAGTAAAAAGATAAAGCTTTATATTAGGATTTTTAGCATTTTAGAGGGATTTTCATGAAAGCATCTCAATTAACCAAAGAGACTATAAGCGCCTTAGGCATCTCAGAGCGCAATTTCCCTGAATTTGAAGTGGGCGATACCATTGCGGTTTCGTTGCGTATTAAAGAGGGAAGTAAAGAACGTCTGCAGGTGTTTGAGGGTGATGTAATTGCTATGAATAAAAATGGCGCATCTTCATCATTTATAGTGCGTAAAATTGGCGCTAATTCTGTAGCAGTTGAGCGAATTTTTCCATTCTATACTCCTCTCATTGATTCAATTAAGTTTGTTAGATATGGTAAAAAGCGTCGTGCTAAACTTTATTACATGCGTGATCGTATTGGTAAAGCTGCTCGTGTTGAAGAGAAAGTTATGACTCGTGAGCAACGTGAGCAAAAAGCTGCATCACGTAAAAAAATTCGGGTAGCACTCAAAGAAGAAGTTGTTGCTGAAGTTAAAGCACAAGAAGTTGAAAAAAAGGAATCTGAATAATATTTTTAATCAGAGTGAGTAGTCTTATGGTTGTGCCTTTTTTATCTTTGGTACTTCTTCTGAGCTTATTGTCTGGTTGCGGTAAGCAAGTGGATAATAACATTGATCAATCTCATGCAGAGATTGTTTATCATGGTCAAGAAGTAAAGATTGATCGTTTATCAGAGTCGCACACTATTCAGCATCAAAAAGAAATCGATGTTGATGCAGTTGAGCTTGATCAGATTAATTTTGATTATGTTTGGACTGTTGATATACCAATTCCTGTTGATGCGACAGAAAAACGAAATTATTATGAAGCAACTCCTGAGGTTTATGCTGTAGGTTATATCACAGGTGAAAAACGTGATGAGCTTGTTGCTTTTTATAAACAACAGATGGAGTTGTTGGGTTGGCATTGTTGGTGGGATACACAGGGCCTAGAGGCTTTATTGATGTTTGAAAAGCCTCATAAGCAATGTGCTGTATCAATACGACCAAGTTCAACACGAAGAAAATCAGATATTATCGTTATGCAAAAAACGGTTTGAGAAAAAGAGGAGCTTAAAGCTCCTCTTTTTTATGCTGCTTTTTAAGCAGATGAATTATTTATATCGTTAGCCAATTTAAAAATTATCTTCTACGTCCTGATCTATATCCACTTGATCTATTTGACCTGCCACTTGATCTACCTGATCTGCCGCGACGACTTACTTTACGTGCGTAGCCACTTCTTCTGTTTCCGCCGCCTTTGGCGTAAGATATTGTCCCACCACCATTATAATAATCAGGTCCTGGGGCGTAATCATCATATTCTTCTACAAAACCTGGCCCATTATAATAATATGGGTCATCGTCATAATAACGACCTTGACGTCGTCGTTTTGCATCTTTAGATGCTCCAATTGCAGTACCCAAGATACCGCCGGCAAGGGCACCATATCCTGCGCCTCGGCCGCCACCAGCTAATCCACCAATTAATGCACCAGTTCCGGCTCCACCAAATAAGCCTCGCAAAGTACTACTTCGACTATGTAGGGGGATTATAAAGCAGAGAGTGGTTATGAAAAGTAATTGTCGCTTCATTACTACTTCCTTTTTTTTTACATCATACTACTTTTTAATATACAGATATGAATTAATGCGGTGCAACATTTTTTGAAATTATTGATAAAAAGTCCATAAATATAGGTTTTGTTGTCAAGTGTTTAAAAACCCTGCTATATTTTTGAGGATATAATATATTAGGAGGGAGTATGAAAATATTACAAGTAACAAAGCTTTCATTGTTTTATGGATTGTGTTTTTTTATAACGGTTTTGACGTGTGCTCTAGATGTACCACAAAAAGAAATGTTGCAAAATCTTCAACTTCAAAGTAAGAAAATATTGAAGGTAGACGAATTACCCTTAGCGTATTGGTATAATCAACATATTCCTAAAACTTATTTGCTTTCATATCCTCGATCTGGTAATACTTGGATGCGTTATTGCATAGAATGTTTGCTACAACGTCCGACGCTCGAATATCGGCAAGGTATGATCGCCAAACATAATTGCCCTCTAGGGTTTTGGTGGGATTTGGGTACCGATTTTTCAAAAGATCCAGTTTGGAAGGTGCATGATAAAGGATGGATGAGGCGAATGGGGACATTAGATCCACAAGCAGAGACTCTCATACTTATTGTGCGTAATTATAAAGAGGCAATAACGCGTCATATGAGGCGCCCCCTACATACATCAATGCTGAAACAAGGTCATGTGAAAGTTTATTTTGATAACTTACTTTTATATGAGGCATGGAATCCGGCAAAGCGTTTATTAATTTACTACGAAGATTTGCTAAGCCAACCAGAAAAAACGTTGAAACAGCTTGTTGCGTTTTTCAATGGTGATGTCGATGAGGTTAACGCTTTTATGCTTGAAATAACTAAACACAAGAAAAAATGCGTAGATATTTATGTAGATTACGAAGGGCCTTCGCTCACACAAGGAAAATATCTCATTTATCACAGTCATCAAATAGAAGATGAGGAACGAAAAAATATCGATACATATGTAGCTGAAACGTATCCTTTATTATGGCAAAAGTATCTAAATAGATATGCAGATATGTGAAATAACACTATTGTAGATAATCTTAATAGGGGGCTATTCTAGAACAGATTTGTGTCGATCCCAATTATTAGCGGCGCGGCATTGGGAAAAAACTTGTTTTTTCAATAAAGAATTTTGTTTCTGATTTACAATTTGTCGATGTAGCAACCCGGCAAGAAAATGTGCTGTTAAAAAAAATTTACCTTTCATTAGGATTTCAAGAAAGTAACTTTATGCTCAAAAGGTATAAGAAAAAAAATATGCAAGGGTTTGAATTAAAGTTTTGAATCGAGCATGTCATTTTAACTATGTTTTAAATAGAGTGCTTGTGGGTCTGATCCATATTAAAGTCCCGATTAGACCACGCCTTGAATCTTTTGTGAACCGCTCTCCATTCACCATAGTAAAACGAAAATAGTCTGATCTGGCAGCCGCTTCGAGAAAGAGAATAAACAGCCTCAATGAAAGCCCTAAGCTTCTCTTCATTATTTTTATTAATGCCTTTAACTTGTTTAAGAAAGTTTAATATTTTTTTAAAATCAGTATTATTGATTAGGTAATGCATTACGGCTTTTTTCTTTTGTTATTTGATCATTTCAATTGAAGAAAGCTTACAACATTTTAAATGATTTTTAAATTTTGTTCACAGGGCCTAGGAGCAATATATGAATAAATTTAGCTATTTCAAGTGCATACTTTTATTTATTTGTGCATATTCTTATCAGGTAGCTTTTTCAATGGGAGAAATGATATTGACTCCCGCCGATACCCCTTCGATTTCGGTGCTTTATTATCCAGCATATGATATTGGGGGGACAGTTATGCTTGAAATTGGAAGTGAGTGTTACATCCCAAAAAAATGTAGAACTCGCGAAGAACCAAAATTGCTAGAACTACTCAAAGATCGAGCTAAGACTGGCAAAGGATTACCGTTTTATCGATTTGTATTCAATGGTACTGATGGTCAAGCAAAAATTGCAAAGAGCTTAGCTCTGGATGGCATTGGAACACAAATATGCTCAGTTGACGTTGCACACTTTTTATCAAAAGCTGGTGTATATAAAACGCCTCTGATGTTTCGTGTGACGCCATTATTACTTGCAACACATTTATTTAGACAAAGAAAAATTGGTAATGCTGCGATTGAAACTATTGAGTCTTATGTGCACAAAGATAATCAAAGTCAGCTCAAAATGCTGCCGCTAATGGAGGTCGTTTTGGCAATGACTTTTGTTGTGGTGACATTGAGTGTATTTAAGAGTATTGAGGTCAGCTTTTTGTTGAATGATCTTCAAAAGCAATTAGAGCGTGAGCTTGAAAATAGAAGATGCTTTAAATAAGACTGAAACGTTTCTATTGAGCGGAGAGTTTCTTTGCCAAATGAGTTAGCTTTCCTGCACCGAGTAGAAGTACGAGATCGTTTGGCTCTATCCAATTACTGATCGATGTTTGTAGCTCATCAAATTGTTCATCAAATGGGATATAAGAAACGCGTAAGTTTGGGTGGAATTGTTTGAGCTCTTTAACGAAACGTTCGCTTGAGACATTCTTTATGGGCCCTTCGCTTGCAGGATATATATCTGTAATAATTAAATTATCTATCTCATTGTTTGAAAAAACTTCAATAAAGTCATCCCACAAATGATGTGTGCGGGTATAGCGATGTGGCTGAAAAACAACGGTAAGTCTGTTTTTAGCACGTCTTTTTGCCACCTTGAGCGTATGGTAAACTTCTTTAGGGTGGTGTGCATAATCATCAAACACTTCTGCGCCTTTATAAGTACCACGATACCAAAAACGGCGTTCAATCCCTTTGAAGCTTGCAACTGCTTTTTGTATTGCCTCAAAAGGAGCACCAACATCAAGGCATACAGCGATTGCCCCCAAACAGTTTTGAATATTATGTTCTCCGGGCATTTGCAAAGTTATGTTGCCGATTGGTATACCTTGTTTGGTGACTTCAAATGTTGAGTGATCTGGGCGTAAGTCGAAATGTTGAGCGGAAAGTTCAGCGCTTTCTGAGAGGCCATATCTTATCAATTTAATATGTGATAGAGGCAGAATCGATTGAATGTTTTTATCATCAATGCACACAAATGCTTTGCCATAAAATGGCAAATTATTCAAAAAGCGTACGTAGGTTTCCTTAACATCATCTAAATCGGTATAGGTTTCAAGGTGTTCCAAGTCGATGTTGGTTACTAAAGCGAGGGTGGCTTGCAAATGTAAAAAGGATCGATCACTTTCATCGGCTTCGGCAACTAAGAAATCACCATTTCCAATTCGGGCATTTGTGCTAATGTTGATCAAATGGCCGCCAATAATTACGGTTGGATCAAAATTTGATTCTATCAGTATATGCGATATTAATGAGGTTGTGGTTGTTTTTCCATGTGAACCTGCGATTGCAATACTATATTTTGTGCGCATTAATTCGGCCAACATAAGCGCACGGCTTATAGTCGGGATACCACGTTTTTGTGCAGCTACAATTTCAGAATTTTGGATTTGAATTGCTGAAGAATAAACTAGGATATCAATATTGTTGTCATGACATCCAGCTGTATCATTGCCTGCATAAATAGTGCATCCCATGTCTTTTAGGTCAGCGACGCTTTTTTGCATTATGTCGCGATCACAGCCGGAAACGGTATGCCCTTGAAGGGTGAGGATCTTAGCTATGCCGCTCATGCCGATCCCGCCAATACCGACAAAATGAATATGTGCTTTTTTTGTATACATGTAATAGAGTTTTTGCGTAAGTTATTAAAGAAGTTTTTTAAGTTTGTATAATTTTTGTCGTAAGCTCATAAGTTCTTGTTTTGTAAGACTTAATTGCTCGCAAGGTTCCATAGTGGTTTTTTTAGAAGCAATTACTTTTGTGTTAGGTTGTCCTTCGAGTGCCTTTTTTGCGCCTGCAATGGTGAACTTTTTAGTGTATAAAAGTTCTTTTATGTTCTTAAATGTTGTAACATCGTTTGCGGTGTAATATCTTTGTCCTCCATCAGAACGATGACTTTTTATCTCGAACTCTTTTTCCCAAAAACGTATCACAAACTTCTCTAGGCCCAGTTCTTGTGCTAAGGTTCCTATACGAAATTTTCTTTTCTGCATTCTCATTTTAATTTTATCCTTTTTTAATTGCTCATACGTGCTTAACTGTTATACCGCAACTTTATGTATAAGTAAAATCTATTTACCATTTAAACTAAAATTACGTGAGCTGTAAAATCTTTATCGTTTAGGTTGAGCTGGTCAATGTGTCAATTGTTTGATAACCTAAAATAGTTGTTTTATAGCAGTTTTTTATTAATGACTATCAGAAAAATCAATCAAATAAAGGATTTTAATGAATATCAAGGATATGATTGTTCTAGGAGGTTTTGCAATAGTTACAACTTTTGCAATCGACTATTTTATCTTAAACCGGTTTCGTGATGATCAATCAGATCAAGTTCGATCAGGGCAATCGTTTAGTGCCCCCGAAAGTACTCGTGTAATGAAACCGCTAAAACGTGAAATTGATTTTGTTGATCAAAGACGTGCATCACGTGAGATTGTCACAGATGTTGAAACTGAATGGGCAAATTTAACTTTCAATTCAGATGGAGCAGCTTTAGAACGTTTAGAGTTTAAGCGCAAACAGCATGGTGCTGCAAATGATATTATCACCATTTTTCCAACGCGCGAACGAGAAGAAAAAGCGTTACTTGTTGCCCTAGGCGAAAAAACACCATACTACTTTACTTTAACTGATAAACAAGAGGGTGAAGAGTCAATACAATTAACCTATGAAAGTGATTTTGGCGATGGCCTATTGCGCAAGCGTTTTTCCATTTTAAAAGATCTCCATAAAATTGATTTAACGATTGAAATCGAACCCAAATCTGAAGAATATGGCATTAGTGCACGTATATTTTATCCTTCGCCTGTGATGCCGGATGTCTCACGAGATCAAATTTCTGGGATTGTATCCAATGTTAAAGGGTCGATCGATAAGACTGCATTCAGTAGTTTGAATCTACAAGAAGGATGGTGGTCTCCGGCAATTTTTGGTGCTGAAAATAGATATTTTGTGCACGCACTTATTAGTGATGATAATAATTTTGTTGAGCGTGCTTATTATACGACGACGCCAGATGGAAAGATTTTGTCTATTATTGAGGGGCCAGAAGTTAATCAAAAATCATCATGGACAGTTTCGTTTTATTTCGGGCCTAAAGATACATTGGCGATGGGACCGGTTGACGAGCGTTTAGAGCAAGCGTTAGATTATTCAGGAATATTAGCACCCCTTTCTAAACTGTTACTCAAACTTTTGAATTTGATCAATAAGTATGTAAATAACTATGGATTGGCTATAATCATACTTACGATATTGATGCGCCTCTTTATGTTGCCGTTCACTTTGCGCGGTGAGCGTAGTATGAAAAAAGGCGGGGATATGCAAAAGAAAATGCAATATTTACAGCAAAAATATAAAAATGATCCAGAGCGTCTACGCATAGAACAGGCAGAATTGATTAAGAAATATGGTATGCCGCAACTATCTGGATGCTTGCCTCTGTTGATTCAATTTCCGATGTTTATTGCGTTAAATCGTGTGCTCTCCAATTCGATTGAGCTTTATAAGGCGCCGTTTTTTGGTTGGATTAACGATTTGTCTGCGCCGGATCCATACTATTTACTGCCTGCAATAATTGGAATTTCAATGTTTGTGCATGCGCTGTCATTGGATCCTAAGCAACGTACTATGATGATGGTGGCAGCTTTAATGATCGGTGCCTTTTCTATAAATTTTGCCTCGGGTTTGTTGTTATATATTTCAGTAAGCTCATTGTTGGGTATTGTGCAATCTAAATTGCTTAGAAAACCAAAGGCAGTATAAATGTTAGATGCAGTGCCAACTCTTGCTCAATTGATAAAAACATTGCAACAGGTTCCATACCTTGCAAATAAAAATGTATATCGATTGGCTACCTATTTTTTGCAGCTTGAGCCAAACAAACTTGAGCACCTATGTGCAATCTTATTAAAAGCAAAAGAAATGGTTGTACGATGTGAAATTTGTTTTGTATGGAAAGAAAAAGATGCGCCATGTACTTTTTGTGCATCGGAAAAAAGAGATTGCACACAGGTATGTGTGGTTGAAAGTTGGCAAGAACTCTTAGCGATAGAAAAAACTGCGGGATATAGTGGCGTATATCATGTTTTAGGCGGTGTAATCTGTCCTTTAGAGGGAATCGGTCCAGATCAGTTGACCATTATGCAGTTGCTTGACCGGGTTCAGAATTATGGAGTAAAAGAGATTATTTTGGCAACAAATCAGACTCCTGAAGGTGAAGCAACTGCTTCGTATATAGCAAGTAAGTTGCAGGATACTGCCGTTAGTATTTCATGTTTAGCTCGGGGTATTCCTGTAGGTTCATCGTTGGAGTTTATGGATCGATTGACCGTGTATAAAGCATTGTCCGAACGTCGACCATTTTAGTAAAGGGCTTTCATATGTCATATCAAATGTATTCGTCACGAGCAAAAGATTTATTAGCAGATATTAAAGAACAATATCCAGATAAAGAAGGTGTTGTTGTTCTTTTTGCAGGGTTTGAAGGTGAAGAGCATCGTTTTGTACAAGAAAGTTCCTTTTATTATTCTACCGGTTTGCATGAACCAGCAATTGTGTATGTGATGGATATGCAGGGTAAAAAAACCCTATATGTACCAAATTGTATGAAAGAACGTTCAAAGTGGGTTGTTGCTCCATTAGAATTAACAGATGCATATGCAAAAAAAATTGGTGTTGATGAAATAAAAGTATTAGGTAGCACTTGTGCTGGCTATCAAATGCATCCATTTTTTCCGCAATCAGAATATGAAAATTTATTGCATGACTTAAAGGTAGCATTAGGTCGTGATGGCGTTTTATATACATTAGCGCCCAATTCGTCGCATGGATATGTTGAGCAACGATTAATTTTGCAGCACTTGCAATCATTTGGATTCAAACCTGAAATAATTGATATTTCACCCATTGTTGCGGAGTTACGGCGCACAAAAGACATGCATGAAATCGAACAAATGTATAAAGCCGTTGATATAACTTGTATAGCGCAAGATGCTGCCGCAAAAGCAATTGGCAACGGGCAAACAGAAGCTGAAGTCCAAGCAAGTTTAGAATATATTATCACAGGTTCTCAGGCAGAGCCTTCTTTTCCGAGTATTGTTGGTAGTGGCAAGAATGCAACGATTCTGCATTACACAGAAAATACTGGCACCATGCAAGATGGTGATTTAGTGGTTGTTGATATTGGCGCTCGATATAACAATTATTGTGCAGATATTACGCGCACTTATCCAGTTTCAGGAAAATTTACTCAAAGACAAAAAGAGATCTATAATGTTGTTTTAGAAACGCAAGAATATATTGCAGATTTAGCTAAGCCTGGCATATGGTTATCAAATGCGGATAAACCCGATGAATCACTGAATCATCTAGCACGTACATTTATCACTGGAAAAGGGTATGGCAAGTACTTTCCACATGGCATAGGCCATTTTCTTGGGTTGGATGTGCATGATGTTGGTGATTATAAAAAGCCATTAAAAGTGGGCGATGTGATCACCATTGAACCTGGTATTTATATCCCTGAAGAAAACATAGGCATTCGCATTGAAGATGACTATTGGATAGTCAAAGATGGTGCTATGTGTTTAAGTGAAGGTTTGCCAAAATCAGCAAAAGAAATCGAAGCAATGGTTCAGGATAAGTTTAGCGACTAGGTGGCTCACTATCGCTTTCTCCAAATAACCCAAGTTTTTGCACACATAGATAAGCAATTGTCCCGCCAATACTTAAGTCAATGGCTGCTTTGCATCCATAGTTTTTTCTTTTATCGTCTTTTTTCGGGTACTTAGCGTCAACTAAATAATGTATGCCCATAATTAATAATGGCGTAGCAACTGCTAATCCGAAACTATAGGCAATTGTACCACCCATTTCCTGTATGTGATTGATGAGTTCCTTTTTTTGCTTTTCATCTACTTTAAAAAAAGTGTGTGTTGTATTTGGGATGCCACTAATGATCATAAAAATCAAGAGGATGTTCTTTTTGTTAAGCATTGCGTTTCCTCATTTTTTTTAATTTTAAAAAATAAAGTGTTAACTAAGATTAGTTAGCCTCTCTATACTAATTGAATATACATTTTGAGTCAAAAGCCCAAGGTCATTTCCAGAACTTGTTGCAAAGTTCAATGATGCAAAAAGTGGACAATATGCCAATGCTGAGCGAAGAAGATAGTATAATCCATAAAGGGTGATGTAACAACAAACCTGTTGTTAAGAATGCAATTCCTGCGCCAATAAGGGGTGGAATTGCATAGGGGAATTGCGTGCGGATATGATCAAGGGGCTTGCAACCCGCGCTTGTGCTTGCCATAATACCTGAAGCGGCAATTGGTGATGTGTGATCTCCAAAAGTGGCTCCAGCCAAAATTGCACCTATTGCGGTGATGATAACTGTGGCGAGTGATGCTTCATTGCTTGAAGATAGTGCTAAGCTGTGAGCCATGGGTATGCCAATTGGCAAAAGTAATGCGATAGTTCCCCAAGCAGTTCCAATGAGAGATGAAGTTATAACACCTACGATATAAAGGGTGAATGGAATATATGCAAGCTTGATGGTATGCAGTAGCGTAGAAGCAAGGAATTTTCCTGTTTGAAGATCTAAGCGCAACATAGTTCCTAACGTAGAAGCCAAAACAACCAGTAGAACCGCTGGCCACATGAGCATAAAGCCTTCCCATAAAATGGGTATTGTTTTTTTCGGTGTGAGCTGTTTTTTGCTCAAAGATATAGTAAGGCTGATTGCTAGTGTTATGATACTTGCAATACCGAGTACTAAAAATGCATTAGGGTTATTTTTAAAGGCACTAACAAAATTTTGATTGCCACCAAACAAATAAAAATCTCCTGTATAAAGCATCCCAAAAAATACAGTGGCCAATAGGGTGGAAAGGGGTATAAGTAAATCTGAAACATGTGCGTTGTCAGGAGTTTCACTGGTTTGGGTTGTTCTGTCAGAAGTCTTTTTAGCTTGCAATTCAGCAGTGCGCATCGGGCCATATGATATTGAGCGATGCATGATATAGAGCGCAGTAACAATGGCAAAGATGGCATAATAAATGCACGGTATGCTGCGCAAATAAGCATAAAACGGGTCTATGGCGAGCTTTACATTTTCATGGTTAGTCGTCGAAATTCCAGCTTGTTCAATTTGACTAGTAATAAATGCTGCCCAGGTAGAAATCGGAATTAAAATAACTAGTGGTCCGGCGAAAGTGTGCACTAAGTAGGCCAATTTGGTGCGAGCGATACCAAAACTGTCGGTTAACGGTTGCATAACATGGCCGACAGTTAAGCAATTCAGGTAATCATCTAGACCCAGAATAAATGAAATCCAGAATGAAGTGTTTTCGGCTTGTTTTGCGGATTTTATTTTAACCCGTAAGGCTTGAGCAAATGCTTTTGCGGCTCCGGTGTGATTAATGACGGCGATTAACATGCCAATGCACAATAAAAAAGTATAGATATAGAGGTTTTCAAGATCTGCAACTTGATCATAAAGATGTTTAGTGATTGTAGTTATTGTTTTTAAAAAAGATCCCTTTGTTGCAATTAATCCACCTGAAATGAGTCCTATCATAATTGAAGTGGGTAATTTGCGTGTAATAATTGCTGAAATTAATACAAGCATTGGTGGGAGCAAAGATAAGGCATTTGGTTGCATAAGGGTTTGATCCTTCTTGGTTTAAATAGCCAATGTACGTGATAATTATAGCATGAAGGATTCATTAGTATACTAGAGCTCATTTAAAAAGGGGTGAAAACAGATCTAAACTGTTCAAAATAGGCTATGTTTTTTGGGCTGGATTTGACCAATTGATGATTTTAATCTACGATATGTTAGGAGATGCTCCGTTCAAAGCAATCATTTTAATCTATATTCACTAAAAATTTTGAAGGTTCCCTTAATGGATATGAATAAAGCTTTCTATTTAAGAAAAGAAGATCGTGATCCAAAATGGCATGTAATTGACGCTGATGGCAAAGTTCTTGGGCGTCTTGCTACACAGATTGCGGATATGTTGCGTGGCAAAGATAAACCTGAATATACTCCTCACACAGATGGCGGGGATTATGTTGTAGTTATTAATGCCAAAAAAATTAAATTAACTGGCGATAAATGGGAAGGCAAAATTTACGATCGTTATACTGGGTATATTGGTGGGTATAGAACTCGCACAGCAAAAGAGATGCGTGAAAAAGACCCAACAGCGATTATCACTTTGGCTGTAAAGCGTATGTTGCCTAAAAACAAATTGAATCGCGAAATAATCAAGAAGTTAAAGGTCTATGCTGGCAAAGAGCATCCACACGCTGCTCAGGCTGCATAAGCAAAAAAGATATAATAAAAAAGGCACATCGCAATTGATGTGCCTTTTTTATTGTTCAGAAAATATTATTGATTACTTGCCGAAGCCCAATAAACTCAACAGTCCAATGTCCCGTGCGGTTAAATACACCACCAGGGCCATAATGAAAAACCAGCTGGCTACATGGATATATTCGCGTAATTTCGGCATTTGTGTGCCGGTTAATGTTTCAATGGTTACAAACATTATTTGACCACCATCCAAGATGGGCAATGGAATAAGGTTTAGTACAGCTAAATTAATGCTGATTAATGCCAAGAATAGTAAAAGGGTTTTTAGTCCTTTGCGTGCGCCTTTAATGGTTTCAGAGATAACCATAATTGGGCCACCTACACCTGAAATGTCCTTTTTGGTGAACATGTTCTTAAAAAGGTAGAGAGTGTTGACGATATATATATTGGTTGCTCTAAAGCCTTGATGAAATGATTCAAAAAAGCCGAACTCTTTGACCTTGTCAATTTCAAAAAATACGTCTAATGTGCCGATTTTGGTAGGCTCTCCATCTTTTATGATTTCAGTTTCATCGAGAGGTATTTCAATAGTTTGTGCAATGCCATCGCGAGTAATGTGTAATGAGACAGTTTCGCCAGGAAGTTCAGCCAGTCGATTTCGCAGCACTTCTGAAGAACCTTCAATTTTATTTTCATTAATAGCTATGATTTCATCGCCGATTTTTAATTGAGCCTTTTCGGCAGCAGAATCTTTGCGAATTATTTGTATAATAGGTTTTTCTGTGGTGATCCCAAGAGGGCGCAGTAAATCGCTTTTAGGAGCACCAAGCATAAATACGAGTGAAAAAGCAAAATACGCAAATAAAATGTTAAATAGGATGCCACCAAAAAGAATGAGCATTTTTTGCCAGAATGGTTTAATGGCAAATGAATCTTCACCCGTATTGTTCGCTTCTTCTTGTTCACCTTGGCCCATTTCAGCCATTCCCGAAACCTCAACATATCCGCCTAATGGAATTGCAGAAAGAGAAAATATGGTTGATCCGATTTTTTTTGATATGAGTTGCGGTCCGAATCCGATGGAAAATGATGGTGTTTTGACGTTAAAGAGTTTTGCAAAAAGAAAATGGCCGAGTTCGTGAATGCCAATAAGCAATCCTATACCTAATATACCTATGATGCCAAACATTAAGTGAGAGGGTGCAAGTAATAGCATCTTCAATAGATTCATATGAGATCTCCTTGAAAAATATTTTTTTTAGGTTAATAATAGAAACTATGCCTCTAAAGTTAGCATTAAATAGATGGCTCGTCCAACAAAACGGCACAATAGGCCAAACAGATAAATGAGGCCAAAAGTTAGAAAAAAAGCTAAAAAATGGATTAATAAGCCCAAAAGGGTCTCATATAGTAATTTTTTCTTGAAAAAAATCGCAAAAAGGGTAAAATACTAGTAGGTCTAACTAGATTGATCGCCCCCAAGGGGATTGAATTTGCAAAATATCTTTATTTTTAAACAGGACATTATAATATGCCAACGATAAATCAGCTTTGTCGTTTTGGAAGAAAACGCACAAAGTCTAAATCAAAAAGCCCTGCATTGAAAAATGCGCCTCAGGCTCGCGGTGTATGTACTCGTGTATTTACGGTTACGCCAAAGAAACCTAACTCAGCATTGAGAAAGGTTGCGCGTGTTAAGCTTTCTACCGGTATTGAGGTTACGGCTTATATACCTGGTGAAGGGCACAATCTGCAAGAACACTCCGTTGTGTTGGTTCGTGGTGGTAAAGTTAAAGATTTGCCAGGTGTGAAGTATCATATCGTTCGTGGCGCACTTGATGCAACTGGTGTTGAAAATAGAAAGCAATCACGGTCGTTGTACGGTACTAAGCGTCCGAAAGCTGCATAAAATATATAAGGAATGATACATGCCTAGGCGTAAAGGAAAAGGTTTTAAGCGTGACATTGGGGTTGATCCCCGGTTCAGCTCTGAGCTTATTCAAAAATTTATTAATGTTATTATGAAGCGTGGAAAAAAAAGCATAGCGCGTTCAATAGTATATGGTGCTATGGATGAATTAATCAAAAAGAATAAAGGAGACCGCGAAAAGGCTCTTGAGTTTTTTAATAAGGCTTTTCATCAGCTTATTCCTGCGGTACAGGTCCGCCCAAGACGTGTTGGTGGTAGTGTATACCAAATTCCAACGCAAGTTTCTCCAGATCGTGGGCGTGCATTAGCACTTAACTGGTTGATTCAATCTGCTGCCACACGTTCAGATAAAAATATGAGCTTACGTTTAGCGCATGAATTAATGGATGCATTTGAAGGTCGTGGCGGAGCGATTAAGAAAAAAACAGATGTTCACAGAATGGCCGAAGCTAATCGTGCCTTTTCACATTATGCATGGTAGGTGGGTACATGAGTAGGCTATCATTAGATAAATACAGAAATATTGGGATTGCAGCTCACATTGATGCAGGTAAAACAACTGTAACCGAGCGCATGCTTTTTTACACCGGCATATCACACAAGATTGGTGAGGTTCATGAGGGCGAAGCTGTCATGGATTGGATGGAACAAGAGCGTAAGCGTGGTATCACCATTACTTCAGCCGCAACCACCTGTTTTTGGAGAGATCATCAAGTTAACATTATCGATACCCCAGGTCACGTTGATTTCACCATTGAAGTTGAGCGTTCTTTACGTGTTTTAGATGGTGTAGTAGCAGTTTTTTCTGCTGTTGATGGTGTGCAACCACAATCTGAAACTGTCTGGCGTCAAGCAAATCGCTATAACGTCCCTCGTATTGTTTTTGCAAATAAAATGGATCGTACGGGCGGTGACTTTTTTAAAGTTATTAAAGATGTTAATGATAAATTGCGTGGTAATGCCCTAGCCATGCAACTACCAGTTGGTGAAGCAGAAAATTTTACTGGTATTATTGATCTTGTCACGCGCAAGATGGCTACTTTTTCTGGTGATAAAGGCATCAATGTTGAATGGCAGGAAGTGCCGGCTGAATACGCTGAGCAAGTTGAAACCATGAGAAATGAGATTGTTGAAGCCGCTGCCGATTTTAACGATGATTTGGCTGAAAAATACCTTAATGAAGAAGATATTAGCGATGAAGAGATCAAGACTGCTTTGCGTAAGGGAGTTTTAGAGCTTAAAGTCGCATTAGCTTTTTGTGGTACCGCATTTAAAAATAAAGGTGTACAGCTTCTTTTGGATGCTGTGATTGATTATTTACCTTCACCTTTGGATGTGCCGGCTGTTGAGGGGACTTTGGTCCGTGCTGGTGAAATTGAGCACATAAAAGCTGATCCAAGCGCTGAATTTTATGGTCTTGTATTCAAAATTATGACCGACCCATTTGTTGGGGTATTGAACTTCGTCCGTGTTTATTCAGGTGAACTTAAAGCTGGTTCATATGTTTTTAATATTCGCACTGGATCAAAAGAGCGCGTAAGTCGCATCGTTAAAATGCACTCTAATAAGCGTGAAGAAGTTGATTGCATCCGCGCGGGTGACATTGCAGCTGTAGTAGGGATCAAAGACGCTATCACTGGGGATACCTTGTGTGGTTCAAAAGATGGTGCATTGCTCGAAACGATTTCAATTCCAACGCCAGTTATTTCAGCTTCTGTTGAGCCAAAAAATAAGGCTGATTACGAAAAGATGGCCATATCTTTGAAAAAAATGATGCAGGAAGATCCTTCATTTCAATTTACTTATGATGATGAAACCGGACAGACCGTTATTAGAGGAATGGGTGAGTTGCATTTAGAAGTAGTTGTAGATCGCTTGCGCACTGAACATAAAGTTGAAGTTGTTCAGGGTAAACTGCAAGTTGCTTATAAAGAGACAATTCAAAAGCTTGCCGATGTTGAAGGCAAATATGTTAAGCAATCTGGTGGGCGTGGACAATATGGTCACGTGTACATCAAATTTGCACCACAAGAGCGTGGTGAAGGCTTTGAGTTTGAAAATAAAGTTACTGGTGGTTCTATACCTCGTGAGTTTATTGCCCCTGTGCAAAAAGGCATTGAAGAGTCACTAAATACAGGTGTTCTGGGCGGCTATCCAACAGTTGATTTTAAAGCTACACTATATGATGGTTCATATCATGATGTTGACTCTTCTGAATTAGCATTTAAAGTAGCAGCCTCAATGGCATTTAAAAATGGTATGAGGCAAGCATCTCCTGTGCTTCTAGAGCCGATCATGAAAGTGGTTGTAGAGACACCTGAAGATTATATGGGAGATGTTATGGGTGACCTAAACTCTCGTCGTGGCAGAATATTAGGAATGGATCCTCAAACAGATAAACAAGTTATTACTGCTGAAGTTCCACTCGGAAATATGTTTGGTTATGCAACTGAGTTGCGTTCTATGACCAAAGGCCGTGCAACTTATACGATGGAATTTGAATGCTATCGTGAAGTGCCAAAGAGTGTCCAAGACGAAATTGTAGAGAAAAAGTAAACGTTTAATAATTTGTCCATACGGAGTAATTACAATGGCTAAAGACGTTTTTGAACGTAAAAAACCGCACGTAAATGTTGGTACTATTGGTCACGTTGACCATGGTAAAACAACGTTAACCGCTGCGATCACAAAGCATCAGGCAAGCAAAGGTTTTGCTGATGCGCGTAATTTTGAAGAAATCGATAACGCACCAGAAGAAAGAGCGCGTGGTATTACCATCGCTACTTCACATGTAGAATATGAAACGCCAAATCGTCACTATGCGCACGTTGATTGTCCTGGTCACGCAGACTATGTTAAAAACATGATCACTGGTGCGGCCCAAATGGATGGAGCTATTTTAGTAGTATCGGCTGCTGATGGTGCTATGCCTCAAACTCGTGAACATATCGTTTTGGCAAAAAACGTTAACGTTCCAGCTCTTGTTGTATTCTTGAACAAAGTAGACATGGTAGATGATCCTGACATGATCGAAATGGTTGAAGAAGAAATAAGAGAGTTGTTGAGCAAGTATGGTTTCCCTGGTGACGATATACCTATTGTTAAGGGTTCTGCTCTTAAATCACTCGAAGGTGATACTAGTGAGATTGGCGGACCAGCAATCGATAGATTGATGGAAGCTGTTGATTCATACATCCCTGAGCCAAAACGTGATGTTGATAAACCATTCTTGATGCCAATTGAAAGTGTGTTTTCAATTTCAGGACGTGGTACCGTTGCAACAGGTCGTATCGAGCAAGGTATCATCAAGGTTGGTGAAGAAGTTGAAATTATTGGTCTAGGTAAAAAATTAAAATCAGTTGTAACCGGTGTTGAAATGTTTAAGAAGACATTAAACGAAGGTCAAGCTGGTGATAATGCCGGATTGTTGTTGCGTGGTATTGATAAAAACGATGTCGAACGCGGCATGGTTGTAGCTAAACCTGGCACCATCACTCCACATAAGAAGTTCAAAGCTAAGGTATATATCATGTCTAAAGATGAAGGTGGTCGTCACAGTCCATTCTTTAGCGGATATCGTCCACAGTTCTACTTCAGAACAACTGACGTAACTGGTATTGTAACATTGCCAGAAGGTCGTGAAATGGTTATGCCTGGTGATAATGTTGACTTAATCGTTGATCTTATTGCTCCTATTGCGATGGATAAAGACTTGCGCTTTGCTATTCGTGAAGGCGGTAGAACTGTTGGTTCTGGTGTAGTAACTGAAATTATTGAATAATTTTTGGGTTAATTATGAAAAAACAAAAAATACGTTTGACCCTCAAATCATTTGATCATCAATTGCTCGACAAAGCAGTTAAGCAAATTGTTTCGACAGTAAAAAGGACAGGCTCCCGTTTGATGGGGCCTGTGCCTTTGCCTAATAGACAACGCTGTTTTACTGTTCTGCGCTCTCCACATGTTAATAAAACATCACGAGAACAATTTGAATTAACTTCTCACAAACGCGTGTTAGATATTTTAAGTCCTTCAGATCAAACTATGGATGCGCTTATGAAGTTAAATATCTCATCCGGTGTTGATGTTGAGATTAAATAGCGCGAAAGGTAATACATGATGAAAGGTCTATGGGGTAAGAAAATTGGTATGACGCAAGTGTTTGCGCAAAACAAAGTTATGCCGGTTACCGTTATTAATACTGCTGGTTGGTATATTACCAATACGCGCAATGTTGAAAAAGATGGCTATAATGCCGTTCAAGTTGGGTGTCTTCGCCCTCGTTATCTTGAAACGACTTTTTCGCTTGATTGGGTAAAACAACCAAAGAAATATTTTAGTTTCATTCGTGAGATAAAACTAGGTAAAGATCCAAAAGAGTTAGAGCTAGAAGCAGGGAAACCTGCTGTTTTTCCCGAATTAATGCAACAGGGTGACATGATAGATGTACATGGTGTATCAAAGGGAAGAGGTTTTGCTGGCGTAGTTAAGCGTTATGGATTTGGTGGACCGCCTGCAAGTCATGGCTCTAAAATGGGTAAACGTCCTGGGAGTATTAGTTTTATGCGTTCACAAGGACGTGTACCTAAAGGTAAGAGAATGCCTGGACATTTAGGTGATGACAGAAAGGTGATTCGTAATTTAGAAGTGATTACCGTCAAACCCGAAGAGAATGTTGTCTTGCTTAAAGGTTCTGTTCCAGGAAAAGCAGGATCTTTGGTTTTTCTTCAAAAAGCATAGGAACATAAGCAATGAGTACGAAAGAAAAAACAGAGAATCAAGCATTGCCCCGTGCATTAGCAGCAAGTGAAGTAGGTTATGATCGTGAAGATCTAAAGGCCTCTCCGGGCGCTGTTTCGCAATGGATTCGTGCGCTTCTGCAAAACTGGCGACAAGGTACTTTGGCAACCAAGGGACGTTCTGATGTTAAGATGTCGAACAAAAAACCTTGGAAGCAAAAAGGAACTGGTCGGGCCCGTGCAGGTACGGCGCGTTCTCCATTGTGGCGTGGCGGAGGTGTTACTTTTGGTCCTCAAAAGCGTGTAAGAAAACTTACGGTATCAAAGAAAATGAAACGTCAGGTTCTCGGACATTTGGCGCATCAGTTTTTGTCAAACGATAGAGTGTTTATCTTTGATTGGCAAATTAATGGCGATAAGCCAAGTACTGCACAAGCAGCGCGTTTGCTTAAAGGTGCCGATTTGTCCGGTAAGAGAGTCATTATGTTTATTCCAATGGATGACTTTATGACATATGCATCTTTTGCTAACATACCACAGGTGAAAGTTTTATTTTTTGACCAAGCTAACGCATTTGATGTAATGAATGCTGATTCTTGGGTTGTCCTAAATAAAGACTTTGAGTCTTTTAAAGAAATGGTTTCGAAATGGATTTAACAATTTATGATATCATTAAGGGACCTGTTGTTTCCGATAAAGCATACAAGTTAAACAAGCTTCTTAAGAAATTATTTCTTAAAGTGCACCCACATGCAAATAAAAAACTTGTTGCAGAAGCTCTTGAAAAGCTCTTTAACGTAAAAGTTAAGGATGTCAAAATACAGGTTCGTAAAGGCAAAACACGTATGGTTCGCCGTAAGAAGGTTACTCGTCCAAATGAAAAACGTGCTATCGTTACTTTGGCCGAAGGTTATTCCTTAGATTTATTTGAGCAAGCAGGTGCAGAGCTTCCCGCAAAAGAAACGGCTAAAGCATCTGTGGATTCAAGAGGATAGGTTATACATATGACTAAAATTAGATTACGTAAGCCAAGAAATCCGTCATTACGTTTTCAATCATTTTTGACTTCTGATGATCTTACTAAAAAGCGTCCGGAGCGTTCTTTGGTAAAAGGTTTGAAACGTAAAGCTGGACGCAACGTGTACGGCCGTATAACTGTACGTCACCGTGGTGGAGGTGCAGCAAAGCTTTATCGAATGATTGATTTTAGACGTTCTGAAAGGAATGTTGAAGGCAAGATTATTGCTGTTGAATATGATCCAAATCGTAATGTTCGCATTGGATTGGTTTCATATAAAAATGGCGCAAAACACTATATTTTGCTTCCTGAAGGAGTCAAAGTTGGAAGTGTTATTTTGTCCGGTGAGCAGGTAGAAGCTCGCACGGGAAATGCGCTGCCACTAAAAAACATTCCAGTAGGTTTCTTTGTACACAATATTGAGTTAACACCCGGTTCAGGTGGAAAAATTGCTCGTAGCGCTGGAACCGCTGCACAATTTGTTGCAAAAAAAGATAAATATGCAACGCTAAAAATGCCTTCTGGTGAAATGCGTATGGTGCCACTAGATTGTTGGGCGACTGTAGGTACTTTAGGAAACGCTGCGTATAAAAATATTTCATGGGGTAAAGCTGGTCGAACCCGTCATCGTGGTTTTCGTCCATCTGTGCGAGGTATGGCTATGAATCCTGTTGATCACCCTCATGGTGGTGGTGAAGGTCGTTCAAAATCTGGATCGCATCCACGAACTCCTTGGGGTAAAGGTTGTAAGGGTACACGCACGCGTAAGCGTAAGAATCCATTGATATTGAAACGAAGAAAGAAATAATCTTTTTATAAAGAGGCAATAATATGGCAAGATCTGCCAAAAAAGGACCTTACGTTCAGCCATCTTTGATGAAAAAGGTTCAAAAGGCTAAGGAAAGCGGTAAGCGTGAGGCTATAAAGACATGGTCACGTAGAAGTTTGGTTATTCCAGATTTTGTGGGTCTTACATTTGCGGTTCATAATGGACGCAAGTTTCTCTCTGTCTTTGTAACCGAAAATATGGTTGGACATTATTTAGGTGAATTTGCACCTACTAGAACTTTTAGAATGCATAGTGGGCAAAGAAAAGCAGGTCAAAAATAATTTGGATTTGCTATTGCTGATAATGTACAATTTGTGTAAAATAATAATTAATAGGTTTATTGTGGTTTCAAGGTTATATAATGCAGTTTGAATCAAAAGCACGTTATGTTCGTTTTTCACCTTATAAGCTACGTTCTTACGTAGATGTAATTCGTGGGAAAAACGTTCAATATGCACTTGATTGGCTTGCTACTTGCCCTATAAAACGTGTTGTTCCTATAAGTAAGATGCTTAAATCAGCAGCTGCCAATGCCAAACAACATGAAGGGCTTGAAGCAAAAGAAATGATAATTAAGGATATTCGTGTGGATGAAGGTCCGAGGTACCGCTATTTTAAGCCAGGTGCTATGGGACGGGCGAAAATCTATCGTAGACGTTCTTGTCACATGAGTGTCGCCATTGAAAATCTGAAAGATAAAAAGGATTAACTATGGGACAAAAGGTTCACCCGATAGGGTATAGATTGGGCGTTTACCTAGATTGGGATTCGCGTTGGTTTGCAAAAAAGAGAGATTACGGGGATAAGGCATTAGAAGATGTCAAAATTCGTCGTTTTGTCAAAGATGCATTAAGTAGAGCTGAAGTAGCGAAAATTGAAATAGAAAAAGCTGGTGATAATATTAAAATTATTATTCATTCAGCACGCCCTGGATTTGTGATTGGAAAAAAAGGGCAAGAGATTGATGCTTTGCGTACTAAATTGTCTCAGATGCTTAATAAAGGGAGCGTTGAAATTTCTGTACAAGAAATTAAAACACCCGAATTAGACGCTAAACTTGTTGCGCGTGCGATTGCGGATCAAATTGAGCGACGTGCTAGTTATAAAAAAGTTATGAAACGTGCCGCAGCTTCTTCTATGCGTGCAGGTGCACAGGGTGTTAAGATCTGTGTTGCAGGACGTTTAAATGGTGCTGAAATTGCTCGATCTGAATGGACTCGTGTAGGTTCTGTTCCTTTACATACGTTGCGTGCCGATATTGATTATGGTTTTGCAGAAGCAAAAACTACATACGGCATTATTGGTGTTAAAGTTTGGATTTGTAGAGGCGAATATAAGCACGCTTAAGTTTGTTATTTAATGAAAGATTTTAAACATGTTAATGCCAAAAAAAACAAAATATAGAAAAGTGCAACGTGGCACCATGAAGGGACGTTCGAAAGGTGCTCGATCAATTGCATTTGGTGAATATGGTTTGCAAGCGGTTGAACCAGGATGGTTGTCTGCCCAGCAAATTGAAGCTGTGCGCGTAACCATGTCACGTAAACTGAAAAAAATCGGAAAACTTTTTTTACGAGTTTTCCCAGACAAGCCAATTACAAAGAAACCGGCTGAAACTCGAATGGGTAAGGGTAAAGGACCGGTTGACAAGTGGGTTTCTGTTGTGAAGCGAGAGCGAATTATATGTGAAGTTTCGGGTTTGGGTGAACAAGAGGCGCGTAAAGTGTTGCGTCAAGCTTCTTATAAGTTGCCTATGAAAACGCGATTTGTTAAAAAGAGTGATTTCGATGAAAGTTGATAAATTCAAGCAAGAGTTAGAACAGATGAGCGATGCTGAAGTACAAGGTAAGCTTGAAAATGTTCGGCGCGAGCTTTTTAGTTTAAGGTTAAATGCTTCTACTGCGCATATTAAAGATTATTCTTTGTTTAAAAAATTGCGCAAAGATGTTGCTCGTATTTTGACCTTTTTACGCAAAAAATAGTAAAAGGTAATTAATGGCTGAACAAGAAAAAAAGAAACGAATTTTCTTTGGAGAAGTTGTTTCAGATAAAATGGACAAAACAGTTGTTGTGAAAGTAACAAGAACATATAAAGATTCTAGTTTTCACAAAATTATGCGTTCATCAAAAAAATATAAAGTTCATGATGAAAATGAACAGGCTAAATTAGGCGATAAAGTCGAGTTTTATGAAGGTAAGCCTGTTTCAAAAACTAAGTGTATGTATCTTTCACGTGTGTTAAGCAATGCTTAAGTAAGCTTGAAAGTATATAAGTATAAGGTAAAGAAACCATGGTTCAAAAAGAATCGTATTTAGAGGTTGCCGATAACTCAGGCGCAAAGGCGTTACAGGTCATTCATATTATTGGTAGTACACGTAAACGTTTTGCACGTATTGGCGACCAAGTGAAATGTACAGTAAAAAAAGCGATTCCAGGTGGTACAGTCAAAAAAAGTGAACTGGTAACAGCCGTAATTGTTCGTACTCGTAAGGAAACGCGACGCGAAGATGGCAGTTATATTCGTTTTGGAGATAATGCTGCGGTAATTGTAAAAGAGAAAGAACCGGTAGCTACACGTATTTTCGGTCCAATAGCACGTGAATTACGTGCACGTGGATATAATAAAATTATCTCTTTAGCTCCTGAAGTGGTATAAGGAATTTTATGAAATCACGTATCAAAAAAGGCGATTCGGTCTATGTTTTGATCGGAAAAGATCGCGGAAAAAAGGGTACTGTAATTGCAATTTTACCAAAAAAAGGTAAAGTTATGGTTAAGGATGTTGCTGTTGTAACTCGTCACGTTAAGGCGAAAAAACAGGGTGATACTGCCGGTATTAGAAAAGAAGAACGGTTTATTGATATTTCCAATGTCATGCCGGTCAAGGAATAAGACAATCCGCTTGATAAATGGTATTTAGGATCCAAATTATGGCCAAGGCTCGATTAGAGGAACTGTATAAAGAGACAATAGTTCCACAATTAAAAGAAAAATTTAAGTTAAAAAATGTAATGGAAGTTCCAAAACTGGAAAAGATTGTTGTGAATTTCGGTGTAAAAGAAGCCGTTGCAGATTCAAAATCTCTGGATCTGGTTCTCCGTGTTTTGAATCTCATTACAGGTCAAAAGCCGGTCAAAACTCAAGCAAAGAACTCTATTGCCGGTTTTAAACTACGTGAAGGTATGCCAATTGGTGTAAAAGTAACTTTACGTGGTCAAAAAATGTATGAATTTTTAGATAGATTAATAAACATGGCATTGCCGAAGGTTCGTGATTTCCAAGGTGTATCACGAAAGCTAGATCGTCGTGGTAATTATAATCTTGGCATCAAAGATTGGGTTATTTTCCCTGAAGTACATCATGACTTGACAGATAAGGCATATGGTATGAATATTACCTTTGCGACATCTACTTCAAATGATGAGCTTGGCTTTGAGCTATTGAAAGCCTTTAATATGCCATTTAGTAAGTTAGTAAAGAAAGAGGTATAGCAATATGGCCAGGAAGGCTTTAATTGAAAAGGCTAATAAAACTCCTAAGTTTTCAGCCAGAAAAAGAAATCGTTGTAAATTGTGTGGTCGTCCACGCGGTTATATGCGTATGTTCAAAATGTGTCGTTTATGTTTCAGAAAAAATGCGTTGGATGGTTTACTTCCTGGCGTTAAAAAAGTTAGCTGGTAATATATCCAGTCTTATAGAAAGGAAAAATATATGTCGATTGATGTTATCGGTAATTTATTGACCATCATTCGAAATGGCCTTATGGTTTCTAAACCATTCGTCGAATCGCCACATTCAAGAATGAATGCTGCGATTGTCCAGATTTTAAAGGACGAAGGTTTTATTCGTGATTTCACTTTACTCCCTGCAGATGCAGGTAAAGGCCGTATCAAAGTGTTTCTTAAGTATGTAAATGGCGAATCTGTCATACATGAAATTTCGCGTATAAGTAAGCCAAGTTTAAGAAAATATGCTGGTCATAATAAGGTTAAACCTGTTATTGGCGGACTAGGTGTTTCGATATTAACCACGAATAAAGGCATCATCACTAATCGTAGAGCGAAAGAGCTTGGCGTAGGTGGTGAAGTTCTTTGCACAGTTTGGTAGGGGTACAGGTATGTCAAAAATCGGCAGATTGCCAATAGATTTAGGAAATGTATCAGTTGATATCAAAGGCACTGGGATTCACTATAAGGGTAAGCTGAACTCTGGAATATATGAGCTTCCTGAAGTTGTTAAACCAGAAGTTATAGATGGAAAACTTTGGTTGAAACCTGCTGATGGTACAACTGCTTCTCGTGATTTCAATCGTATTTGGGGTCTACATCGTGCGTTGTTATCCAATGCAATAGTTGGTGCAGATACTGGTTTCACAAAAGAAGTGATTATTAAGGGGCTTGGTTATAAAGCCGCATTAGCAGGTAACAAAATCACGTTTACATTAGGTTATAGTCACAAGATTGATTTTGACTTGCCGAGTGAAGTTAAGTTACAAGTTGATAAATCTGGCCAAAAATTAACATTTAGCTCATTTGATAAACAAAAACTAGGCCAGGTGTGTAGTTTGGTTAAAGGTCTTAGAAAGACTGAGCCTTATAAGCAAACTGGTATTAGATTGTCAACTGATAGAGTAATTCAAAAAGCTGGTAAAACAAAAGCATAATTTAACGTAGGGATAGAGCAAGTGTCACTCATTCGAAAAAATAATATCAGAAAAAGCCGACGGGCCTATCGTGTGCGCTCGCGATTGAAAGATAGTTCCTTGCCAAGAGTATCTGTTTTTCGCAGTTTAAAAAATATTTCTGCACAACTTATTGATGATACAGCACGAAAAACAGTTGTGAGTTGTTCTTCATCAGAGCTTAAAACTAAAGGTGATAAAAAGGCCCAAGCGCATGCAGTGGGCATTGAACTTGCAAAACGCGCGAAAGATAAAGGCGTTGAAATAGCAAAGTTTGACAGAGGGGCTTATCTTTTTCACGGCAGAATTAAGGCCTTGGCTGAAGGTTTGCGTGAAGGCGGAATAAAAATATAGTCTAAAGTTCAAGGTAAAAACGTAATGGCTGAAAGAGAATATAGAGAAAAGAGAGATCAAAAAGACAGTGGTTTTAGCGATTTTGTTATTAATGTGCGCCGTGTTACCAAAGTAACTAAAGGTGGAAAAAGGTTTTCATTTTCTGCATTAGTTGTTTCTGGTAATCAGAAGGGTCAAGTTGGTATTGGTTTGGGCAAAAGCAAAGAGGTTTCTCAAGCAATCGCAAAAGCGACCAATAAAGCTCGAAAAAATCTTATTAGCATCCCATTACGTGGTGCTACGATTCCTTATCCTGTTACTGGTAAGCACGGAGCAAGTAAAGTAGTTATTAGATCAGCATCAAAAGGTACCGGTGTTATTGCTGGTGGAGCAGTGCGTTCTGTAATGGAAGCATTGGGCATTAAAGACATTTTAGCTAAATCTCTTGGTTCAGCAAATCGTCAAAATGTTGTAAAAGCAACATTAAATGCTCTTGCTAAATTGCGTTCTGCTGAACATTTAGCGAGATTACGTGGTACTAAGGTAGGAGCATAACATGGTTCAATTGCACACATTACAACCATTAGTAAAAAAGAAAAAACGTGTAGGCCGTGGCGGTGGTCGCGGTGGTACATCTGGTAAAGGTCATAAAGGGCAAAAAGCTCGTTCAGGTGGAAGTATTAAAGCTTCATTTGAAGGTGGTCAAATGCCATTGCATCGTCGATTACCAAAAAGAGGTTTTAGTAACTTACAATTTCAGAGTGAGATCTTTACCGTTGACTTAAAACGAGTAACCGATGTATTTGATGAAGGTGCTGAAGTTACTAAAGAAGCGTTGATAGAAAAAAAGGTAATCAGACCAAGAAAAAGCAAAGGTGCTTTTAAAGTGAAAGTATTGGGTAATCAAGCTATCAAAAAAATGATTATTCATGCAGATGCCTTTAGTAAAGGAGCGCAAAAAGCGTTAAGTGATATTGGTGGAGAGGCTCGCCTAACTGAGGAGAAGTAACGTCGTGGTACTTTTAAAGAACTTGCTCAATATTTTTAATATTCCCGAGCTAAGAAAAAAGGTTTTATTTACCTTGGGTGTATTAATCATTTATCGTTTTGGTGGTCATATACCAGTTATTGGTATTGACCTTGAAGCCTTGCATCAGTTAATGACAAAGCAAACTGGGTTAGGGGGCTTATTTGGTTATTTAGACCTTTTCTCTGGTGGCAATTTGCGTACGTGTACAATTTTTGCCCTTGGAATTAGTCCTTACATTACTGCATCAATTATGATGCAAATGTTGGGTATGACGATACCAACTTTAGAGCAGTTACTCAAAGAGGGCGAATATGGCCGAAAATTAATAAATCAGTATACTCGCTATTTAGCGCTTGCTGTTGCATTTATGCAAAGTACTGGTTTTATTTTTTTTCTAGAGCGTCAAGGATTAGTGATTAATCCTGGTTGGGGATTTAGGTTTATTTTTGTTTTATCTACTGTTGTAGGTGCAATGTTTGTGATGTGGCTGGGTGAACAAATTAGTTTATTTGGTATTGGCAATGGTAGTTCTATGATTATTTTTGCTGGTATTGTGGCTAATTTCCCTGGTTATGTTGTAAATGTAATGGCTTTAGTGCAACAGGGCCTTATGGATTGGATGATAGCTTTAGTTATTTTAGCTGTATTTGTGTCTGTAACTGCTTGCATTGTGTATTTGGAAAAAGGTGAGCGGAAGATTCCGGTGCAATATTCTAGACGCATTGTTGGCAACCGTGTTTACGGTGGACAAAGTACCTACATTCCATTTAAAATAAATACAGCAGGTGTTATGCCGGTAATTTTTGCTGGTGCGGTACTTAACATTCCAATGTTTCTCTCTTCGATGTTAGCTTCACGTTTTGAGTTTTTCAAAGATATTACAGAATATATTATGCGTGGAGGCGTTATCTATAACGTTCTGCAATTTGTGGCTATTATATTCTTTTCATTTTTTTACACAGCGCTCGTTTTTAATCCAGAAGAACTTGCTCAAAATATTAAGAAACAAGGTGGTTTCATTCCCGGTATCCGTCCTGGTCGTAAAACTGCTGACTATTTTAATTTTATATTAACGCGTATTGGCCTGGTAGGTGCCATTTATTTAGCAATTTTAGCATTGTTACCTAATTTACTGAATATCTTTATCTCTATGCCTTTTTATTTAGGTGGGACGGCGCTATTAATTGTTGTTGGTGTTGCGCTTGAAACGGCAGCTCAAATTGAGTCCTATTTAATTGAGCATCGTTATGAAGGTCTTTTGACCACTGGTCGCTTTAAAAGTAGGAGTGGTAGGTGATACAAAGGCAGCGTGCATATATTTTTATAGGCCCACCAGGTTCAGGCAAGGGTTCATTATCCAGATTATGTATTGATCGATTTGGTTGGACGCAACTGTCTACAGGTAATTTGTGTCGTATGCATATTGCAGATAGGACTGAAATAGGTAAACAAATAGATTTTACGATAAAATCTGGTAAACTTATATCAGATGAGCTTATCACGGATATGGTTGATGAATGGCTGGAACAGATGGTTCAGGGAGTTAAATCTTTTATTTTAGATGGTTTTCCCCGAAATCTTCAGCAAGTTCAGAGCTTATTTTCTTTGGTTGAAAAGAAATATCCTTTATTGGAGTTAAGTGTTATACGGTTTGTTATTCCTGATGAAATAGCTATTGACCGCATTTGTAATCGTTACATTTGTCAAAATAAAGATTGTCAGGCGGTATATTCTGCGAATGCGCAGTCGGGACTTGCTCCACGGAATGGAATGGCTTGCGATCAATGTGATTCCGCATTGTGTCGCAGAAGAGATGACACCAGAGAGACAGTTATGAATCGATTGAAAATGTATCGAGATTTTGAAATTGATATATTGGATAGTTTACAAGAAAAAAACAAATTGTTTGAAGTTGATGTAGATCGTTCTATCAATGAAATTTTTGAAACTTTTAAAGAAACAGTTATTGATGTTGCCAAATGATAGTAATAAAAAATAAGTCCTCTATTAGAAAGATGGAGGAGGCCGGAGCTCTATTATCGGGTATGTTTGATGAGCTCGAATCTATGATTCGAGAAGGAATAACTACTGATGAAATTGATGCTTGGATTGAAACATATTTGCACAAAAGAAATTTGGTTTCACGCATGAAAGGATACATGGGATACAAACATGTAAGTTGTATTTCAGTTAACGATGAGGTGGTGCATGGTGTGCCGTCTTCACGTGTTTTACAGGGCGGTGATTTTGTAAAAGTTGATGTGTGTGCTTCCTATAAGGGATATTGTGCGGATATGGCCCGACCATTTTTTATTGGTAAAGTGACAGATGACGTAAAGCAACTTGCAGAAATAGCTGAGCGTTCTTTAAAGGCGGGTATTGCAAAAGCTATGCCCGGCAATCGTTTAGGTGATATTTCTGCTGCTATTCAACAGGTTGTAGAACAGGCTGGATTTGGTGTGGTACGTGATTTTGCAGGTCATGGCATTGGTAAACAGATGCATGAGGATCCTGAAATATTAAATTACGGTAGAAAAGGTGAAGGCCCATTGTTGCGTCCTGGAATGGCTTTTGCGATTGAACCAATGATTACCATAGGCGATTACGCGGTATGTATTGCCCAGGATGGTTGGACTGTATGTACCAAAGATAATAGTTTAGCAGCACACGTTGAGGACACTATTGTAATAACCGATAGCGGTCCAAAAATTATAACGCGTAATGTTGTATAATAGGTAAAGATTGTATGAAACAAAAAAATGTGAAAAAAAAAGAAGATGTAATACGTGTTGATGGCATTGTTAATGAAACATTGCCAAATGCAATGTTTCGTGTTGAGATTGAAGGTGGACATATTGTGTTAGGTCACGTTTCAGGTAAGATGCGTATGCATTATATAAAGATATTACCTGGTGATAAGGTTGCTTTAGAGTTGTCACCTTATGATCTGACGCGTGGTAGAATCGTATTACGTTACAAAGCTTAACTTAAGAAAGTTGATTTATCATGAAAGTACGTACTTCTGTAAAAAAAATGTGCGAAGAATGCCGCATTATCAAACGTAAAGGCGTTGTTCGTGTAATTTGCAAACGTAGTCCAAAACATAAACAGCGACAAGGTTAATTTTAGGTTTGAGGTTTTATAATGGCTAGAATAGAAGGTGTTAATTTACCTGCAAGTAAACGTGTTGAATATGGCCTTACCTATGTTTTCGGCGTAGGGCTTAAATCAGCTCGAGATATTTTAAAGGCGACTGGTATTAATCCAGATAAGCGTGTTAAAGATTTATCAGATGGTGAAGTTGCGATACTTCAAAAAGAGATAACAACTAATCATCGTGCAGAAGGTGAGCGAAGAAAAGAAATTCGCATGGATATTAAGCGTCTGCAAGAAATTGGTTCATATCGTGGTTTGCGCCATAAGCGAGGTCTTCCAGTAAGGGGACAACGTACGAAAACAAATGCGCGCACGCGTAAAGGGCCAAAGCGCAAAGGTGGACAGGTTGCTCTTAAACGTCAGGTAACAAAGAAATAGAGCGTTTTTTATAGGAAAATAAGGTATAATGGCATACAAGAAAAAATCGAAAAAATCGAAAAAACATGTTGATTCAGTTGTTGCACATGTTAAATCGACATTCAACAATACACTCGTATCTATTACAACCACAGAAGGTGATGTATTGTTACGTGGTAGTTCTGGAAAATTAGGTTTTAAAGGTGCGCGTAAGGGTACTCCTTTCGCAGCGGGTCAAATTGGTAATATGCTTGCCAAAGATATGCAAACCATGGGTGTTAAAAACGTCGAAGTCAATTTACAAGGTCCTGGTTCTGGACGTGAATCTGTTGTAAGAGCTTTTCAAGGTGCGGGTTTGCACATTTCCGTGTTGCGTGATGTAACACCTTTGCCACATAATGGTTGCAGGCCGCCTAAAAAACGTCGTGTATAATAGTTTTTAAAAAAATTTTTTACGTAGGTTAAGAGTTTCATGGAAAAAAGAACAAGACCTGGTGCAAAAACAACCACTGATAAAAAAAAGGAAGTAAAAAAAAGAGCACGCAAGTTGTCCGAATATGGTAAACAACTTCAAGAAAAGCAAAAAGTTAAAAATATGTATGGCGTGCGAGAAAAACAATTTAGACGTTTTTTTAGTATCGCTGTACGCAGTAAGGGGGCACCGGGTGAAAACCTTCTTAGTTTACTCGAGCGTCGCTTGGACAACGTTTTATACAAACTAAAATTGTCAACTACACGTACACAAGCACGTCAAGTGATTGTACATGGTCATATTTTAGTAAATGGTAAAAAAGTTTATTCTCCTTCATTTTTAGTTTCAGTTGATGATGTTGTTTCATTAGCGCCTAATGTTCTTGAGAAGAAACAGTTCTTGGAAACGGTTGTTGATAAACGACTTAATATTGGTGTTAAAGTTCCCGAGTGGCTTGAATTGATGAAAAAAGATCGTCAAGGCCGTATATTGCGTATGCCGATTCGTACCGATATTCAAGTGCCGATCGAGGAGCATTTGATCGTAGAGTTATATTCTAAATAATGTATTAAAAAATAACCTACGTTTTTCTATATATATTGTTCTATTTGGTATTGGTTAAGGTTCAGGAGATTACATGGACAAGAAGGAGTATAAACCTTTAATTATTCCTAAGTTAAAATGGAATAAGAAAGAGCTCTCAAATACGTTTGGTGAACTAACGGCAGAGCCGTTGGAGCCTGGCTTTGGTATGACTTTAGGAAGTGCCATTCGTCGTATTTTACTTGGGGGTGTTGAAGGTTCTGCTATCACTTCAGTGATTATAAAAGGGGTGAATAATGAATTTTCTTCAGTAGCGGGTGTTATTGAAGATACCATGCAAATCATTTTGAATATTAAAGAGATTGTTGTTCGCAACAAGGAAGGTATTCCTGGTAAAATGCATTTGCACTTCAAGGGTGAAGGAGCCGCTCGCGTTGCAGACATCAAAACTGATGATCATATTGAGTTGGTAAATCCGGATCATGTCATCGCGCATGTTGGTCCAGATGGTGAGCTTGATATCACTTTTTTTGTTGAATCAGGTCGAGGTTATCAACGTGCTCAATGGCCATTAGATAAATCTTTGCAAGAAGATGATCGTATTTATTTAGATGCAATGTTTTCTCCTATCAAAAAGGTTATTTTTGATCTTGAAAAAGCTCGTGTCGGTGATGAAATCGATTATGATAAATTGATATTGAAGATATGGACGGATGGTTCAGAGAATCCATTGGATGTTTTGCACTATGGTGTATCTGTATTGCGTTCGCAACTTGATCATTTTATGACAAGTTCTGAAATTCCATTCAATGAGATTTCAGTTGTTCCTCAGGATGAAGAGGAAAAGGAACCAATTCAATTGGATGAACTGGGTCTTAAGGGTGTGCCAGTTGATTTGTTGCTCAAACCAATCGATGAATTGGAGCTTTCAGTTCGTGCACATAATTGTTTGAAAAATGCTGGCATTAAGCGTATTTTAGATCTCGTGAATTTATCCGATGAAGACAGCTTGAAGATTAAGAATTTTGGCCGAAAGTCACTGAACGAAGTCAAAGATAGCATGAAAGCATTTGGCCTTTCGTTTGGAATGAACATCAAAGAGTCTGATCTCAAAAAAGTTCTCAAAGCTAGAGAAAAAGAAGATAAAGCGTAACAGCTATAAGGTTTGATCATGAAACATCAAAGTGGTAAAAGAAAATTAAATTTAAAATCTGCGCATCGCAAAGCGTTCTTACGTAATCAAGTTATTCATTTGATTACGTACGGTCACATTGTTTCAACCAAAGCGAACGTTAAAGAAACGCAAAAATTGGCTGAAAAATTAGTGACTGTTGCGCGCAAAGGTGCAAGTGATTTTAATGCACGCCGTAAGGCTAAATCAATGTTACCATACAAAGAAGATGCATTAATAAAATTGTTTAAAGAAGTTGCTCCACGTTATATAGAGCGTCCAGGTGGCTATACTCGCGTTATTCCTATGGGAAAACGTATGAGTGATACAGCTACAATTGCTCGTCTTGAGTGGGTGTAAAGTAGATTTATGACATACGAAGAATCGATTAATAAAATAAAAGAGGTAATTGAACAGTTGCGACCAAACATCCAAATGGATGGTGGCGATGTTGAATTTGTAAAGTTTGATGATGGCGTAGTATATGTACGTTTTAAAGGTGCATGTATTGGTTGCCCAGCTTCAATCTTTACCCTCAAAGGTGGTATTGAAGAAGCTCTTAAAGAACAGCTTTCTGACGTTGTCCGTGAAGTTGAGGCAATTGAAGATGATGGTGATATTATTGGCCATTGATAGCTGAATTTTTTGGTTATATTATGTTTTGATTATAAAGTGGAACGCTTGCTTATATGCAAGCGTTCTATTTTTTTTGATTACTCGATTTTTTAAAATCTTATCGTTATGCTTGAACAGTAGAATGTTCAATCAGTGCAGGGAGTAATTATAGTGTCAGTTTTAATATCTCAGTCAAAACAGAAATGTTGTTCAATTTTTACTTTTGTGTTGCTTAATTTTTTTATTAATATTATTGCATTGGACTCTTCGGTTGAAATAATTACACTATCTCCAGAAAGATGGCAAGAGTTTCGTGCATTGCGTCTTAAAGCTGTCGGTATCTATCCTCAGGCAATTAGTGTAACGATTGAAGATGAATATAAAAAGTCACCTCTTCATTATAAGCAATTGCTAGAGCTGGCACAAAAAGAGGAGAACGAGTGGTTTTTATTTGCTCAATTGGAGGGCAAACTAGTAGGAATGGTCGGCGCGATGTGTGAAATGAAATATTCATCTATTTGTAGGCATATGGCTATGGTCACCAGTGTATTTGTCGATCTTGCCTATCAAAATCGTGGTATTGGTCAAATATTGATGCATGCACTTATAAAAAAAATGGAAGAAAGTGAGCGGGTTTTGCATGCGATGCTTTATGTTACTACGCTTGAAGAAGCCCCTATTAATTTATATAAAAAATGTGGTTTTGAAATATGCGGGGAATTAGCGAATGCTGTCATCATCGATGATACAGTGTATAATCAATTTCTAATGCAAAGAGTGATTAATAAGGTAAATAAGAAATGAAAAAAAACAAGTTGTTGACGCTATTTTTTGCAAGTTTACTTAGTTTATCAGGATGTTTTAATTCGATAGAGAAAATAAATGAAAACTTTTTGATTGTGGGCACCGAGTCAAACTTTCCTCCATTTTCATTTAAAGAACGTAATGAGCTCACAGGATTTGATATTGATCTCATTAAGGAGGTTGCTCAGCGCTTAAACAAGGAGATCGTTTTTGAGGATATGAGTTTTGAAGCGTTAATACCGCAGACTCAATTAGGGAGTATGCACATTATTGCTGCCGGAATGACGCCAACTCCAAATCGCAAAAAAGTGGTTAACTTTACCAAGCCTTATATTCATGGTGATTCTCTTTATATCGTGAGTTTGGTGGACCGTGCGGATGTAGGATCATTAGAGGCGTTAAAACAAAATAAGCGAGTTGTGGTAAATCAGGGCTATACCGCAGATTTATTCATGAGCACGGTTGAAGGTCCTGAATTGATTCGTCTAGAAACCCCAGCCGAAGCATTTTTAGCCCTACAAAATAATCGTGCTGATGCATTTGTGACTGCGCATAATACGTTGGCGCCTTTTTTTGAAAAATTTAGTAAAGATCAATATGCGATTGTGCCGATTGAAGAAACTGAAGAGACTACAGCATTAATTGTATCGAAAAAATATCCCGAACTTTTAGAGCAAATTCAGGAAATATTAGATCAAATGGAACAGGATGGTAGTATGAAAAAATTAAAAGATAAATGGGGAATCAATGGTTGATTTTAATATACTGGTTGAGTATTCGCCATCAATAATTAATGGAACGATAAAGACATTGCAAATTGCTTTCTTTAGTTGTCTATTGGGGATTACTGGGGGTACTATTTTAGGCTTATCTCAGGCATACGCACCAAAATGGATTCAATGGATTGTTAGTTTTTTTACTAGTGTTATCAAAGGTACACCAATGTTGATTCAAATTACCTTTGCTTTCTTTTTGTTACCACAGATTGGCATCAGTATCCCTGCATTTTGGACAGCCGTGTTGGCCATTGGAATGAATAGTAGTTCATACTTGAGTTCAATTATTCTTGCTGGTATCAATGCAATATCGCAGGGACAAATTGAGGCAGCACATGTACTCGGTTTTAGCAAAATTCAAACAGTTAGATACATTATACTTCCGCAGGCATTTTCAATTGTGTTCCCTGCATTGGGCAATGAACTTATTACTTTAGTGAAAGATTCAAGTTTGGCGTCTATTATTGGTGTCATGGAGTTGGCAAAAGAAGCAGCAGTTATTCGTAGCCGCACCTATGATGTAATCACCACTTATACGATTATTGCATTGATTTATTTGATTTTAACCGGATCAATTTATTTCATTATGAAATTCGTAAGCAAAAGGATGAACTATGTTGCAAATTAAAAGTGTGAGCAAATCCTTTGGTGATAAAAAGATTGTTGATAACGTAAGCATCGATATACCAAAAGGATCAATCACCATTTTACTTGGCGAATCAGGAGTGGGCAAATCGACCATATTGCGTATGCTGAGCAATTTAGAGCAAGTCGATGCTGGCCAGATATGGTTTGAAGGAAAACCCATAAATCATGAAACTCAACAGAGGGAACATCTCGTTGGCATGGTGTTTCAACAGTTCAATTTGTTTAATCATAAAACAGTTAAACAGAATATAACTTTTCCTCTTGAAAAAGTGCTGAATGTACCCAAAGCAGAGGCTGATGTTATCGCAACTGATTTATTAAAAAAGTTTAATTTAAGCGATCAAGCGCATAAACGAGTTTCAGCACTTTCAGGTGGCCAAAAACAACGTTTGGCATTAGCGCGAACTTTGGCGATGAAACCAAAGATTATTTGTATGGACGAGCCAACTTCTGCACTTGATCCATTACTTACATCATATGTTGCACAGATTATTCAAAATTTGGCCGATCAGAAATACACTATTGTTATTGCAACACATGACACCGTGTTGATCGATAAGTTGGATTGTCAGGTGCATTTAATGCAAGGCGGCCATATTGTTGAATCGGCTCAATCAAAAAATATTACTAAAAATACGGATCAATTTCCAAAGATCAAACGATTTGTTGCAGGGCATCCGCCAATATTATAAATCGGTATATTTTTTATTCACACCTTTGGCCTTTTCGATCGGATATTTTTTTTCGTTGTGTATAATTTTATCTTCAATTGCCTGAGTTAGATCAATATCAAATTCATCAGCAAACATGAGTGCTGCAAAAATGATATCAGCAAGTTCGTCTTTGACGTCTTGCTCCTTTTCTTTGAGAATTAGGCCAGCCTCTTTTTGGTCTCGTGCCCAAATAAATAATTCCATTAGTTCAGATGCTTCTACTGAAATAGCCATACTCAAATTTTTTGCTCCATGAAATTGGCGCCAATCACGATCATGTACAAAATTTGATGCTTTTTGCTTGAGTTGGGCAATAGTGGTTGTGTTATCTTTCATTATTTGCTCTTGCGCAATAGGGTTATGTATTTATTTCGATATTTTGATTCTATCATAATTTTTAAGGAAATAGATTGAAAAAAGGAATAATTTTAGTTTGTGTGATGTTTAATGTCATTTTATGTAATTGCTGGGACGGGACATTTTATAATCAACGTGCAATCTTGCAGCATCAAGAGGCTTTACGTCTTATTGACAGCCTTGGCTTATTTGAGGGTCAAAACATTCTAGACGTCGGCTGTGGCGATGGCTTTCTTTCACATTATATGGCGCAAAAAGGTGCAACAGTTCTTGGTGTTGATGCATCAGATAGTATGATGTATTTTGCTCAAAAAAAGTATGGTGGGCATTGTTTGTTCCGTGTTATGGATGCAAGGCGTATGCCATTCGAAAAGCAGTTTGATATTGTTACCTGTTTTATGTGCTTACACTGGATAGAGCATCAAGCGCAGGCATTGTCCAATATGCACAGCGCATTAAAAGATGGTGGAAAACTGGTAATGCGTGTAACCTACGATGATTATCCTTTTTGTGAGCCAATTGCATATGTGATTAGACAACCGGAATGGCGGAGTTATTTTGAAAATTTTCCTGTCCAATGGGTTTGGTTGCATACCAATGAAAGCATAATAGCATTGCTTGAACAACTATCATATGAAAACATTAAAGTTGTAGATAGACATAGTTCGGCCACTTTTGCTGATATCAATGCTTGTGCACAATGGTTAAAAACCTTCTTGCCGCACATTGCATGTGTACCGCAAGAAAAACAGGAGCACTTTTTATATGCTATTCTTGAAAAGTATCTTTCGATGAACAATTTTGCAATTGATGAACCTATCAAAGTAAAACGGCACTGGTTAGAGATTGTCGCGCATAAAGATTAATCGTATCATAAAACATGAGCAAAAATATCACCTGATGGGATAAATGTGATGCCCTGTTTATTATTTTTAGGGTGCTTTAATGTATCAATACGGCAAGCAATATCTTTCATTTTTGGGGTTATTGTGCCGTTATAGTTATTCATTATTAGTTGTAGCGCTTTTAAAAAACAATATTCTTCGGTTTTTTTTTTATTTAAGTTTGAAGATGCTGTAGTTAATACTTCTTCAGTCCGTAGAGGGGTTATAATGCCAAAAGGAGAAGATGTATATTTGTGCTTTTTGGCAATCAATTCTAAAATGCGCATAGAGGTCCAATGACAGGTTTGTACTCCCAGAAGATCAATGTGTAATGTGGTATAAAAAAAGTTAAGAAGGTTTGCAAATTCGTAAGCTAGTATGCCGCATATCTTTTCAGCAGATGGATCTTTTCTTCGCTTTGAACCGTGGCCGTCCATATATACAATTGATGGTTGAGTTGTTTTTTGGTGATGCTTTTGCCATAGTTTGATATTAAAAAGAGAAGGAAATAGCGATATCCATGACTCTTCTTGAATTTTTTTATTAAATGGTTTTTTCAGTCGTTTGAGCTCTTTCGTATTAATGCCGTTTTTTTTGGAGATCCTTTTTGATTTTATATAGATAAGGCCAATATGTGTATCATAAAACTGCCATTGTGCACGCAATTTTTTACGTTGTTTGGCGGCTTGATATTTAGAAAAAAAATTCCATAATGGAGGTGTGACAAAAATATGATCAGCATTGGTATGTATTGTTTTTTTAAGTGCTGTATAAATAGAATGATTCTTATCTGGTTGATGATCAACAAAAATGCATATATTTGATGGATGAGCTGTTTTGCATAAAAGAAGTAATATGAACAAAATAACACACATAGTTAATCTCCCTTGATATAAGGTAGATTAACTTACATGTTTGTAGTCAATAGTTTGAAGCTGTTTTTGCTTGAGAAATTAAGTAATTATTGGTATTCATCGTCTTAATAAAAAGAAAGGCGCAAGTGGGTGATTTTTACAGATTAGCTTAATCCTCTTTTATTTTGTGAATGGGAAAGTTTTTAACATTGCTTGAAGTGGCGTATTTTGATGAAGGATATTGCTTGTAAGATTCGTCTACGCTTGGTGAATTGTTATCTTCATCATTTTCGATCATGATTATGGGCTTAGGTTTTTTCGTGTGCCATGTTTTGGGATTGAGCAGATAGTTCTGAAGCCAAGTCTGTAAAATGTCGGGAACAAAACCAGTAGTTAATATAGCAAGAGGACAGAGCGGTGTATCTGTTTTTTCCATTAATGACAAGCAGGACGTTATTGTCAAACAGTAAAAAGAATAAGAACAAGCAGAACAACATAAATTCGCTTCAGGTGGTTCTTTTATCCCGATTTTCTTGATTAATCGTGAGCAAGATCTTGAGCAGGATAGTAAGCTGTTTGCGAGTTTATTTTCGGAGTAGTTCCATGGGCCTCCGGGATGAAAAATTTGGTTAATATTTAGATAAAATTCCCCATGTCCTAGTGACATTTTTGCTTCTTCTACAGTTTTTTTTTAACAGCTGTCAGATAGGGCTTCAGATTTGTATTTTCATATAATCCTGCATATTTTTCCTTTAATAGGAATATTATGTTCAGACAAGGCATTGCAGGTAAGGATTTGCAACGTTGGTATTTTATGTTCTGTTCTAGAGCTGGAACCCAATAATGATCCTGCTATCGGAAGAAATATAGCAAAAAAAGCTAACTTTTTATAATAATTAAATAAAGGCATGCAGTTCCTTCTTGTAATAAATTTAAAACACGTAAAAGTATAGATACCAATACCTATATTAATGTAAATTGCATATTTGTCAGTTGTTCTCGATTTTGAGATAGAAACAGCTAAAATAGGCCCACTATCCTCATATGGAAGTTGTTTAGGTTTTTATTTATGCGGAACTAAGGGCGCGTTGCTATAATGTCTTTTGTTATGCCTGTTCAATAACAGTCACATGACTACCATTCGGGCCTTTTTGAACACAAAAATGTACTGGAAATTGATCTTTAAAATGCGGTAAATGTGAAACGATGATTACCTTTTTAAAATCATCCTGAATTTTATAGATTGCATCCATAATGTTTGAAAGGCCTTCATCATCTTGTGAGCCAAAACCTTCATCGATGATCAATGTTTGCAAAGACGTGCCAGCTCGGCGGGCGAGAAGTTTTGAAATGGCAATGCGTAATGCAAAATCGATTCGAAAGGCTTCGCCGCCAGAGAAAAGCTCATAAGCACGAATACCGGCGGCATCGGAAATCTTTATATCTAATGTTTCGCGTGTGCCACCACTTTTAAGATCACGTAGCGATTCAATGAATATTTGAGCTTGATTATCGGTCAATTTGCTCAAAAGGTCATTTGCCTCTTGTTCAATTTCAGGAATTGCATCCTCAATTAATAATGCTTGGATACCATTTTTGCCCAATGCGGTTGCTACAATTTGAAACTCATCAGCGGTTTTGGCAAGCTCTTTAATGGTTTTTTGTTGGGTGCTGTGTTCTTTTTTTAGTTGTTTGAGCACGGTTTGTTGTTGTTCTAGGCGACCCTTATTCTGTAATAATCTTTCTTTTTTAGCATTTTGTTCAGCACGAGATTGTGCTAGTTCCTTTTCTTTTTGTGCGTATGCAGCCAGTTCTTGTGGTAATTGTATATATTGCTTTTGTTTTGTTTCCAGGGCTATCAGCTCTAATTTTATCTTTTTCAGTTCAAAGCATAATTGAGTAGCTCTATTTTTGCGTTCATCTTGTAGGTGAGCCTCTTTTTGCATGTTTTCAAGTGATGCCAGGTGCTTTTCAATTTCTTGCAGTTGTTCCACTACCTTTTTGTGTGCCGCTTGATCGTAAGCAATGGCATTATATGCTTTGTGTAATTGTTCAAGTTCAAGATGTTTCGCTTTATAAGCAGGGTCCTCTTTGACTTTATTTTCGGCAGTTGAGGCTTGCTTTGTACATATTTTTTGCTGCAGCTTGATCTTTTTGTGCTCATCTTGCATAAGCTTGGTTAGTTGCTCTTGTTTTGCCTTTAGCTGTTTTTGATGTACTGCAAGTTGTGTTAGTTTTTTTTCGGCTTCGCTTTTTTTGTGCCGTTCAATCTCTAAGTGGTTGTCCTCTTTTTTGAGGATATCCAGATGTTTGTGTTGCTCAATCAGCATTGGTTTGATCGTGCGAATTAGTTTGCTCAATCGTGCATAGCGATGAGTTAGATTTGTTGCATTGTTGGCCAGCTTTGTTTTTAAAAATTTTTTGCGTGAAGCGGAAAGATTTTGTTCGCATAGTGGGCAACTGGGAGAGGCGTCATCAAGCACAAATGCATTTTTTTGCTTGATGAGATCAAGTTCATTTTTTAGATAGTTGGCTTGTGTGATCCATTGTTGATAATGGTTGCGTCTTTTTTCAAACTCTTTTTCAATGGTCGTAATTGTTGGTTTATTCTGTTTTTGTAGCAGTTTGTCGATGCTTGCAATTTGTCGTAGCATCTCCTTCTGCTCAGCTGTAATCTGTTTTTCTTCTTGTTCAAGTTGTTTTAATTGTTGTCCCTGTTGTGTATGGTTCATTTGCAGTTGCTGCAATGCAAGTTGTGCTTTTTGTGCGAGCACTTGCAGTTCATTTTTGAGTTTATGCTCAATGGTTGCACACACTTCTTTTGTTTTGAGAAATTGTTCTTTTTTTTCTAATTTTTGAGCAAAAGCCTCTTGCCATTTATGCGCTTCATTGGCGTATTGCTTTTTTGCTTTTTTTAATTGTTCTGTAGAAGTTGCTAGCAATAATTGTTTGTGAATAGTGCGCCATTTTGCAAACGTTTCACGCAATAGTTGCTGTTGGTCGTGTTGCAGAGTGGTTAATGTTTGTATCGATTTAACGGTTTGTTTTTCTGCTTCCTGTTGCTTGAACAGATGCTCTTTAATTTTTTGTATTTCTTGCTGTTGTGCTATAAAGCTTTCTTCTTTTTTGGTAAGATCCGCCAGTTCGGCTTTGGTAATTTTGAGCGTACTATTGATTTCTTCGGTCTTTTCAAGTTCAGTTATAATTTTTTCTTGTGATGCAACTATTTGTTGTTTTTGTGCCAATGCTTCCCGCGCTTTATCATTGGCAGATTTCCGCATAACTTCATAACGCTGGAGTCCTAGAATATTTGCCAGAATCTCTTTGCGTTCCTTTGCCGATTTTTTGGAAAATTCGTTAGCATGGCCTTGGCGTAAAAAAGCAGAGTTTACAAATGAATCATAATCTAAATGCAACGTATTTTCGATTTTGCGTTGTGTTTCGCGTATTTTTTTTTCGGTTAATGGCACAATGGTGTCATCTGCTTCATTGACTATGCCAAAGTCGAGCGCTGCATATGGTTTGCCATGTGTGAGGGCGAATTCGCGTCGTATACGATAGTAGGTGTTGTTGCACACGAAGTCGATAATAACAAGCATATGTGTTTGACCCAAACGCAGTAGGCCGTGATCAGCCTTTATGGTGCCACTTGTTTTGCGGCCTTGCCCCCAGATGGCCCAGGTTATGGCATCCAGTAGAGCAGATTTGCCATGCCCGTTTTTGCCAGAGAGGCACAAAAGGTGGTAAGATGAAAAGTCGATGGTTTGGAGCTCCTCGCCGTAGCTAAGGAAATTTTTTATTTGAATTTTTATTGGTACCATAGCAAATTCATTCTAGTATTATTGCTCATATGTATTAATTTAGGTTCAAATGAGTTTAGCATGTTGACCATAAATTACTAGGAGTGCCCGATGATCGATTTTTATGATACAATTAATATAAATACACCAAAATGGGACAGTCAAATTATGATAGAAAAACAGAAATTACCAGAAGTTATCTTTAGAGAATATGATATTAGGGGCAAAGTTGGCTCCGATTTGCGTTTAGATCAGATATATGATTTAGGCCGAGCGATCGCCTATTTTTTTAAACAAAAGAAGCCTGATTTGCAATCTATTGCAGTTGGCATGGACGGGCGCATTCACTCTCATGAGATAAAAAAACAATTGGTTGATGCATTTCTTGATAGTGGCATTAATGTTCGTTTTGTAGGTTTATGCCATTCGCCGGCACTTTATTTTGCTATGCATAATACACCGGTACAAGCAGGCGTTATGATTACAGCTTCACATAATCCAAAAGAGTACAATGGCCTCAAGCTATGTTTGGATAAAGAAAGTGTGTGGGGCGTTGATATAAAAGAACTTTATCGAGACTATAAAGAAGACAAAAAGGTTGCATGCGATACAAAAGGTTCTTACATTGAAGAACTCATAATGCCAACCTATATCGATTGGCTTGTAGAGCACTTTAAAGATTTGAAGGGTATGACATTGCCCGCTGTTATTGATTGTGGCAACGGAGCTGGTGGCACGGTGATTCCCCAACTCATTGAAAAAATGCAATGGCCAAATGTATCAGTATTGTTTGGCGAAGTTGATGGTACATATCCAAATCATGAAGCAAATCCTGTTGACATCAAAAATATGCAAGACGTGAAACATGTATTGCAATCTACTGATGCGCAAGTTGGGATCGGTCTTGATGGCGATGCTGATCGTATGACGCCAATGACTAAAAAGGGCATTTTGGTGCCCGGGGATTTGTTGCTCGGTTTATTTGCACAACAGATTGTTAAAAATCATAGTGGCTTGTCTGTAGCATTTGACGTGAAAGGTTCCATTGCATTAATTGAATATTTAAAACAGATAGGTGCACAACCAATCATGTCTCCTACCGGTCACTCCATAGTAAAAAATACCATGAAAAAACATAATGCTTTGTTGGCAGGTGAATTGAGTTGTCATTTCTTCTTTAAGGATCGTTATTTTGGTTATGATGACGGTGTCTATGCAATATTGCGTTTGTTTGAATTGCTCAAAGATACGGGTAAATCATTAGATCAATTACTTGAAGTATATCAAACAATGCATACATCTCGTGAGTATCGCATTGCTGTTGACGAGCACAAAAAAGAATTGATAGTGCAAACGGTTAAAGATATTTTTGCACAAAAAGAGGATGCAGACTTATTAACTATTGATGGTGTGCGAGCCACGATGCCTTATGGATGGGGATTGTTGCGTGCATCAAATACGCAACCAGTATTGAGTATACGCTTTGAATCAACAACAGCTGAGGGTTTGCAAAAAGTTAAAGATGATTTTGTTAATGCGTTGGCACCATTTTTTGACAACGACTATTTAAAAGCAACATTTGGCTAATTAAAAAAGGATTAAATGTGAGGGATATTGGTTTACATCTGCGTTTAACACACACCGTAACAGAATTAGCTCAAAGAGCGGCAGCATTGAAGCTGCCGACTTTTCAATGTTTTTTTCTGCATCAAGACACACATCGTTTTATAAAACCAAGTCATGATGAAATTAATGCTTTTGCGCAAGTACGTTCACAATTTAAACAGCTTTTTGTTCATTCAGCATATTGGACAAATTTAGCGAGTATAAAATCTATTTCCTTAAATGTAATACGCAATGAGTTAAGACTAGCCAAAAAATTTGGCTTTACCCATCTTATTTTGCACCCAGGATCAGCAAAGGGTGCACAAGATAGAACTGAAGGCATCGATGCGTTGGTTCACAGATTAAATAAACTACTCAAGCATGAGGATGATATTACATTAGTGCTTGAAAATACTGCACATGGTAAATTGGCGGTGGGTAGTGACTTAGATGATTTTAAACTTATTTTGCAAAAGCTGGAGCATCCAGAGAAGGTGTCATTTTGCATCGATACGGTGCATGCACATGCATTTGGTTATAATATTATAGATGTGAATGGGCAACGACAGTTTTTTGATAAAATTCGTGAGACTATTGGATTTGATCGTATTGCATTGATACATTTGAATAACACATTAGCAGCAGCAGGTTCCTGCATTGATCGTCACTCGTTGTTACCTGAAGGTGTTATTGATATGGATGCATTGCAGCAGTTTATACTCAATGAACATATCGCTCATGTTCCGGTGATTATGGAGCTGCCTGCTGCATTTTCTGAGGTAGAAAAAGATCACGTAGATTTAGTGCGTGCCTGGCACACATGAGATGTGGCACACATGAGATGTGGCATGTATAATAGTTTGAATTGATTTAAAAAAAGGAAGTAGTAAATGCGCATAGCAATAAATGGTTTTGGCAGAATTGGTAGAAATTTTTTACGCACCATTTTTCTAGATCCCCAGGCAGAAAAAATATTGGATGTCGTTGCTATCAATATTGGGCCAGCATGTGTTGAAAATATTGCACATATGTTTCGCTATGACACTTTGATGGGTACATTCAAAGGCGAGGTTTCATTTGCCAATCATACGCTCACCATAAATGGGCAGGCAATTACTATTCTGAGCGAATGTGATCCGAAACAATTAGATTGGTCAAAATATAACATTGATTGGGTGGTTGATGCTTCAGGGCGTTATGCCACAGAAAAAACATGTGATGTGCATCTTAACGCAGGTGCAAAATATACACTGATAACTGCACCATGCAAAGGCATGATAAGCACTATTGTGCCTGGTATTAATGATGATCACATAAATTTAGATAAACATCGCGTCTTTTCATTAGCAAGTTGTACCACCAATGCTATTATGCCGATGCTCAAAGTTTTGCATGATGCATTTGAAATTGAACAAGGTTTCATGACCACAATTCATGCATACACCAACACACAAGTTTTGCTTGATGTTGAATGCAGTGATTTGCGTCGTGCGCGTGCGGCAGCATTAAATATTATTCCAACTTCAACTGGTGCATCGCGTATGATTGATCAAATAATGCCCTCTCTTACTGGCCGAATTCAAGCAGTTTCAGTGCGAGTGCCAGTAGCAAAAGTTTCGTTGATTGATTTAGTGGTCAAAACTGTGCAACCTCTAACTGTGCAAAATATAAATAGTGCATTTGAACAAGCTGAAAGAGATCTCCTAAAAGGTATTTTAGGAACTAGTGAGGAGCCATTGGTTTCCAGCGATTATAGTGGATCAGATTATTCAGTCGTTATCGATACGCCACTTACGCAAGCCGGAGGTAACATGTGTAAAGTTTTTGGCTGGTATGATAATGAATGGGGTTATAGTGTGCGCCTCAAAGATTTTTTGATGAAAATTTCATAGCAGATTGATTTGTTTTTGGTATTCTATTTTCAACGTTGGGAAACTTTTGATTTTGAGAAGGGTATCATGAGTAAAAAAAAACTACTTAGAGCTTTAGAGGCATATCAATCAACAACGCAAGAAGATCGAAATGCAAAAGGGCTGATTCAGAAATTTGTTGAAAATCATGAAGATTGCTTTGAAAGAACATTGCAAGTTGGGCACATCACAGCTTCAGCATGGCTACTTAACAAAGAGGGCACTAAGGCATTATTAATGCATCATACAAAACTTGATAAATGGATACAGCTTGGTGGGCATTGTGATGGCGATTCTGATGTGCTTGGTGTAGCAATTAAAGAAGCTCAAGAGGAGTCGGGCATTGAGCATATTGAACCGGTTTGGCAAAATGGTGCAATATTTGATATTGATGTGCATCTGATTCCGGCAAATAAAAAAGAGCCTGAACATTATCACTATGATATTCGTTTTTTGTTGCGCGTCACTTCAGATGAAGATTATGTGCGCAATCATGAATCGCAAGATATGCGTTGGTTTGGCAAGGATAGAGCAATGTTGCCGACTCAAAGTCTATCTGTTTTGCGTATGTTTGATAAATGGGCTGCTTTATAGAGAGTGTTGTTTTAAAAATGTACAAAATATTTATCCTCATAATGGCGAAGGATTTTTGTTATTTATAAGTAAAAAACCTTCGCCATTATGAGAGTAACCATATGAGCACTTTTAATCCACCTTCGGAAATTATTGGAACTGCGTATATAGCTGCTGTAATAAAAGTTGTTCTCCGCACTAAGTGATTATTAAAACGATGCACATATGCCGTTGAGGTTTGCTCAATTCTTCCTCTGCGTTTTAGATAACTCAATACTAATTTTTCGCGTAGTGAAATTTTGCGTTTACTATCTTTATTGGGGGTGTCAATCTTATTATATGTATTTGCGATTGAAATGGGCCTGATTGGAGAGTAATATTCACATTCAGTTTTATATTGTAGTTTATCCCATTCAGCTTTTCTGGTGCGCATTGGGCGTTTTACGCTCAATTTAAACTTTGGATGCTTTTTAACTTGGCCTTTAAAGTCGCCATCTTGGATGACACGGTTTGCGTGAAACCTCATTTCAAATCGTATATCTTGATAAATTAGGTCTTGAAATAAGTTAATTTACGTTTAGTTTCTTTGATCATTTGAGCTCCTCTTTATGTTTTTAGATCACAAAAAGAGAGCTCATTTTTTTGAAATGTCGATCCTGAACAGATCTTTCAGTTATTTACGGGAGTCCTGTGTTCAATTACATTCTAATTTTTGCAAGCACTCTAACACAGCATGCAGTTCAGGGTGATCCAGTTCTTTATAAACAGCTTTGCAGATGTTCAATGATTTGTTGAAGGCAGCTTTGGCGTTGATGATGTCGCCTTTTTTAGCATACGTTATGCCCAGCCGGCGCAATGTATAGGCAACATTAGCATGCTCTATGGTTCGATAAGCCTTTTTTTGAAGGGTGAACGCTGCATTGAATCCTGTGATCGCTTCATCATATGCTTGTTGTTCTAAATGAATATTGGCGATCTCGTTGATAATAATAGCTTGTAATAGATCCAATTCTATTCCATCAGGATCGGGCTTATTGTAGGATCCTATGATTTTGAGCATAGTGCTTAATGCTGCTTTCTCATCTTTTGCATCAAAATCAATATGAGCATACGATGCTAATGCTTTTGGGAAGTTCGCTTGAAAGTAGTAAAGCTTTCCTTGTAAGTAATGGATCATATTTTTGCATGAGTAGTTATTTTGATGTAATTGATCAAGTAATTTTTGTGCAAGAGTGAAGTCTTTGACCTGCCAAATAAGATGAAATGCTACAATTGCAATCGTGTGCATATCTTTTATGCTTTGATGGTTTATCATCAATTGTCCTATCAATCCTTCAACGGCGCGCCAAGTAGATGGATCGGTGTAGCGATATTCTTTTATCGTGCCATTATGTGCGGCAAAGGTAATGCTGGCACTTAATGCCATCAACGTTATAGATGGGTGATTCATATTTTATTCCTTTCTTGCTCTTTAGAATTGCGTACGATATGCTCGTTTTGAGCATTCATGGTGCATTATATTTGTTTTGCTTAACGCAATGCAAGTAAGCTAAAAAAGTGAGAAAGTTATCATTTATTATCAATGATTCGTTGAGATTCAACTTCGCTCAAAAAACTGGCCAGAGCATAGCATCCAGGCAGGTGTTTATATTCAGCGTTTTTTTGAGCCAAATTTCTGCTTATTCTGATTGGTGTATCAGTGCCATTTATTGACTCTGTAATTGCGCCTCCATTTACCAAGGCATTTGCAATTTTAATCATTGGATCTTGATCAAAAACTGAACAATGAAGTGCGAGGTATTGTAGTGGAGTCGTCGTTTCATTTCCAAACCAGTCGGAATCTCCACCTGAAATAGCTAATGTAGGATCTATAAAACCGTATTTTGTTAATACATCAATTGCATTAGCTGATTGAACTCCTTTATCTTTTATGTTGCTAGAAAAAATAGGCGCTTTTATTAGACCACGAAACAATTTTATTTTTTGCTTATCAGTAAGTCTAAGGCCATTGTCTTTAAATGCCTTTGCCATTTCTGAACTTTGTATATCATAAAGCATGCGCGGACGAGACTTTATTTTAAATTTTGCACCATTATCAAGCAAGAACGATGCAAATTCATGATCGTCGTATAATACTGCTAATTGTAATGCATTAAAGCCATCTAGCTCATCATATGTGCTAAGATGTGTATTTGGGGAAGTACCATTGCATATGCATGCAGTCAAAAAATTTCGAATGGTTAGGTATGTTTCATCTTCTTTCGATCGCGATTTGTTTTCGTTTGCTTCGTCTAGCATGTGCTTAAATACATATGGTAGGGATTCAGGTTTGTTAATACCCTCGATGGATATGCCAGGGGCATCGTAGCCCATAAGTGCGCCCCATAACTTTTTGAGGCGATCACAGCAAAAAGTATTGTCATTATTAGATGCCGCAGAAATATTGTGGTGAAACAATATTAAAAGGAAGAGCATTGTTTTTTTGAAGTTGTGTAACATCTTTTTCCTTAATCAAAGTTGAATAGATTATAAATGCAGTAGATTTTATCACACATGTTGCTTTTATCCAAATGAAAAACCCTTGATTTTAGCTCTTTTTTATTTGTTCAATACTTCGGACAGTTTCATCATGTCAAAACTCCGTAAGATAAAGCTTGTTGATATATGATATTATATTTTTCTGGGTTTAGCCGAAAAAGTGATACTGGAAAAAATCTGTCAATGAAGCTTTTGTTGAAATATTCATT
>JAJCZC010000019.1 GCA_029262575.1 Candidatus Babelota bacterium | reverse complement strand
AATGAATATTTCAACAAAAGCTTCATTGACAGATTTTTTCCAGTATCACTTTTTCGGCTAAACCCAGAAAAATATAATATCATATATCAACAAGCTTTATCTTACGGAGTTTTGACATGATGAAACTGTCCGAAGTATTGTTATAGAAGACCTTAAGGTCAGGATACAAAACTCCTACGGTAAAACTACGATCAACCCTCGCTATGATGATAATGTGGACGTTACACACCATAAGGTATACAACTGGTGGCTCAATAAACAAAGACAAACCCCTCTGAACAAAGATGATATTCATCTTATTGAAGTGCTCCAAATCGCTAACTCACCTTTCTTACTTGGCACCAAACATGACCCTGAAACAGTTTTAGCTGCCATCAATGAAAATGGTCAAACCAAAAACAAGCTATTATTTGATCACTTGGCTGCTGCCTTAGGATTATCATATGCACATAAGGGCATCAAAGAAAATAAAGATGACCTGGTCGAAGCTCTGCGATTTGCTCGCAAACAACTTGCACAAGCCATAACCGATGGAAAAATTAACAAAAATAATGTTGCCCCTCTTGCAGCAACAGCCCTAGAGGCATTGTTTGATTCGTCTTTCGATGACGAGCCTGGGACTTTAGGCAGCAAACGCATCGGCATGGACACCGTATACCTTGACTACCTTCCGCTCAGCAATAGCATAAAACACAACATAATCATGAACATAGGGACAAAACTCCGTCCCTATACGGACTTCACAACACCACGCGATCCACGAAGCAAACACCAGTCGAGTTTTAGCACGGTTAAGGAAACAATGCAGGACGTTATTGGTGAATACGTAAAAGAGATGCAAAATACAACCAAAAATCAAACGCAAAATTTGGGGCAACCTCTTCAACAACAAGCAACCACAAGGCAACAAACAAAGTTTCCAACGAGCAGAGCGCCTAAACCACAAAAACAACAAGCTAAACACAGAATATCACCTCAAGAACGTAAAACATCACGTGCTCAACAGCAGGAAGAAAGGAAAAAAAATCGTGAAGCTCGACAAAAAATTAACCTGGAAAAAAATAAACAACGCCTGGCACAAAGACAAGCAGCACGAGCAGAACGTTTAGCGCAAAGAGCAGCAAAAAAGTAACCTTAAAACAACGCAATAATAAGTAAAAAAGAGAAGCTCCACCTATTTCAGGTGGAGCTTCTCTTTTTATATACTCAAAATCAATAACGCCCTTTTATCTCACGTGCTGCTTCACGTTTGAGATCTTTATCCTTGAGGGCTTGGCGCTTATCGGCTTTCTTTTTACCCGTTGCAATGCCAAGTTCAACTTTGATCAAGCCTTTGCTCAAACCAATTTTGAGTGGCACAACGGTTGTTCCTTGGCGCGCAATGTCACTCATCATATCATTCAACTGGCGCCTGTGAACAAGCAATTTGCGTCGCCGCGTGGCATATTCATCACCATGATTGGATTTATCATATGCTTGTGCATAAGGCGTGATGTGACAATTGACCAAATAAAGTTCATTACCTTGAATATGTGCGAATGCACCTTTAAGCGAAACATGTCCTGCGCGAATCGACTTAACTTCGTCGCCAGAAAGGACAATGCCCGCCTCAACGCGTTCATCAATGTGATAATCGTGAAATGCTTTTTTGTTTTGTGCGATAATTTTCATTTTTAATTCTCATGAAGGAATTGATTGTTTTTTTTGCTCTAGTTTTTCAAAAACCCATTTTATCGGAACATACATACCAATTGCAAGCAAAACGCTCAAAGCATTACCGCCCACAAAGAAAGTCCAAATGAAATCGGTCGACATGCCCACACATGAACATATAGGCTCAAAAATGCGCACAAACAATGACGGCATGCATTGTGAAAAATCCACATGGCACATGCCACTTATTAATCTGCCAAAACCATATCCACAACCGTATACCGGCACCATAGTCCACGGATTATTGATTACCAATTGAACTGAAAGTGTAATAGGGTAATTCAGGGAAAAAAGCCAACAAAAAGCCATTGCCATCAAGGTGTGCAAACCTATGAATGGCGAAAAGGCTATAAAGATACCCAAACAGGTTGATAGTGTAAGCTTTTTTACCGAAGTTTCGGCCGTGAATAACTTCTTACTAAATTGTTGCAGTTTTTGTATAATCATTCTAGCCTTACATCTAAACGTATTATGTTACCAGGATAGCAAAATTACAAAAAAGGTATACCCATGAACAAACGATGTCTAACGATTCTTACCCTGTTTTCAGCTGTTTTTACCAGCTGCACCTACCTGCCATCTGAAAAAGCACTCCGCTATGGTGCTATCAAATTTCCAACTGGAATTGAAATCAAGGAACCAATCGAGGTTTTCTATGCGGGGGAACGCATCCCAACCGAAATTGAGAAGGACGCACATTTGGTCTCTTTTGCTCTTTTAGAAAATATAATGCGCAATACCTTTTGTTTGCTTATTTGCAATGACATCGAAACAGTGTCCGAACAAAACACCATCAAATTTCAACGCGTCTGCAAAGATCGCCCATATAAGTTATACGTACTTAAATTTCACCCCAATAAAGATTTGCTTAAATCAACCACTGATATCGATATTAACGCCCAAGGAGCCTGGGAAATCACCCAAAAAGCATTACAGGACGACATGCGTATTCCCGATAATGCAATTATTGTGCAATATCACCCACATTTAGTCGAAAAAGTTCAAGGCGGCAACGCTCTTGAATTGCCTAAAATCGTACTCAACGAACAAGTTTTGCAACAGTTCACCACCGATGAGCTGCATGAAGCACAGGTGAATTTTGTGTTGTCTTCAATAGATGTACGCACTTATCATGCACAACAAGACGTACGCACTAAATCAGATTTTAAAAATAAAACCATCTCAATTCTTGCTTAAAAAACCTATGAAACACCCGACCATTTTAGCTATCGAAAGTTCATGTGATGAAACAGCTGCTGCAGTTTATAACGAAACTGAAGGCATGCTATCTAATGTGCTTTTTTCACAAATTGATTTGCACAAACAATATGGCGGCGTGGTGCCTGAACTTGCCTCACGATCACATCTGCAAAAGATTGCGCCAATAGTCAAAGAAGCACTAGAGAAAAGTGGCAAAACCTTAGATGACATTGATGCAATTGGCGTGACAAGCAAGCCCGGCTTGCCCGGATCATTGTTGATCGGCGTAAGCTTTGCAAAAGCACTCGCCTACGCAAAAAAGTTGCCCATCATTGGTGTGAACCACCTAGAGGGCCATGCATTTTCTTCCATGATTGAACATGATGTACCGTTTCCGCATATTTGCCTCACCGCTTCTGGCGGACATAGTGCAATGTATTTGGTCAAGGACTTCGGTGATTATGAGGTGATTGGCCACACAATTGATGATGCAGCGGGCGAAGCTTTTGATAAAATAGCCAAATTGATCAACCTTGGTTACCCAGGTGGCCCAATCGTGGAAAAATTGGCCCGAGAGGCAAACTTTAAAGATTTCTATAATTACACTCGCGGGAAAAAAAACATGATCAATTTCAGCTTCTCTGGTTTAAAAACGGCGGTACTTTATGACCTAGTTAAGCGTGAAGCATTTGATCTGAAAACAAAAACATTTTTAAAAAATGATGATGAGCAACTCAAAAAAGAGGTCGCAAGCTCATTATTAGTGTGTATAGGCGACATTTTCAAAAACAAACTCAAGCTTGCACTCAAAAAACATCCGGAAATTAAAGCCATCACATTTGTTGGTGGTGTTGCATGCAATAAATATCTCAAACAACAGCTGGGAGACTTTTGCCAAAGACGCAACCTCGAGTTTTTCTCCCCCTCACCACAATATTGCACCGATAACGCTGCAATGATTGCATTTGTTACCAATTATAAAGCGAAACAAAATAAGTTTGACGATCTTAGTTTAGATATTTTTTAGCTATTCCTATTGATCATCCCAACGATACTTACATAATCTCTTTTAATACAAGCAAAAAGAGTGTTATACTTAAAACTAGGGACAAACACTCAAACAGGGATTTATTATGAAACAATCAATAGTATTATCTGGACTCTTTTTTACTGCAGCAATCTTAAGCGCAGTCAACAGCGAACTACAAAACATTGATCTAAGAAAAGCACAAACAAGCATACCTACTAACACTGACTCTAAATACACAAGGGCTCGTGCGAAAGCATTAAGTGAGCTCCATAAATTGGAAACCATTAATCTAAGAGAAGCACAAACAGGCATACCGGTTAACACTAATTCTGAATATAGAAAAGCTCGCGCAGAGGCCTTACATAGGCTACAAACGCAAAAAGCAAGCAACTAGATCCAAGCTATGCTTGGAAAATAAGATCAACTCTGACCCTAGCCTAACAATGCAAGTATCTTTTCCGCGCTTTTAAGCTTTGTTCGAATTTCTTGAGTACGAAAATCTTTTTGATACATGAGTGTATAAGTAAGTGCTTCATATTCAGCCTTATTATACCACTGAGATGCTTTTTCAAATCGACACAATAATCGATACTCATCTGCTAAACGCTCTAAATTCACAATGTCCTCTGGCCTAACTTCACCTTCATCAATCAAATCATGCAATTCAGTTTCGACATCATCTAATCTGTGTTCTGCAAAATAAAGGTCAATCAACTGTAGCAATGAATCATAATCGCCACTCTCTTTACCCTTCATAAGGTCCATTTCTTTTTTTTGCTCTATGATAAACCGAGGCGAAAGACGTTGTTTTTTATGACCTACAATCTTGCAAAAGGAAGCATCAATTAAAAAAGGACAAAAAAACATTATAACAAAAAGAAAACGCAGCATATTGTTAACCTATAACCTTAAAGAAAAGAAGAGTGATTGTCTCAGTATAACAACATCAAACTTTACACACAAACCTCTAGCACGCGTTTTTTTACAATTTCTTTAAACACTTTTTCGGCAACTTTAGTAGATATGAGCGCAGACTTTTTATTGCAGATAACAACTTCATTGCCAAATCGCTTATCTAGATTATCATACACATTTTCCAACTGTGAAATGAATGCATCAATCTTTGCCTGAAGCTCATTGTTTTTTGGATCGATTTGTTGTAAAGTATGCACCATATAGGCAATGCCTCTTGCCGCAGCTTCTTTTTTGATGATTGGCGCATCTAATGATTCTGTTTTGTTCAATTGGTCTAAAAGGAAAACAAACTCATACCAAATTTTCTGAGGAATGCGCTCTTTTTGATAACCCTTATCATCATCAGTCCCAGCTAAGTATTGCAAATATGGCACTTTACGCGCAACACATATAGGCATTTGCAAAGCATGCATAATAAAATGCGCCCAAGATGAAGTTCCCCATGTTTCGGGTTTGATGAAAATTAAATTATTATCAGCAGCATCTCTGCCCGCCTTACCAAATAAAATGGTTCTTTTGATTGTTTTGGTGGGTAAATCGTCTATATCATACCCCCATTGATGCGGCTCTCCTTCACTCTTAAAATGAGTAGAAATCCGCTCATAAACGCCTGGGCTACTTTTGAGATAAGATAAAATGGAAAAATCATCTGTATCGGACATCAAAAAAGTCCCCTCACTAAACGATGTTTGCCCCAAAGCATAAAGCCACCAGATTAATGAACGTACTGCGTTTTGCTTAGGCATAAACTCTTTAATTTTTTCTTGATCATTGGCAAGTAACGCACAATGAATTTGTGCGCCACGCACAATCTCACGATCAACGTCTATCGAAAGCGCCCGATTGGCAATATCAGGCTGCACAAATGACAATATCCCATGCAATTGTTTACGCTCTTTAGACTCATCATCTGCTGAACCAGCAGCAACATTATGCAAGCATAATAACAGAATACAAATTGTATACTTCATAAACTCTCTTATTTTTGTGTAGAATGACTTTAACCTCTTTATATTCAGCGTACAATGAGCGATAGTTTTTTCCAAGAAAAAAGACCAAGTTATCCCATACCTCCTCATTAAAAAGATTTCATATTACAATTTACATTCATGAATATACGATTGCTAGCCCTATACCATTTGACTCTGCGCCAATTATGTTTACAATCATTATATGAAATAAATGGATGGATTCACTTTAGAATAAAGGTTTTATCATGAAAAAGATGTTGTTATTAATGTTTCTCTGCTTCATTCCTGCCGTAAGCAATGCGATGTTTGGCGGGCTTGCTCACGCCATTACTAAGTCTGGAAAAACAGAAGAATTTGTAAAAAACGTACAAGAAGTTGCTGATCAAAGAGCCGCAGAATCGAGCAAATCGGCTCGAAAGAAAAAAATAGAAGATGCAAACCTTTTGGATGCTACACTAATGACGGCCCTTGATGAAGGACATGAAAAAACAACTGAAGTCCTCAAGCAAGCAAATGATCACCTAACTGAAAGAACCAACCACGCTAATCGAGTTGTAGAGCAAAGAGTGACGCCCTCCCCGGCTTAAAAGCCGGGGCTTCCTAAATTTTTTAACGGAAAATTTTATTGATTTTGTATGTAAGTGCGAATTGCACTCTCACTACATTGTCCCGAAGTTTCTGCAAAAAATCCATCTGCCCAAAAAC
>JAJCZC010000018.1 GCA_029262575.1 Candidatus Babelota bacterium | reverse complement strand
TTTCACCAAAAGGGGCGAAAAGAGCTTCTAGTTCGTCTTGTGTTGTAGCAAATGGAAGGTTTCCAACGTAAATATTTTTCATAATTAATTAAATCTCAAAAAAAAGTTTATTTTATAATTTATCAATGAAGAGAACCATATGAAGCGATTCTCCACGAGTGTTTGCAGAGTGCGTAGTAGTTTTATCTACTAAAAACGACGTCCGCCGCCGCCCATGCCACCACGGCTACCACCGAAACCACCACGTGATCCGCCACCGCTGCCTGAGCGTGGACGATCTTCACGAGGACGAGCTTCGTTAATGCGAAGATTTTTACCGTTGAAATCAGTTTCATTCAATGCTTCAATCGCTTGATCAGCATCAGCGTCGTTAGTCATTTGAACGAAAGCAAAACCACGTGAGCGGCCAGTTTCACGGTCCATGATAATACGAGCTGACTGAATTTCACCAAAAGGAGTGAAAAGTTCTTCTAACTCTTCCTGTGTTGTAGCAAATGGAATGTTTCCAACGTAAATGTTTTTCATAATTAATTAAATCTCAAAAAAAGGTTTATTCTATACTTAATAACTAAACTGACTAATAATACTATTTCTTTACAAACACACATCCTCAAACAAATAAATTTAACTGATTCTTTCCAAATTTTTTACCTTCTTAGGTCTTTCTAGCAATGAGAGGAGAATGGGTTGTACCGGAATTGCGTATTGTAATAGAAAGCCAACTATAAGCTGTAAAAGCTGCATAAATATCAAAACTACTCCTAGTATAGAGCATTGGAGGATTATTTGCAAATAAGGTGCGGCTTTTCCCTTTTTATCAAATTCAGGTATGCTACAAAAATTAAAATAGAGTTATATAATGCACTTAATCTATTTATGAGGCAGGTCATGAAAACGGCACTTTCGAAGCAGTCAATTATCAAAAAGACCATTCAGGTGGGTGGGTCTACTCTGGGAAGTCGTGTTTTGGGCATTATTCGCGAAGTTTTGATGGTACGCTTTTTGGGTGCCGGGGTGGTTGCTGACGCATTTATAACAGCATGGAAGATTCCTAATTCATTGCGCAAAATTTTTGCTGAAGGAGCTCTTTCGGCTGCTTTTATACCCACGTTGGTCAAATTGGTAAAAGATGGCAAAAAAGAGGACGCTAATGGCTTAATGACATTAGCGTTTTTAGTGTTCGAGGGCATTGTTTTGGCGCTGTGTGCTCTGGTAATTATTAAAGCGCCCACGGTGGTTTGGATAATGGCTCCAGGGTTTTCGCCCGAACAAATTGTGCGCACGGTTCCTTATTTACGTATTTTGATGCCGTTTATCTTTTTTATCTCAAGCAGTGCATTGCTGGCTGGTGCATTGCAATCGGTCAATCATTTTTTTGTACCTGCGTTTTCACCTATTTTGCTCAATATCGTTTTTATAAGTTCGTTGATCATTTGCCTGAGTAACAAGTTTCCGGTTGAATACTTGTGCTTCTTTATTCTATGCGGTGGTTTGTTGCAGTTTTTGTGGCATGTGGCTACATTTTTAAAATTGGATTTTTCATTTGGTGCTATTACCGAACGAGTAAAGCAAATCTTTGGTGGCGTTTTTTTAAAGTTTGGCAATTGCTTAATGAGCATGAGCGTGATGGAATTGAGCCTCATTATCGATACACAGTTTGCTTCATTGTTGCCCGCAGGTTCAGTTGCGATGCTTTATTATGCCAATCGCTTTATGGGGATTCCGCTTGGTGTTTTTGTAACCGCTTTCTCAACCATTTTGCTGCCACATTTTTCTCGCGTTGTCACCTATGCGCCAAAACGGCTGAGCTTTTATTTGCTTGAAGCTGCCAAATTGATTTTTTGGGTAACGGTACCAATGACTTTTTTGATGGTCTTTTTTTCAGAAGATATTTTTGCCACCATTTTTTTATCTGACAAGTTTCCGATGGAAAAAGTGCAACAAGCAAGTGTTGTGTTGATTGCATTTATTAGTGGCCTGTTTTTCTTTTCGCTTAATCGCATTTTGCTCAATTTATATTATGCGCTACACAACACTCGTGTACCGGCTGTTGTTTCCATCGTAGCAACATTAGCTAATGTTGGCTTGAATGCAATGCTTATTGGGTCACTTAAGGCACCAGGTCTTGCATTGGCAACCGTTTTTTCTGCTATGATACAAACAGGACTTTATGCACTCTATTTATATAAGCGCTTACATTTTACCTTTTATTGTGCAGAGTTTGCTCGGTTTGTTGGGCGTTATTTACTTCAATTGGTAATAACAGGTGCTGTATTTTTGTTTCTGTTTTATAGCATATATCACGCAATTGCCATGGTGATGCCGGAAGTAGTGGCGCACTTTTTATTGCATAAGATTGGATTGTGGTTATGGGTTGGGCCTTTGAGCGGCCTTGCATTTTTAGCATTATATTATTTTCGCCGCATGTTTAGGGTAAGGGTTTATTTTTTAGATTAGGGGTGAGGTATGGAACGGCAATTTTCTGCAGGGTTAGTGTTGTATTGTGATTGCAATGGGGATGCAGCTAAACGTGAATTTTTATTGTTGCACTACACCTCAGGACATTGGGATTTTCCTAAAGGGAAGATTGAAAAAGGTGAAACAAAGCATCAAGCTGCTTTACGCGAACTTGGCGAAGAAACGGGTCTTTCAGCTGAGATTTTGCCTGGGTTTGAAGAACAGTTCTCTTATTGGTTTCGTGATCATAAAACAAGTGAGTTGATCAACAAAACGGTTTATTTTTTTGTAGGATGTGCCGACAAAAAAGAGGTCATCTTATCCCATGAACATATTGGATCGATTTGGTTGCCGTTAGAGGCCGCCCTTGAAAAACTGACCTATGAAAATGCAAAAATCATGCTCAAAAAGGCTACAGAATTTTTAAAAAAAAGCTGAAGATTTAAAAAAAGGTCTTCAGCTTTTTAATTTTTTGGCATTTAGTTGTTCTTGGCAATCCACTCTTTGAGCAAATCTTTTAGATTCGCATCAAGTTTGGTGCCTCCGCCTTGCAAGATGTTCTTGCTTCCACCGCCTTGCAAGTTTGCTTCTTCTTTGAGCCATGTGCCGAATTTTTTAAAATCTAGGCGATCTGCGAATGCTTCGCTGATGGTTGCAACAAATGTTACACGATTATCACCTTGGCTGCCGAAGAAATACAATCCCGGTTTTTTGTTTGCCAATTGGAGCATGCTTTCTTTGAGTGCGTCAAGCGGCATGTCTTTGAAGGTTGCATATAAGAATGGTACATCATTAACTATTTCAATGTTATCAGCAAGTGATGCCATTTGTGCATTGAGTAGTTGTTGTTGTGACCGTTTGAGTTCTTTTTGCAGTTCTTTGTGCTGCGTGTTTAATTTTTCAACGGTATCTAACACTTTTTCATGCTTAATCTTAAATAAATGGCTTAAGTTTTTAACGGTGTTGAATGTTTCTTGATAAAGATCGATTGCTTTTGGTCCGCTTAATGCAAAGATGCGTCGGTGCCCTGCAGCGAGTGCTTGCTCTTGTGTGATCTTGAATGTGCCAATGTCACCAGTTTGAGGCACATGAGTGCCACCACACAATTCAACGGAAAACTCAGGAACATTAACCACGCGTACATTTTCTGGATTATATTTATCACCAAAGAATGCGAGCGCGCCCATTTTGATTGCATCGCGATATGCCATTTGTTGAATATCAACTGGAATATTTGCGCGAATTTTATCGTTGACGATATCTTCAACTTTTTTGATATCAGCTTCAGAAAGTGTGCCGTGATAAGTGAAATCAAAGCGTAAATAATCAGGATGAACTAATGATCCAGATTGTTTGATTTGATTGCCAAACAGTTCAATTAATGCTGCTTGCAGTAAGTGGGTTGCGGTGTGATTTTTCATCGCATCAATACGTTTTTGCTTGTGCACTTCTGAAACAACTGCATCGCCAACTTTGATATCAACGGGTGCTTCAATTTCAGCGGCAATGCCTTTTTGGATGAATCTCACCGATTTAATAGGAACTTTTTTATCGCCAATAGTGAGCCAACCATTGTCTGGCACCTGGCCACCACCAACAATGAAAAATGGTGATTGCTCAGCTATCACAAATACATTGCTCCCTGCAGAGACTTTGTCAACTGAGGTAAAGTCATGTACCAAGGCAATGATTTTTGAAGAAGTTTTAAGTTCATCATAACCGGTGAATGCAGATGAAATGGCTTCATCTAAATCTTTGATATGCGCAAAATCATCGGTTGTTTTTTTGCCCGATTGTGCTTTTTGTTTTGCCATATGTTTTGCAAAACCTTCCATATCCACCGCAAAATCATGCTCTTTTGCAATCAATTCAGTCAATTCGGTTGGAAAACCGTAAGTGTCGTACATTTTGAATGCTTGTTCGCCGGAGACCATTTTAGATTTTTTGTGTTCGTTCATATATTTTTGCAAAATCTGCTTACCGCGAACTAAGTTGGTGGCAAATTTATCGATTTCACTTTTGAGTACTTCTTTAATCAGCCTTTGTTTGGTTTTTAATTCTGGATAAACATCACCCAGCTCTTGAACAACAACTGTGCTTAAGTTAGGAAAGAGATCTTGATCATCGGATAATTTTTGGGCAAAAAGTGCTGCTCGGCGAATAATTTTACGCAAAACATAGCCACGGCCATCATTTGATGGTGCACAACCATCGTTAATTAACAGTGATGAACTTCTAATGTGATCGGCCAAAACCTGAAATGCAGCTTTCATGTCGCCGGTTTGTTTGGTGTAATCAATGCCGGTGACTTTGCTTAAATGGTCAATGATTGGCATGAAAATATCGGTTTCATACACTGAATCTTTGCCTTGCAAGGTTGCTGCAACACGCTCTAGCCCCATGCCGGTATCAACACCTGTGCGAGTGAGAGATTTATCGGTGCCATCAGGTTGGCGATCAAATTGCATGAACACCAAGTTCCACAATTCCAAAAATCTATCGCAATCACATCCGGGTGCGCAATCTGCGTTCCCGCATCCATGCTCAGGTCCTCGATCAATATAAATTTCAGTGCATGGTCCACATGGGCCGGTATCGCCCATTTGCCAAAAGTTTTCTGATGCACCAAGGCGATGAATGTGCTGTGTGGAAATGCCCATTTCATCTTTCCAGATGTTATAGGCTTCATCGTCTGTTTCGAATACTGAAACATGCAGTTTTTCAATTGGTAGGCTGAGCTCTTTTGTTAAAAATTCCCATGCATATTTAATAGCATCTTGTTTGAAGTAATCGCCAAATGAAAAGTTTCCCATCATCTCAAAAAAGGTTAAATGGCGCTTAGTGAAGCCAACATTATCAAGGTCATTGTGTTTGCCGCCCGCGCGCACACATTTTTGAATGGATGTTGCTTTGTTGTAGCTGCGCTTTTCTTTACCTAAAAAAACATCTTTAAATTGGTTCATGCCTGCATTGGCAAATAATAGGGTGGGGTCTTCTGCAGGAATAAGTGATGAGCTTGCCACTTGTTCGTGGCCATGTTTTTTGAAAAAATCAAAAAATTTCTGACGTAGTTCTTTAGATTTCATGGGGAATAACCTTAGTGTAAGGCGCTTTTGATAAATTTATGTACGATAAAATGATACTCTGAATTTGCTTGTTTGGCAATGCAGTTATTGCAGTTTAAAAATGTGCTTTAATTTTCTGCATCATCTCTTTTAGATCAAATGAAATGTTCTTAGTTTCAGCGATAGTTGCCATAAAGTTGGTGTCTCCCAAATATCGTGGCACAACATGCATATGTAAATGTGCCGGAATGCCTGCCCCGGCAATTTTGCCTATGTTCATACCGATATTAGCACCTTGTGCTTGAATTATCTCTCTTGCCACCTTGGTGCTTTTGTGCACGAGTTCCATCATTTCAGTCCGTGCCTCAGGCGTCATTTGGCTTAAGTCTGAAACATGTGCTTTTGGCAAAATCAACAAATGACCTGCATTGTAAGGAAATTTATTAAGCATGATGATGTTATGTTTAAATCGCTTAACAATTAAATTGTTGTTATCGTCTTTCTGCTTGAATTGTGCGCAGAATACACATTCTTTTTCTGTAGTATCATTCTGTTTAGTGCGACCATCATCTTTTGAATAGGAACTGCGCCATGGGCAATAAAGTTGTTTCATGTGGTTTCTTTATTATTAAAAGATCTATTTTTATTGTGCCAAATGTATAACCAGAAGGTTAATGATAGGATAAACATTAATGGTTCAATGGGCAAACGTAGACGTGCATAACCAAAACCACCAGTCATGAATAAAATACCTGCAACCATTGGAGTGATCTTTAGCCAGAAACCAAAGTGTTGCTTTACTTTGTCAGGAACTTTCAGCCTGCACACTAAAGGCATGATCATAAAAAGCCATGCGCCGCCAAATAGGCCGGTCCATAAAAGGAGCATAAAGACAAGTTCAAGATATACAATTACGCGCATTGGCCATGGCATTGGTGTTTTATATAGGCAATCTTGCATTTTATCGCTTAAGTATTCAATGAGGGGATCATAGTGGCAACATCTTTTAACGCATGCAACAAGTTGACTCGAATAAAGATCAAAGGTGGTTTTGAACACTTCGCGCATCCAGTCATATAGTGCGAGCCAGGGGTGGGCCAAAAAGATTGGCCATGCAATTTGGCCGCAGGCAAATTCTTTAGGGAGCGTGATGCCAATTTTTCTATGAAGAGGGGCTCGCCTTCGGTAGGTTAGTTCGGCTTTTGTGCCAAGTTGGCGCCATGCATCGATTAATTCAATCCCATCAACTTCTGCTTTGATGCGGGGTGCGCAAAATGAATTGAGGTATGCGCCAAACATTGGGCAAAAAAACCAGTTGCCAGTCAGTTGATAATTGCGTATATACCAAGGGCTGATACAGGCAAAGAACGTTACGAGTAACAGCATGCTTTTTTTAAGTTTGAGCTTCCAGTTATCTTGAGAAAAAAGCAGCATAATCAATGCGCTTAATATTGCAACAAACTGCCCCATGGGCCTAAACCATGCATAAATTGCCAGCATGATTGCCGCAATAGTGAGATTCTTGATCCATCGATGCTCGTGATCTTGTTCATATATGCCCGAAAAGCTTTGATAAAAATAAAGTAAAAAAAGGTAAAAGGGGATAATTGAAATTGCTTCGGTGAGCAAATGTGTGCTTGCGAGAACGAACCCTAGGTGGAAAACGGTTATCCAGGCAGTGATTTTGGCGATCCACATAGATTGGGTTAATGTGAGAGCTAATAATAGAAGTAGTATCGGAACAAATGAACTTAAAAATATCTGAAGCCAGATAGAAGCCTGTTGAGCTGTTGAGGCACCATCAAAGGAAAATTGATTAGAGCCAAATATGATGTAAAACATGCTTAAATAGAGAGGGTAGCCAGGCGTTCGCCAAAAAATTGGCGCGCCAGTATCAGGGCGATGCATGCCAAAGCCATGCTTGATGCATAATGCGCCATTATGGTAATCGATGCTGTCTGCTTGCTTATAAAATTTTTCGGGAGCAATGTAGCCATAAAAGGTTAAGGTTCGTATTGCAAGTGTGACAATAAATAAAAGAAAGAGGTACGGTTTAGTTATTGGTCGATTTGAAGTGAGTGTTGCTATCATTGGCTCTTCTTATTTTTGAGAGGTTGTTACTTTTTTTTGTTAGCATACGATGAATTGTTCCTTGTTTCAAATAATGTCAGAAAAAGTGCTTTATATAGGTTGAAATGTGTCGCCTCTCATGCTCTTTAATCCAAATAGAAGATAATATGTTTTTTGTCTGGTTATTTTGCCCTATTGACAAAAGTTGTCATAATGATATTCTGTTTAAGGTCTTAAAATGGTTTCTAAGGTGAGGTTATTATTGTGTTTCAGAAAAATAGAATGGTTATATATTCCAGGTTTATAAAAGAAATCTATATTGTTTTTTGTATTTTTTTTAGTTCTACAAGTTTTGCACAGACTATTGGTTTTTGCTTTTTTGATGATCATGGAGAGGGAAGTCAGTGGATTTCATTGGCGAACAGTGATAGTCAAGGTGCGGTAAAAAGTAATTTTTTAAAAACTTTAAGTGCAAAGACTAAGGCAGAGAATATATTTGTAACTCCCAGCATCTTGTTTTCGTTTTTATCGGCAAGATCAAGATTTCTTGCTCAGCTAAGAAATTCATTAGGGGTTCAGAATCCATTAGGTGAACTTAGTATTGAAAACAGAGGCGTTTATAGGGCAAATGGCGATTTGCTTGGGTCGAGTGCATATTTTCAAGGGTTGAATAATGCGACAGGGGTTCCGGAGCTATTTTGCTTTGATCCAAATGCATGGGAATTATACGATACACATACGGGGTTGTTTTTACTTCACGCAAGACATGCACCTACTGTTGGTTTGAACATCTCTAATTTTACTCGCCTTAACATTAACAATCCAGGTGACTCCCAGACTTACTATGAGCATTGGACCGATGGCCTTTATTATATATTTGATACAAGGTCGTGGCGTATTTCTCAAAATAAAGCATGTGTGTTTCTAAATGGCCATGGATCTGAACGTTCAATGCAGGATTATCGCAATGAGAGTGCTTGTGGAATGCCTGTAACATCGTTTGCGCGTTTTTTAAAGTTTATGAATGACGAGTTTCCAGTTACTTTTCTTGGGGTTATTAGTTGTCATTGGACAGCGCAGCGCGCTGCCGAGCTTATGCAGAAACAGTATAACTATGATTTTTTAAATTTTGGTATTATTAGCCTCATAAAGACTGAGCAAGCAGCTTATACAACGAGTCTGGGTGCAATCAGACGATTCAATGCAGTAACGAGATCGCCACAGTTTGACACTCCCTATTGTGTGTTTTATGACGCTTTATATGATGCAACTGAGCTTTATAATGGTTATATCACATCACAAATTGCGCAAAATATCGGTAGAATTGATGATCTACACATTAGTCAGATAACGCATCAAAGGCAAGCAAGTTGCGTATTGCCTGGTGGCCAACTTTCTCAGGTTATCTAGTATTGAATCAGCTGCGATTTAGAGATTGGGTTGCTGAGATTGAGCTTGTTGTATTTCTTTAATGATCTGTTCGAGGCTGGCGATGCGGGTTTCGAGTCGTTTATTTGTCTGGGATTGCGCATTGATAATTTGTATAAGCTCAGCCAAAAACTCCCCAAAGCCCATCTTTTTTTTGTCTAGGCGTATAAAAAGTTGCCCCAAAAGCATTGAATCGCCCTTATCCTGCAGATAAAAGGTTGTGTTTTTAAGCCAATGCGATGGAATCTTTTCTATTATAGTGCCGTGTGCAATGAGTGAATAAAAGGCACAAAGCAAGCTGATTTTCTTCATTTATTTTTCTCCTCCATTCATTTCAAAATAATATATCTGAGTGCTTCAAGTCTATTGTTTTATATTTTTTGGTTCAAGTGGACCCTTGTATTTTTTTGTGCTACACCAAGAATATATGATGCCATTTATAAGGAGAGAAGATGGGCAAACGATATATATTGTTGAGTGTGTTATTTATAGGTAGAGCGCTTGCGGCTCCTATTCAATCAGGGCAAGCGTTTTTTCAAACCGAAAATATTAGTGCTGTAACTAACAAGCCTGATGGTACTTATTATCCTCAGCTAGCGGCCCCGGATTTAGTGAGCGTTACAAGTACGGCGCTGCAAAATCCAAATGCTCCTGTGCCACCATATCGTTTACATTCTTGGCTTGGGGGAGCGGTATTATGGGCGACGGGACAAGAAGAGACAAGTCCTAATGATGGCTATTTTGTTGCAAAAAATGTGCCGCCAACAAACACTTGGCCGGCAGAATTGTTTCAACAAAGCCCTGTTATTGCCAATCCACTTATTTTGCAATATCTTGAACCGCCTAATCAAGCGGGATCTGATCCAACAACGCGTGGCATAAACTTATGTTTTCCATTTCCATATTATGGTCCAGATGCCTCATATGACCCAGGGTGTCAGGCGGCTAATGATCATTGGAAAACAGCCCCTTTATTATTGCAAACCGATTCACAAAAAAATCTGTTAATCTTTCCCACCGACGCAGCGCCGCTTGATGGACAGGCAAAAGGATCTATTTGGGCGCCAAATAGTATTTTGGTTGACCGTCAGGGAGATTGGGATGTTGATTTGATTTTTCAAAATCCAGCGAATCCATATATCAAAACTGCCTTTTCAGATCCAAATGGACAGGGTGAATACATCAAAATGACGATTGCGCAAGGTTCGCCTTATGTGTTCGTGGAATGTCGCGGTTTCGAATATTTAGGCATTTCAAATCGTATTGTTGGTGATGAGAGCTCAGGACTTGTGGCTCCTGCGACCGCAGCTGCAGCAGTTCCAGGAGTTTCAAAGGTAAATTATGCACGTTTTGGCGGTAATCAAAATAATCCTGCTATTTTTACAGAAGGCTCAACGCTCAATCCACCGGGCATGCAAGATAATTTCACCACGTGGGCGGTTTACTTTAAGAATGATATTGGTATCACCTTTGTGCCAGGCACGGCAACTTCACAGCCGCAAAATAGTTATCTTCAGTTTCCAAATAAAACACAAAAATATTATCTTGTTTTTACCGGCATTCCAACCATTTTTGCCTATCCAACGCTAAGCAAAACATATGCTCAGGCAATTGCTGAAGCCGGCAATGATGTGAATGCCTATGCGCAAGAATTGGGTAAGTATGCTTTTAACTTTTTAACTAATACGCAAATTGATTATAGTGTAACGCAAAATACGTTTTGTGAAACAACATTCCAATCAACACTTGAAAATCCGTATAGCGATGGGTCTATGGTTGCTGCTCAAAGTACCGTTATGTGTTTGCAGCCGCATCAATATCAAGATCAGTTGTTTGCACCAGGTTTAACACCAACGGTACTTGATCTGGATGGTTCAACCGATTTTGCTTCAACGGCAACCACCGTGACAAATTTATTTTATTGGTCGGTGCGTGGGAACTTGAAACCAATTTTGGGTGATAGTTTTAAAACCAATTACATTTTCAGTAATTTTGTGCCAGGAATGCCACCACCATTTTGGACTGATATGGTCAGCACAGCAGCAGGTCCATTCAGCATCGGGCAACTATTGTTTGATAATATTGATAATGAGTATGTCAATAATCTTGCAAGTAAAGCTTTTGCACCATGGAATACTGGTTATTATTCAAATGATAAAGGCATATATGATGTTGGTAAAAGCATTGCAAGTGCAGCAAAGCAAACGAGTTTGTTACTCAATTTTGTGCAAGGCATGCAGGATAATGCCGATTCAGGAGCTGCGTTTCACGATTTCTTTTATAATGCCCTAATTGAACAACAATATAACAATGTAGTTGGATTGCCAGCTCGTCCAGGTGCATTTAATGCGCCTGAAAGCAAGCCGCGTCTTCAGGCTGTGCAAGATGGTTTAGAGTCATCACTTGTTGGCACGACAAAGCCAATGTTGGCCGGTGTGCAGGGAGCATTTTCACATTATTTCCGCCAAAATCCTGTGGTAACAAAGGGTAAGGCGCCAAATGCGTTTTACAACTTAAGTCATTATGCCTATTATGATCCAATTGGGCATATGGTGATGCTTTATCCTTCAGCCGGGCAAGCTGAAGCGCCAACACCAAATCCAACACCATGGCCAAGTCGAAAACAGACATTGCCGATTCGTGATATTATGGGTGAAGTTGGCGGCCAGGTAAAAGTGCTGGGGCCATCAATAGGGATTGTGTGGGAATCTTTTGGTGTTGCCAATGCATTTAATGATCATCACTATCAATATGGTTATTGGATTTCAGCGGCTGCATTGGCAGGTCTTTATGAGGGCGCATGGAAAACAATGCCTGATGATGGCAATAAATGGGCAAGTGAAGCGCAATTTGGCCAAGCTGTTGACCAACTTGCGCAAGATATCGGTTATAATAAATCGAACAATGGCACGGATCTTAATTTTTATAAAAATGCCATGATGAGTTTTGCTAAGTTAAATTTCTTCGATCAGTGGGCTGGTCATGGATGGGCTGATGGTATTCAAGCAACTATTGCTGGCGGTAACGCAGGGCATAACGAAAACTCTGTGGGCGAAGCCTTGCAAGCTTATGCATCAATCATTTTATGGGGGATGACAACTGGACGCCGTGATATAACTGACTTGGGTATTTATCTATATACAACGGCTTCTTATGCAATGGATAGTTACTTTTTTGATAAGAACTTGAATTTAAAAAAAGGACAAGCGCCAACTGCATCATTTGTGCCGGTCACAACTAAAATGGGTGATGCGGATTATCCAGTAGGCACCGCATTTATTGATACGACTATTCATAATGAATCGGGCGGTATGCCAACAAGTAGCGGTACGCCAAAGATTGCACAAGCAACCATTAACTACAGTTCTGATTTTGGGCAAACGCCTGAAAACGTGAAGGTGATTAATGCATTTCCTTGTAGTGCTTGGACATTGGTCTATGGCCGAAATAAGGATTATTTAACTGCTTGGAATGGCTCAATGGATACAACCGAGTTCACCGATACTATTCCTGCAGGTATCACTACAAATAATGCGTGTTGGAAGATCAATTTTGATTCTAATATGAATATGCTCAGAATGTTGAGTGGCAGCACTATTGCATTTGGCCAAACAGATTTATCTGGGACTGCACCAACGCCATATCAATTTATGTTAGATGTATTCACTATGTTTGGCCCAACGCCACCGTGGGGAGCCTTGGGTGGTGCATTTGCAGATCCATCACAATCGATTAATGAAGTTCTGCACTTTATGCACATTATTGATTATTATGGCACCCCTGATTGGACAGTGTACGGTTATGGCAAAGATGATAGTAATGCACTCATTTATACAGCTGCATTCACTAAGGGTGGCACAACAACTTTCTTTGCATTCAATCCGACTTTGAATGATGTTATGGTGGAATTTGCTGATATTGCAACCAAAATGTCTATTACAAGCTTTGAAGTGAAGGCTAAACGATGGGCAAGTGTATCGATGAGTTAATGGTTTTAGATCCTTCGGCAGGCTCAGGATGAGAAGTTGTTATTTTTGTAGCCTGGTGGTAATGTTGAAAAATTTTGCGATGGAGAAAATGGGCGATATGAGTTAACTAAGAAATAGAATTATTCATCCTGAGCATGTCGAAGGATATTCCATGTTAGATTTCAAAAGAATTATAGGAGAACCCAAATGAAATATACAAAAATAGCTTTATTACTACTCACATATTTAAGTGTAACTGCATGCGAAACGCAAAACGACTGCAATCCATGCGAAAAAACAGGCCACTCTTTTTATGGTTTTGTTGATGGTCTTTATTGGCGGGCGTATGAAGATGGACTAGATTATGCGATTGTGAATAATAATGGTGCAGCGCATATCGATACATGTGGCCAAGTTCAGCGCGTCAATTTTGATAGACGCGGTGGTTTTCGTTTAGGAGCAGGATATTATAATGAAGCGCGAGATATGGGCTTAATGGCATATTGGACGCGCTTTCATACAAAAGGTGAAGATTGTCTTTCAAAAACATTTCCCGAGACAATATTTCCCGTTTGGACAAATCCTGGCACTATGCTCACTACAGAGCAAAATGCTGAGGCATGTGTGCGTCTTGATCTTGATATGCTAGATGCGCAACTTTATGCATGGTTTTCTCCAACTTGTAGAGTTGATGTTATGCCAATGTTGGGTATTGCTTATGTGAGAATCGATCAAATTTTTAATATTAATGCCAATGGTGGTCAAAGTCAGGGGCCAGTTGCTCTTGTTCTAGATGATGATATTGATATGTGCAACGATTTTTGGGGCGTTGGTCCAAAAGTTGGCATTCGCTCTCAGTGGGATCTTGGATGCAACATTAATGCAGTTGGCAAAATGGATATTGCATTGCTTTATGGTCGATATGATATTAAACAAAATGAGCAGGTAGCATTTTCAAATGATGTTGATCCAACGACCTTTTTGCAAATTTCATGTAATAAATTTAGGATGTGTCGCCCTCGTTTTGATCTCATGCTTGGATTAATGTGGCAAACAGATATGTGTGATCGCTACCAACTAGACTTGATGGTTGGTTGGGAGCAGCTTTACTTCTTTGGGCAAAATCAAATGATGCGTTTCTTTGATGATGTAAATGCTGGTTCCAACTTGAGCGTTAATGGCGATTTAGCACTTCAAGGCCTAACGGTTAGAATAGGCTTCGGCTTTTAGTGTTTATATTCGTATCAATGATTGCAACAATGCAATCGCGCATTGTTGACCTTTTGGGTAAAGATCCTGCAATGCAACGGTGCTTAAGTATTGCTTTGCTTTCAGGGCATAAAACTGCTTTGTGAGCAATTTAGTAGAGTATGCTTTTTGTGCATAGATCCAGCCGAGTGCGAGCTGTGCTCGAATGGCAGCAACTTCGTATTGATTTTGCAATGCAACAGAATTCAAATATGGCTTGAGTTGATTTATTTCAGCATTGTTTAAATATTGCTTATTCATCAAAGTGAATGCGTCTACGGGCACATTCACTTTGATTTTTTTTGCTGGAATAAAGGTTGGTTTTTTTTTATTGTGTAGCATGTTGCTCACCTGATGTTATAGAGGTGATTGGCATTGCTTGTTGATACAACAGTAAGGTGTTGACTTCCGCGAGCATTTTTTTGCAATTTCTTTTAGCCCTACCCACAGCATGTTCACTGTCTATTATCTCTTTTAATGTTTCTGCAGATTGTTCGAATTGATTTGATGCTTTTTGAAATTTTTTGTTAGTGGCTTGGCATAATTTCTGCGCGTTTTGAATCAGCTGCTTTTTGAATGCATTCATCTCGTTGTCCCTCATGTTTTACGTTATTTTATCTTTATTTTTAATCTATCAATATTGGTGGGTCATTTTGTTTATTATTTTGCGTTGATGAGGTTAGGGCTTGCTTCTTGTTGGGGCGATTATTTGCGTCATTGGGCTTAAAGTTACTTGAGGATGAACAGCTTTGGTTATTATTGTTATTGTAGGTTCTTTTTTGACCACGTTTTTGTTGTTGCGCGATCTCTTCTTTAAGTAATTTTTCATGCCTCTTTGTTTTTTTATGCGAAGATTTCGAGCACTTTGAGAGTGTTTTATCGCAAATAATGCAATACCCGTTATTGTTATTGAGTATGGCACTTGAAGATGAGCTTGCTGCGTTGTTATTTGCTTGTGTGTTGTTGCTATGCAAAATTGCTGTTGAATTATTAGATTGGCTTTTAAGTCCTTGCATTGTCATTCCAGCATATTCGCAGGATTCGGAGGTTGTTTTTGTGAGCTCTGCTGTAAGTTTAGTTTTATTGTTATTAATTATTCTGGTGCAGGCTTGTTCCTCTTCCTGCGTCAAATTTATATTGTGCCTCTCTTTTAATGTCAATAAACAGATAGCGGCGGAATGTTGTTCGAATGCTAAGGCCTCCTTAAGGTATTTTTTAGCCAAATCGAACTTATTTCGCTCTGCATAAAGCGCACCAAGGCGAACAGCTGCAGATGGGTTTTTGTATTGATCGGCAGCCTTTTTAAGGTGTTTTTCAGCTAAATCGAACTTATTTCGCCGTCTATAAAGCACACCAAGATGAATCATCGCAGATGAGTCTTTATATTGATCGGCAGCTTTTTTAAGGTGTTTTTTAGCTAAATCGAATTTGTTTAGTTGTACATAGAGCGCACCAAGTCGGCCTATTGCTAACGAATCATTATATTGATCTGCAAGTATATGTAATGTTTTAATTGTTTCATTCATTTTATTTTTAGCGTAATAGCTAGCTGCTTGTTGTCTGAGACTGAGTATCATTTCACGAAAGGCATTGCTGTTGTTGCTGCGTATGGCATTTGAAAATAAGATTGATGCATTGCGATTGTGTAATGATTGAATAATTGTGGCTTGGCGAGCTAATTCTGTGTTTTGGCTGGTTATGTGGTTGGTTAGATTTTGCAGGCGCTGGATTAAGCCTCCCAGTGTGTTGCCAACACTTAGGGGTCCAAATGTCATTCCATTTGTAAGTTTTATTAATTCTTGTGCGTTTTTTATTAGTTGGTCGTTGTTGCCGCTGGTATTCTGCGTATTGTTTGCGTTATTATCGTTGTTCATTGCAGATGTGTTATTGCAGGTTGCAACTAGTGCTAATAGGCTGATTGCCAGACGTTTTTTGAACATATTCATGGATTATGCCTCTCATTTAGGGGTTATTCAGGCGCTTTTATTGCTGCCTATAGTGTAATTGTACCCTAAGTGATAAAAAAGTCAACGTTTATTTTCTAGTTGGCATTAGTTGACTTGTTGGGCTTCGCCTTATAAAGGGGTCTCTAACGCCAGGCTTTTTCTGGCGCTTTCGGCGAGAGCTCTGATGACTTTTGATGGATTGCCATTCAAGCAGTGGCTTAAAAAGATTTGAGCCTTATATGAATTTTTTTGGATTTTGGCATCCCCAGTTGCGTATATCATGCCAGTGAGAAAATTTATATTAGCAAGCCTTTGTGGATCTGTATTGATGCACCGTGCTTGGTTTAAGTGTTTCAGGGCGAATTCATAGTTTTGTATTACACTTAGATGTTTTTGTTCAGTGTCAGGTTGAAAGTAAATAAATGCCATATAATAATGTGCTTTTGCTTGACATTGAGGGGTGGCATAGCTAGTTAAAGCTTCTTGCAAGAGGAATAATGCCGTTAAGGAATCTTTATTGCGTCCTCTGCTCCCTTTAATATAGAGCTTGCCTAGCTTTATGTTTTCTTCACTTTCTTTGGCTTGAGTTTTTTCCCATTTCTTTAGCCATAGGCGCGTGCTGTTACTGTATGCATCTGAGATTCTCGATGTTTTATTTGAGATGAGGCGTTTGTATTTTCGCTGGTTTAGTTCATCTTGCTTTGTAGTGCTAGACTGTGCGCTGCTAGATTTTGCTTGAAAGCAAAAAAGGGCTGGCATTAAAAATAGGAGGTTTTTTTTTAACATGGAAACCAATATTTTTAAAATGTTATTTTTTTTACTATATACGATTTCATGATAATTTCACCAGGTCTTTCTTTGTTAGTGTGGGTAATTAAGGTTGCTATGCCTGATGGATAGCTTAGCCTACTGCGAGTAATCTGTAGTGAGGAGTTATTGGATTGGAAGAGATATGCCTATTGATAAGACAATAATAATAAAATCAATTTGGGTTACTGGACTAATTTGGTGAGACACTCTTGCATCATTTATGACATTGAGTTATGGATATATTATTATCTCTTTGGACCATCGGTTGCTATCTCTGAGTTCTCCATTTAGATAAGTTCTTTTGCTATTTACCAGAATCTTAAGGCATTAGGTTGTTCATTCTGCATTTTCTTTGATGATTGGCATTTAATGCACATTTGCCTAGCTCTAGGTGAAAAAGTGCGTCGCATGATGAGGTAGATGCGGGAACATAATTAACGTTATTTTGAACGGGATTAAGAAGAGTTGAAATTGGCAGAATAGTTCCTTGGCTAGAGGTAGCAGTGCTCTTATTATAGCAGTCGTTTATGGAAATTGAATTTGTAGTATCTCTTTGCGGTGCCTGCCTTTTTAGTTCTCTCATTAAAATCTTCCAACGGGTGGGAAAATTATTTTGTAAAAGCGAACTTTTGTCCTTTTTGTAAATTCCATCTAGCATATTATTTAATTCTTCATTGTTATACATAGGGTTATGTGTAAAATGAAGTGCCATAAGAGCGAGGTATGCAGGAGTGCTTTTTTTCTTTGCGGCCTGCTTATAGCATTCGATAGCAGCTTCTAATAATTTATTATTTTTAGTTTTTTTATATTCGTTTTCATAATATTCCCCAAGATTAAAAGCTACTAGGGCTGAGTTATTAAGATTGCCCTTATCAGCTTGATTTTGAAGATAGGCGCTTGAGGCAGATACTTGCAGCCTTGATTCATCATCGCCTGCATATAGTGAATTGCAGATTAAAAATATAATTATTAAGTTCATTTTTGCTATTTTCTTCATAAAAAACGCTCCATCTTGGATATGAATATTAAATTAGCTCGGTGTTTAATATTCATATAGACAATTAATTATCAAGCCGTTTAATGGCATTTTAGGGCGATAAAAAACTTTTTGGCCGTTTTTTATCAACTATAGGTGTAGATACGCAGTATATCGCAAGGCGTTATTATCATTATACAAGTCTTGTGCAAGAGATGAAATCAATTTTTTTCTTGGATAAAAGCTAATGCAACACGTTCAATCATTTTATTGAATTTCACTTTTTTTCAAACATAGCTCTGCCTACCGAGATAATATAAATTTTGTAGATTTTTTGCAATCAAACTCTAAAAATCATTTTTTTCATCTATTGGAACAGCTTCCTGCTGTTATGTGTTGTCAATGAATCAGATTTTCATGAGTATATCGCTGATTTATTTTGATAAGCTCGAGAGATACAGGAGTTCCATCAAGCCATACAAAAGGCCTCTGTAAATCAGTAAAACGACCGTACTGTCTCCGTGAAACTACAGGGTTTTATCGATTTTATTGCGCGCTCTGCATTTTTCAATTGAGCTCCTCTTTATGTTTTAATATCACAAAAGAAGAGCTCATTTTTTTTGAAATGTTAATCCTGTACAGGTTTTGCAGTCATTTGCAGAAGTTTCAAAGGATCCAGCACTTCGGGGGGCGATAGCTCTCTTAAGTCTTGACCCGCATCTTGAAAAAGAGGGTTGGGGTAATAGCTTGGAACTTTGACTTTTTTATCTATTATTGTAGCAACACATTGCTCTTTGAGGTTGAGCGGTTTTTTTTGCACTTTTTTTGTGAGATGATTATAAGCAACATAGCCCATCTTCTGCGCAATATCTGGGGAAGCAAAACGCTTGAGATGTCCATCAAGGATTAATATTTCGCCTTTCGTGCTCACAGTCCCCTCGGGAGTATCAGGTAGAGCTGTAGTGCCCCCAAAAAGTGGTGACGATGCCTTTTTATACTTTTCAGCTTGTTCTTGCCAAAATTTTTCAGAAGGGGTCAATTTTTGGTTATTTGATGATGCGGATCCATGGATTTTGATAAAACAGAGGCATATGCACAAAAGTGCTATTTTTTTCTTCATTATTTTCCTTAGGTATTAGATATAACATAATTAGTTCTCTATATTGATTATTTATACGATCCGCTGCCGTTTTTATGTTAGCACGTAATGGTAGGTAAATTCAAGTATTTAATTAAAATAAGGCGCGAATGACTTTTTTGGATAAAAAACTTGTAAAAGTAGGCACTATTCGCCCTGATTTGACGTGTTTTTTTATGCAACCCTTTATATTTACATTTGAATTTATATATAATAAGGGTATGGGTTAGGAAATAATAATGTATTTTAACTAAAAGTAGGAGTTTTATTATGAATAAAACAGCTAGAATTACCTTATCGGCAATGTTGTTGATTGGCTGTGCTTTTACTGTGAAAGCTGAAAAACCGTGGAATTATAGCGAAGATTTATGGCATGGCAAAGGAGCTCAGCCTAATTTTGAATTTTGGAATAAAAGTAAGGATCCCAATAACAGTGTTTATGTTGCAGTGATGAAGCATGAGGAATTTGGTGGATTTGGGGAAAATCTTTTGAAAAATAACTTTAAAAAAGATCTGGATAGAGTAACGCAAAAAAGAATTAACGAAGATATAAACGCCTATAATATTAAAAATGCTGGTGATGCGGTTGGCCGATGGGTGAGGTCTGGAGATGCGATTCAAGCCTGGGGTGGCAATGATCCAATCGGGCTTATATTAGCAACTAAAAGTCAAAAACCAGTATACTGGCATTTTACGCCGGGCAAAAATATTTTCGTAGCCTATAGAGGTGGTTCCGTGAGCAACAAAGGGAAAGACGCTTTTGGCCCACAAACGGGTCCAATGAAAGGCTTAAAAAGAAGAACTGAGTCATTCTTAAAGTTTGAAGGAAAAAAAGTTAAGTTGGATGATTTTAGTGGGCCTGATGCTTCGCTTAATTTAAACAGGTAAACATGCGATTGGCCTCGAACAACTGATTAGTACAACCATACTGTCATATTTTCAGTGTGTTTAAGATTGCTTATAAAGAGGCTCGCAAAATAGCGAGCCTCTTTATAATTGCGAATCAATAATGATATCTATTGTTACTTTTAATTGTAGGAAGTTTATGGAGTTCATTAATAACTTCGTCAAGGACTGGCCCCCATTGGCCAGCTTTTTTTTGCCTAAATAAACGCATGGTTGGATACCATGGAGAATCAGATCGATTGAGCATCCAGCGCCAATCTGCTTCAAACGGCAATAGTGTCCAAACTTTTACGCCCAAAGCTCCTGCTAAATGCCCAATGGAAGTGTCTGCAGTTATAATTAAATCCAAATGTTGCATGGCGGCAGCAGTATCCATAAAGCTTCCATGCGTGCAATCAAAATTTGTATTAAAGAGTTTTATATTAAAGTCTGAAGGCATATGTGCAAGTTGGTCTAGCCCATTTTTTTGTTGCAAGCTATATATGCTGACATTTTCTAGTTGTGAGATTTCATAAAAATTAAACAAAGGAATTGCGCGAGTATTTTCAATGAGCTTACCAGTGTTGGCATCCCTATAGGTTTGTGGATCCCAACATATGCCTATTTTAAAATTGTTGTCGTGTTTAAAATAGTTTTGCCACTTTTTGACTAATTCTTTATTTGGATAGAGGTATGGCACTTCGGTTGGAATGGTTTCGAGTGTCATTTTATTAATATGAAAAAGAGTGCCGACATGCATTTTATAATCAAATGCTTCAAAGTTGGTTTCTTGTGGAATAACTTTATCAATATATTGGCAGTAAGAAAGCAAAGGAATAGCCGCCTTTCGTGCTTGAACTACGATGTTTGCGCCCTTGTGTTTTAGTTCACGCGCAAATCGGATCCATTGAAAAAGATCGCCAAATCCACCTTCATCTTGCATTAAGATTGTTTTGCCATGTAGGTCTTGCTTGCCATCATAGGCATCAATTGCATTATTTTGTGTAACAGGTTCGTTTTTTGACCGAGCGCTCCACGCTTCATGGCCTCTTTTATAATCACCTGAGGTAAGATAACAATAGCCCAACTGCGAATAGGCATTTTTGTCGTCAGGGTTTAATTTTATGACTTTTTTATAGTTTTCTATGGCTTTATCCATAATGCGTGTATTGTGGTAAATTTTGGCCATAATTAAGAAAACAAAATGATTATTGGGTAAAATTTGTGAAAGTTGCTCAAGTATTTCTAAAGCAGGTTCGTAATTTTGTATGTGGTAATACTCTAAAGCTAATTCAAGATTTGCTTGAAGATTGTGTGAATCGGCATTAATTGCTTTTTGATAGCATGTTATTGCTTTATGGGCGTTGCCTTTATTTTTGTGTTCTCGTGCTTGTTCTAGTAGATTTTTGTGTTGTGTGCATAATGATATATTTGCAACGGATAGTATAAAAACAAGATATTTAGCTTTGCTCATTGAGGGCTTCCTTTTTTGTTAGGCAATATATACCAAAAAGATTATTAACGAATATTAAACCATGTGTTATGGTATGGCAAATAAAATATAACTCTTAAGGTTGAGGTAAAAAATGACCAAACCTGCACCAATTGTTTTGATTGTTGGAACACGTCCAGAGGGTATCAAAATGATGCCGGTTTATTTTGCTTTAAAAGAAGCAAACATACCGGTTATTTTGTGCTCAACTATGCAACATGATCAACTGTTGCAAGATGTTTATGATCTTTTTGGTATAACTCCTGACTATGATCTGGGGGTGATGCGCTTAAATCAGGATCTGTTTTATGTGACGCAATCATTGTTGCAGAGAATAAAAGAAGTGTTATTAAAAGTTAAGCCATCTTATGTTTTGGTGCAAGGCGATACCACCTCAACTATGGTTGGTGCAATGGCAGCTTTTTATCTCAAAATTCCTGTTGGGCATATTGAAGCTGGATTACGCACACATGATCTTTATGCGCCATTTCCTGAAGAGATGAATCGAAAAGTGGTTTCATCAATTGCGCAATTTCATTTTGCGCCAACTCAATGCAATGTTGATAATTTGTGCGCAGAAAGCATCAATGATGCATCAATCTATTTAACTGGCAATACAGTGGTTGATGCATTGCGTATTGTGAAGAACAACATTGAATCAGGTGATATTGTTGTATCGAATCATGTGCATAGTATAATTCAACAATGCAAGCAAAATAAGCAAAAATTAATGTTGTTGACGATGCATCGTCGGGAATCGTTTGATGGTGGTATTGAGCGTGTTCTGAAAACATTGCACGCCTTTTTGCAAGAACATGATGACATATTTTGCATCTACCCATTTCATCCAAATCCGCATGTGATTAATGCGTTGCAGCAATCAGGAATGCGTGACGTGTCCAACTGTTATCTTTCGGAACCACTTTTATATCAAGATTTAGTATGCATTCTTGATAATGCCGATGTGGTAGTAACTGATTCGGGCGGTATTCAAGAAGAGGCGGTAAGTTTAGGAAAGCAAACAATTGTTTTGCGTGAAAAAACAGAAAGGCAAGAAGGAATTACTTCTGGAATTGCACAATTGGTGGGCACTGATGTGCATAAGTTGCAGCAAGCACTACTTGTTTACACACAAAATATAGAGCATCAAAAAAGTACAATTTATGGTGATGGATTTGCATCGCAAAAGATTGTTGAAATTTTAAAGACACATATAAAAAAAGATTATAGACTACCCAATGAGCAAAATGCGTTAGCCATGACTCCGGTAAAAAAACATGAAGCTTCTGTGCCGGATAAAATAAGGGGAAACATGAAAAAAGTTACCGTTTTAGGATTGGGTTATATCGGTTTGCCCACATCAATTGTGTGCGCGGAATCTGGTTTTCAAGTGAGCGGTTTTGATATTGATGCAGAGCGTGTTGCTGCAATTAATAATGGTGAGCCGGTTATTCAGGAGCCGGATCTATTTGAAAAGCTGCAAATTGCGCTTGCACAAAAACAGTTTCGAGCAACAACAGAAATTATACCATCAGATTATTTTATAGTTGCAGTTCCTACACCATTTAAAGAATGTAAAACGGCAGATTTAAGTTATGTGTTTCAAGCTGCCCAAACTATTGCCAGTGTACTCAAAAAAGGTGATACAATAATACTCGAATCGACAGTGCCCGTGGGTGCAACTGATCGATTTGCAGCATTTTTACAAGAAAAAACAGGTCTTATTCCAGGTGAAGTTTTTTTTGTAGCTCACTGCCCTGAGCGTGTATTGCCAGGGAAAATTTTTTATGAACTCATACACAATGATCGTGTCATTGGTGGGGTTAATAAAGATTCAGTTTATGCAGCAAGAGAGTTATATGCAGCATTTGTGGAAGGCAATATGTATTTAACCGATGCAAAAACAGCAGAACTTGTTAAATTGATTGAAAATAGTTCGCGCGATGTTGAAATCGCCTTTGCTCATCAAGTTGCTTCTATGGCCTATGCTATTGGATCAGATCCCTATGAGGTTATTGAACTTGCAAATAAACATCCACGAGTTAATATATTGCGCCCATCGGCAGGTGTTGGTGGTCATTGTATTGCAGTTGATCCATGGTTTTTAATCGAAACGTTTGCGCAACAAACACAACTTTTAAACACAGCACGTAATATTAACGATGGGCGTCCATTGCAGGTGGTTGAATATATTTTTAAAGCCGTGCGCCAATGGTGCAGTAAAACAACTTTAAAATGTAATGTTTTATTAATGGGTTTAACCTATAAGCCAGATGTTGATGATATGCGAGAATCACCTTCAATCAGAATTGCGGATTTGGTCAAAGAGCATGGCAGCATCAACATGATGGTGGCTGAACCTCATATTAATCAAAAAAAAGTTTCAGCGTTATATCCAGATGCAGCAGTTTCGGTAACTGATGGATTGCAAAAAGCGGATATTGTAGTGTTTTTAGTTGGTCATACACGTTTTAAAGCAATTGATAAGAAGATATTGAAAGATAAAAAAGTCTTGGATTTTTGCGGTATATTGCATACGCCTAAATTTGAACACGAGCAGATATATTGGCCAGCGCAATCACTTGAATTTTTTATGCCAGAGTCAAATGTTCCTACAGCATCACAAGCGCAGGAGTTGCAATGAGGCAAGTTTTTTTGCAAAAAGGTGCCGTTGTTGTCAAGGAGGTATGTCAACCGGCAATGGACGAATATGATGTATTGATTGCAGTACATTATTCATTTATTAGTTCAGGCTCTGAAACGGCGACCATTGCTCAAGCTGAACAAGATACGGTGCTATCAAATGTTTCTACAAAAATAAAAAAAGTTCTCGAATCGGTCGCTTCGCATGGTATTGAAGGAGCTTCCGCGTTAATTAAAAGTAAGCTCAAAGGTGAATCACAGGCACTAGGCTATTCCTGTTCCGGGCGTGTATTAGCTGTTGGCAAAAAGGTGCGTAATGTTCGCACTGGTGATTATGTTGCGTGCGCAGGTGCTGGATATGCACATCATGCAGATTTAGTTTGCGTACCTGAGCATTTGGTGGTGCGTATAAGTCCGGATTGTTTAAAAGAAGCAAGCATTACAACTATTGGCGCTATTGCATTACAAGGTATTCGTCGAGCAGAAATCAGTTTGGGTGAAAATGTATGTGTGATTGGTTTAGGTTTGATTGGCCAGTTGACGGTACAACTGGCGAAAAAAGCAGGGTGTAATGTTATTGGTATTGACCTTTTGCAAGAACGACTTGATGTTGCCAAAAAATTGGGTGCAGATTGGGTTTTGCGTTCAGAGCATGATAATATCAAGCAAGAAATTAATTATATCACCGATCATTATGGGGTTGATGCAACTATTATCACAGCTTCAGCAAAACATGACACGATCCTTCAACAAGCAATGGAATTAACGCGTAAAAAGGGCAAGGTTGTTTTGGTTGGGGATGTTAATTTGCAGTTCGATCGCAGCCCATTTTATGCTAAAGAGGTTGATTTGCGGATTTCTTGTTCTTATGGTCCTGGACGTTATGATCAAACATATGAACAAAAAGGAGTTGATTATCCCTATGCTTATGTTCGTTGGACTGAAAACAGAAATATGCAGGCGTTTGTGCAATTATTGCAAAAGGGTGATCTTGATATTGCAACATTAATGTCGCACGAGGTTCCTTTGGATGCGATTGGTAAGGGATATGCATATATAAATGAACAGCAGGCGTTGGGAGTTGTTGTATCTTATGATCAGCATGATCAGCAAATGCCAAAGGAAAAAAAGTTAGATACTTCTTGTGATGTGCGTTTTATTCCTGCTAAAAAAGAAACGATACGTGTTGGCGTGGTTGGTGCTGGGGGCTTTTCAACAATGAAGTTGATGCCAGCAATTGATAAATTAAGCAATGCAAAAATACATGCTATCGCCGACACTGATCTAACGGCTTCTCTTGATAGTGCGAATGTATATGGCGCTGCAAAAGTGTGTCGAGATTATGCGGATTTATTTGCAGAAGATGTGGTTGATGCTGTGGTGATAGCCTCGCCACACAAGTTTCATGCCGCACAAACAATTAATGCGTTATCCCATGGCAAAGCGGTATTTTTAGAAAAACCGATGGTGACCGATTGGCAACAATTGCAAGATATGCGCAATATGTTGAAACAGTATCCAAATGCACCTCTTTGTGTTGATTATAATCGTTCCTTTTCACCATTTATGCAGAAGATAAAAAAAGCGATAGATAAGCGTTCGGGGCCAATGATTGTGCATTATCGTATGAATGCAGAGTTTATTTCAAAGGATCATTGGGTGCAAACGGATATAGGCGCGGGTAGAATTATTGGTGAGGCTTGCCACATTATTGATCTTTTCTGTTATTTAACTGATGCAAAACCATTGGCTGTTTCGGTGGAAAGTGTGAACAGCATCAATGAAAATATTTTCCCGACCGATAATTTTACCGTGCATATAAGTTTTAATGATGGTTCGGTATGTTCGCTATTATATACATCTGTTGGAAACGTAAAGTTGTCTAAAGAGCGCATGGAGCTGTTTTTTGACGGTAAAGCCATTGTTATGGATGACTATAAAATACTCAAAGGATATGGCCTCAATTCAGGCTTTGATGAAAATGAAGCATATGCAGACAAGGGGCATAGCGCAATTCTCAAACAGTTTTTTGATGCATGTCGCCAACCAGTTTTTAAGCCCCCGATTGCCTATAGCCGTTTAGATCGTGTTGCCGAGCTGACTTTAATTATTGATGCATTGGCGTGTAACGGCGGGGGTTCGCGAGATATTGGATAGCATGCATACTATGCAGAAAAAAATATTGAATTTTAAAATTCCGTTGCTTTTTTTTGCTTTTATTTTGTGGTATCTTGTGCCCGAAGCCAAAGGGTGTTTTGTATACAGAGAATCCTTAACCAACCCAAATAGCAGGAACAATGCGCTTAGCGTTGTTTCAGCTATTTGGGAAGTTGTAAAAAAATTACCTAATTATGATAATTAAAAAGGAGCACAATTATGGTATTTCATGGTAAAAAAATATCCTTGTTTTTTTTGATAATCAGTTCAATGTTCGAACTCTATGGACGTAGTATGATTTCTGAGAATGTACATGTGGTTGTAATGGCAGGTGGCAGCGGTACCCGTTTGTGGCCTTTGAGCAAAGAAGATAAACCAAAACAGTGTTTAGCGCTTCCAGATGAAACATTGATAGGGCAAGCGGTTGGCCGTGCTGCCCTTTTGGTTGATCGTGATCATATTTTGATTAGTACGACTAAACAGCACGAAAAAATGATTAGTGAGCTTGTTGGTGACAACGTTGGCGGGATTATTGTCGAGCCGGGTTCACGCAACACCGGACCTGCTATATTGCTCGCATGCATGGAAATTTATGCTAAAGATCCGAATGCAATAATTGTATTCTTACCTTCTGACGCATTCATTCCAAAAAGAGATTGGCCTAAATTCGCATCATTTTTAGAGCATGCGATTGATCATGCTCATAAGCATGATGATATTGTATTACTTGGTGTTGAGCCTACATATTCAGCCACAGGTTATGGCTATATTGAATACGATCCACAGCAAGCGGCGCAACAAGATGCGCCATATAAAGTAACGCGTTTCCGCGAAAAACCGTCTCAAGAAGTTGCACAACAATATATTGAGCAAGGCAACAAGTTGTGGAATATAAGTATTTTCTGTGCTCAAGCATCGACCTTTGTACGTGAGTTTCAACAAGAAGCTCCAGAAATGTTTGCAGGTGTGAAAAACTATATTGAAAAAAAAGATACCTATGAGCATGTTATTGCGGATTCAATTGATTATGCATTGATTGAACGCAGTAAACATGTTTCGGTTATGCCAGTTGACTTTTCATGGTGTGATGTCGGCAACATTGAAGTGTTTTTATCATTAAAGCAACAGTATAATACACTCGATGCCAATTTTATTGGTGTCGATTCGCGTAATAATTTAGTTGATGTTCCAGGCAAATTGGTGGCCTTAGTTGGCGTTGATGATTTGTGTATAGTCGAAGTTGATGATGCACTGTTGATCACCAAGCGTGATAAAGCTGAAAATGTGCGTGGCATTGTTCGATTATTAAAACAAGGTAATTATAAACAGCATCTATAGTTGATAAGGCTATTGTAATGAAGAGAGCGTTAATAACTGGCATCACAGGACAAGATGGTTCATATTTAGCGGAACTTTTGCTCAAAAAAGGGTATCAAGTTCATGGCATTAAGCGGCGTTCTTCATCATTTAATACTTCGCGCATTGATCATCTTTTTCAAGATCAGCATGAATCGCCGGAGCGCAGATTTGTGCTCCATTATGGTGATGTGACCGATGCAACCAATCTCATTCGCGTTATTCAAGAAATTCAGCCGGATGAAATATATCATTTAGCTGCACAAAGTCATGTTGCTGTTTCATTTGAAACGCCAGAATATACGGCACAATCTGATGCATTAGGTACATTACGTATGCTAGAGGCTATTCGCATTTTAGGGTTAACCAAAAAGGTGAAATTTTATCAAGCATCGACCAGTGAACTTTTTGGCAATGCCGCACAATGCCCACAAAATGAAGATACGCCATTTGCTCCGCGTTCACCTTATGCGGCCGCTAAACTTTATGCCTATTGGATTACACGTAATTATCGTGAAGCATACGGTATGTTTGCATGTAATGGTATTTTGTTCAATCATGAATCACCTATGCGTGGTGAAACATTTGTTACCCGCAAAATAACCCGAGCGGCAGTGCGCATCAAACATGGTTTACAGCAGACATTATTTTTGGGCAACTTGGATGCAAAGCGTGATTGGGGTTATGCAAAAGATTATGTTGAGGCCATGTGGTTGATGTTACAACAAGAAGAGGCGCATGATTTGGTTATCGCAACTGGCCAAATGCACAGTGTGCGAGAGTTTGTTGATGCCTCATTTGCATGTCTTAATATTGAACTTGCATGGCATGGCCAAGGCAGGGGTACTTATGCGATTGATGTCAAAACGGGTAAAAAAGTTGTTGCTGTAGATCCACAATATTTTAGGCCAACTGAAGTTGAGCAATTGTGCGGTGATGCCGCAAGGGCACGTGAAATGCTCGATTGGCAGCCAAAAATTTCGTTTCATGAGTTGGTGCGTATTATGGTTGATGCTGATGAGGCTGCATTGCTTAAAACTATTCAAAAAAATGAATTTTGTGCACAAGATGCGAGAGTATCGCGTTTTGAATCATTGTTAGGGTGAGAATGAATAAAAAACTGATTTTGTTAATCCTTTATTTTTTTGCACTTGGCTTTGTGCATGCAGAAAAACCAGGTGAGTGGGTTAATGTTGATGAAATGGATCTCAAGCGGTTTTACATCAATGCTCCAAAAACATATTTGTTGTCATTTCCAGGTTCAGGCAACACTTGGGTGCGTTATTGCCTTGAGTATTTAACCAAGCGACCAACTCTCGAAATGCGGGCACAAAAAATTACCAAAATAAATTGTCCAATAGGTTACTGGTGCGATATGCAAACAGATTACAACAAAGCCCCAATTTGGAAGGTGCATTATGTTGATCATATGAAGGCGATGGGCACATTTGATCCAAACAATGAAACACTCATTATTATTGTGCGCGATCCAAAAGAGGCATTGCCGCGCATTTATAATGTGCTTTCACAACGTAATAAAAATAAGCCACTTGAAAATCCTACCGCAAAAGATCTATTCAATAACACATTAACGATGAGCTACTTTGATGTTCTCAAGATCTATGATGCATGGCATCCAGAGAAGAGATACATGGTTTTTTATGAAGATCTTATCACCGATTCGATAACAACAATTAAAGGGCTGCTTGACTTTATGAATGAAGATGATACATATTTAGCTAATTTTATAGAACATTATGATATGCATAAGCATAGATCACTCAATTTATATGAGATGCAAGAGGATCGCTCGTTAACACATGGCAATAAAACAAAGCATCACGCCAAATTAGTAAGCCTTCAAGAACGCGTAAAATTGGATGCATATATTAGGCGTGTTTTTCCTGATATATGGGCTCACTATTTACATCGCTATGATGAGTAGATGCAACAGGGGTTTCGGGGCTCATTGCTGGCATTGGCCTTAATGAGCCCCGAAAAGTTGCGGTTTTTTATTGATTATTATCATTTAATGAGGGTGGTGCTGATCTCGAGTTCGAACTAGATGCATAAGAGCTGTTAGTTTGGCTTGTACGAGCAAGCATTCGGACCACTTTCATACCGGTTAGATAGTTTTTAATGGTTTCATTTCCTGCGAGCTTGATTGATTCTTGGTCTATGTTTGCTTTATTGGTAGCAAGAAGTTTGATCATAGCTGTGCGGTTATATACGGATGCTAGATGCAAGGGAGTCACTCCATCGATTGTTTTTGCTTCTATGTTTGCTTTATTGTCAATAAGGAGTTGAGCAATAGCTGTATTGTTGCGCTTGGATGTGTAGTGTAGAGGAGTCCATTCTGCTTCGTTTTTTGCTTCTATGTTTGCGTTTTTGGCAATGAGAAATTTGGCAATTGCCAGATGGCCATAATCAGATGCGATATGTAAGGGAGTTATTCCGCCGCTTATTTTAGCTTCTATGTTTGCTTCGTTGGCAATAAGGAGTTGAACAGTAGCTATATTGTTGCATTGGGATGCGTAATATAGAGGGGTGCATTCACTTTCGTTTTTTGCTTCTATGTTTGCGCCTTTGTCGATAAGAAGCTTGGCAATTGCCATGCGGCCAAAACCAGATGCGATATGTAAGGGAGTTAGTCCATCGCTTATTTTAGCTTCTATATTTGCTTTGTTGGCAATAAGAAGACCGATCATAGCTGTATTGTCATGTTGGGATGCACGATGCAATGGAGTCCATCCACTTCTGTCTTTAGCTTCTATGGTTGCGTTGTTGTCAATAAGAAGCTTGGCAATATTTGTGTGGCCATTTCTGGATGCGTAATGTAGGGGGGTCCACTCATTTCTGTCTTTAGCTTCTATGGTTGCGTTGTTGGCAATAAGAAGCTTGGCAATATCTGTGTGGCCATTTCTGGATGCGCAATGTAGGGGAGCCCACCCATTATTGTCTTTTGCTTCTATGTTTGCGTTATTGGTAATAAGAAGCTTGGCAATGTCTGTGTGGCCATTTCTGGATGCGTAATGTAGGGGGGTCCACTCATTTATGTCTTTAGCTTCTATGGTTGCGCCTTTGGCAATAAGAAGTTGGGCAATTGCTGTGTGGCTCCTATAAGATGCGCAATGCAGAGGGGTGTGGCCATTATTGTCTTCAGTTTCTATGGTTGCGTTGTTGTCAATAAGAAGTTGGGCAATTGCTGTGTGACCCCTATAAGATGCGCAATGCAGAGGAGTTAGTTCCTCGCTTGTTTTAGCTTCTAGGTTTGCATTATTGGTAATAAGTAGTTTGGCAATATCTGTGTGGCCCTTATTAGATGCATAATGCAAGGGAGTGTAGTCTTTATTGTCTTTAGCTTCTAGGTTTGCGCTGTTGTCAATAAGAAGTTGGGTAATTGCTGTGTGGCCCCTATCAGATGCGCAATGCAGAGGAGTTAGTTCCTCGCTTGTTTTAGCTTCTATGTTTGCATTATTGGTAATAAGTAGTTTGGCAATATCTGTGTGGCCCTTATTAGATGCATAATGCAGGGGAGTGTAGTCTTTATTGTCTTTAGCTTCGATGTTTGCACCTTTGTCAATGAGAAGTTGGGCAATTGCTGTGTGGCCCCTATCAGATGCGCAATGCAGAGGAGTTAGTCCCTCGCTTGTTTTAGTTTTTAGGTTTGCGCTGTTGGTAACAAGTAGCTTGGCAATATCTATGTAGCCCTTATTAGATGCATAATGCAGGGGGGCGTAGCCATTGTTATCTTTAGCTTCGATGTCTGCACCTTTGGCAATAAGAAGTTTTACAATAGCCTCGTGGTTATGCCTGGATGCGAAGTGTAGAGGAGTGCTGCCGTACCATTGGCACTTGATGTCTCGCAAAAAGATATATTTTTTCGCATCTTCGAGATTCCCTTCTTTGCACGCACTGTGTAGAGGAGTTATTTTATGTTCTTCCATCCATGCTTTGATATTGTTCAGGATTGCGAGTGTTTGCTTCCAACCTTTTTTTAGTGGGTCATTTGTCTTTAAAATCTCAGTTAGTTTTTCAATTTTATTAGCGGTTATTTTTGTAGCTGCTTGAGGCTCATCATAATTATAAGGTTGATTAATACTAAGCCAGTGCCATGGAGAGCTTTGTTTTAAACCTGGAAGCAATTGTCGTAAAGCTTTAGCTTTATTACATTTATCGCCAGAAAAGTTTGTGCTATTTGTTCTTACGTATTGAATCATATTTTGGCAAAGATCCTGAGGTTTAATCATCATATTTTTTTGGCTTAATTGTTTTGTTAAGGATTCAAGCATGTCTTGATGCGTGATGAATTCATTAAATTTGTGTTTATTGTCATGATCTTGCATGAAATACACAATAGAGGTTATAGCTTCTCTGTTCAAGGGGTTAATGAGCTTATGTGCGTTGTTGCTTCCATGATGATTTTGGAAATCGTTAGGTGTTTGAGGAATTGCGACGTTATAAGGGTCCGGCACTAGGTTATTAAAGATCTGTTGATTAAGGCCATGGGCTTCAAAATAGCAAGGCTTTCCACTTGCATCCATGATGCGAGCGATTATAATTCTGCGGTGAGGATATTCGTGATTGCCCTGGATTATATCATCGAATGTATCATAAGCAAGTATATCAAGTGTATTGGTGCCATCGAAGCTTTCTGGAGAGTCGCTAATGTGGAGCTGTTTTTTGGTTGCCTCATTAAAGTGCAATGTGATGAGGTTTTTTTGAGATTCGCTATTATTATTACTGTTGGGACTTACTTTTTGTCGTTGAGAGGTTTGTTCGTTGTCTTGTCCCCCTTGTTTACGTTTCCTTTTTTTTTCTCGATTATCACTGCTGCTTGAATTGTTTGAGCTTGAACTTGAAGTAGATGCGTTGTTATTGGCAGCAAAAACAGTTGCAGGTATTAACATTAGAGTTATTAAAAATAGTTGCTTTTTCATGGCAAACTCCATTTTGTGAGGATATGAATATAAAGAAATTGTCTTTATTTTGTATCTGACATTATTTATTATGCCGAATATTTACAATAAGTCAAGTTTTTTTACGGAAGTTTTGTAGTATAACAATTCTGTGATTGACTCAAATCCTAGAATTTTATGCTACAAAACTTGACTTATTGTGCTATTTGTAATAGCTTAGGTTTTGTCTAGGTTAGTGATGCATATGTAATTTTTTAATCTTTTATGGAGGAATACAATGAATAATATATTTAAATTGTTCGTTTTTTTAGGAGTTTTTGCAACTTCAGTTGTTTTTGGTGCAGATAATGATAATGCTTTCAGCCAAATAAATCATACTATTCTAAGTGATAGTGATGATGACGCACCAACCGAAATGAATCGAATATATAATCAGGCTTGGAATGATGCTGTTGAGAATCCACAAGAACTGGTTAACATAGTTAAGGGTCTTGCCCTAACCAGCCAAAGTGCGGCGACTCGCCTTTGGAAAGAATTTTCCACACAGGCTTTGTCAGCAGAGCGTCAAGCTCGTGCAGATCAAGCGAACCTTTCTCGTGTTCTTTTTCCAGAAGTCGCTCCGCAGCAAAACAATGAACAAGAGAATCAGCAACAAGAGAGTTAAGCATAGCGCCATATTTTTTCAAAAAGGCCCAATATCTATTAGATATTGGGCCTTTTTGGTGCCTTGTTTTTTGTTTGATTTGTAATTGTTTTAGCTGGGGGGTTTTTTGTATAAAGTTGTACATCATAAAAAAGCCCAACAATTGTAAGGAGATAACGGTGTATTGCTTTCATATTTTCGTCCTTTTAGTATTCAATGATTTAAGTAGTTTTGAGTGTGTGGTGCATATGTGTAAGAGTCGATTTTGATGCCGCTCTCGCTTTACTCTTTTTTTAACTATTGCTAAGCTATGCGCATTGTTTAACACAAAGGATAGGTATGAAAAAAGGGTTATTAATGATAGCAGGCTTGGTTGCGGCAGCTTCCATTCAAGCTGAAATGCACAAAAAAGCAAAAATATATGTTGCTGGGCATCGTGGTTTAGTTGGTTCAGCAATAGTACGTCAACTCAAAGATGAAGGCTACTCAAACATTATAACATGCAATCATGAAGAACTTGATTTGCGCAGTCAACAAGAAGTTTATCGTTTTATGCATCGTGAGCGTCCAGACTATGTGTTTGTGTGTGCGGCAAAAGTTGGCGGCATTTTAGCCAATCGAGATAAACCAGCAGAGTTTATTTATGATAACCTAATGATTCAATCGAATATTGTTCATGCTTCTTATCATTTTAAAGTTAAAAAATTGTTGTTCTTGGGCTCTTCGTGCATTTATCCGCGTGATTGCCCACAACCGATCAAAGAAGAATATTTGCTCACAAGTGCGCTTGAGGCAACGAACGATGCCTATGCGATTGCAAAGATTGCCGGTATTAAAATGTGCCAAGCATATAACAAGCAATATGGCACCAATTTTATTGCATGTATGCCAACCAATCTTTATGGGCCGAATGATAACTTTAATCTAGAGACATCACATGTGCTGCCCGCATTGTTGCGTAAAATTTACACCGCAAAGATGCGTGGAGATAAAGAGTTTATTGCCTGGGGCACAGGCGCACCATTTAGAGAGTTTTTATATGTTGAAGACCTTGCTGATGCTTGTATTTTTCTGATGAATCAATATGATGGCAGTGAGATTGTCAATATCGGCACTGGTAGAGATGTTTCCATTAAAAAATTGGTTGAAATGATCAAAGCTGTTGTTGGCTTTGAGGGTGACATTGTTTGGGATCGCTCAAAGCCAGATGGCACACCACGCAAGTTGCTCAATGTTGATCGTATGAGGCAACTTGGTTGGGAGGCACAAACCGATTTGAAATTGGGTATTGAAAAAACATTGGCATGGTGTGATGAGTATCACATTTTCGAGGGTTATTAAAGATTTAAAAAGGGTGTAGCTAAGTGAAGTTTACAAAAGGCTTTTTGGCGATTTTAATATTGCTGTTAGGGTGTAATTTTTTCTCAATTGTTGCTCAGCGCAAAGTTGCATTTATTATTGGTGTGACTGGTCAGGATGGCTCATACTTGGTTGAGCTATTATTACAAAAGGGCTATGTGGTTCACGGTATGAAAAGGCGCGCTTCGTCATTTAATACTGCACGATTGGATCATATTTTTAGAGATCAACATCAATATCCTGATTCAAGATTTCTCTTGCACTATGGTGATATCACGGATACAAGCAATATAGTCCGATTAATTCAAGAGATTAAACCAGATGAAATTTATAATTTAGCCGCGCAAAGTCACGTGAAGGTTTCATTTGAGTTGCCTGAATATACAGCACAGGTAGATGCTGTTGGAACTTTGCGTATTTTAGAGGCGATTCGCATTCTGGGATTAGGTGATAAAACACGTTTTTATCAAGCTTCAACGAGTGAGCTTTATGGTAAAGTACAAGAAGTTCCACAAACTGAGTTGACGCCTTTCTATCCACGTTCACCTTATGGGGTGGCAAAGCTTTATGCTTTTTGGATCACTAAAAATTATCGTGAAGCATATGGCATGTTTGCCTGTAATGGCATATTGTTCAATCATGAATCGCCGGTGCGTGGTGAAACATTTGTTACACGTAAAATTACGCGTGCTGTTGCTCGCATTAAATATGGTCTACAAGATGGACTTTATTTGGGTAATCTTGATGCAAAGCGTGATTGGGGCCATGCGCGAGAATATGTTGATGCTATGTGGCGCATGTTGCAACAAGATGAACCGGAAGACTTTGTGATTGCCACGGGGCAAATGCATTCAGTGCGTGAGTTTGTTGAAGTTGCATTCGCTTATGTTGGCATTGAGATTGTTTGGGAAGGTGAAGGTGTCGATGAACGGGGCATTGATAAACGTACAGGAAAAGTGCGTATTTTTATTGATCCACAATATTTTAGACCAGCGGAAGTTGATTTATTAGTTGGCGATGCAACAAAAGCAAAAGAGAAATTGGGCTGGGAACCGCGGATTGATTTTCATGAGTTGGTTAAAGAGATGATTCAACATGAAATTTACGTGATGAAGCAATCTGCTGTTGTGATGAATTGGTAATATGAGGAGAGAGTGTGAAGCGATATTATATAATAGTGCTGACTTTATTGGCAAACATTACCTATACATATGAAGAAAAACCAATAGTGGTCATTATTCCATCATATAATAATGCAAAATTATATGAGTGGAATTTAGATTCAGTTTGTTTTCAAAATTATTCAAATTATCGCATTGTTTATATTGATGATTGTTCACCAGATGGCACAGGCAATTTAGTGCGGGCCTATATTGATAAGCATGATTTGCAGCATAAAGTTACTCTTTTGCGGAATGAAATAAATAGGGGTGCTTTATACAATTTATATAATGTAATTCACCGGTGTGAAGACGATGAAATTATAGTGACGGTTGATGGAGATGATAAGCTTGCGCATAACAATGTGCTCAAACGAGTTAATCAAGAATATCAAAATCCTGATGTTTGGATGACGTATGGACAGCATGAATCGTATCCTCACGGAAAAAGGGGTTTTTGCAAGCCAATACGCCAAGCAATTGTGCAAAAACATGCATATCGAGAATTAGATTGGGTCACATCGCATTTGCGTACCTTTTATGCTGGTTTATTTAAACAGATTAAGTTGAAAGATTTGCTATATGAGAATGAACTGTTTCGAGTAACGTGGGATATGGCATTTCTATTTCCGATGTTAGAAATGGCTCATGGTAAATGGAGCTTTATTACCGACGTGTTATATGTTTATAACGAAGATACGCCATTGAGTGATTGTAAGCTCCGCGTGGTCAAACAACTCAGATGTGATAAGGTGATTCGCGCAAAGGAAAAATATGCGCCCATTGCAAATTATAAAACTAAATATGACGATGCGCCTATTGTCGATGTAGTAATTTTTTCATCTAATCCACAAGCATTGGAAAATGTGCTCACACAAATGCAAAAACAAGAAATGCTCATTAATGATCTAACGGTTTTGATGGAAAAAGAACGTGAACATGAATATAAAGATATAAGAGGATCATTCAATACTGTCGATTTTATATCATTTGGGCAAGACGGCTCGTTAGCCGAATCTATTGATGTTATTTGTAGCACTTCGGGTTACTTATTGTGGACAACAGATCAAGTGAGTATTGCAGGATCGATACCGTTGCAGGATGCAATGCAAGCTCTTAAGCATACGCATGCGATCTCGTGTAATTTTGCGTTGGGCAAAAATGTGCAATCTGCATCATGTTTGAAACGTGAAATGAAGCAGCCTCCATTTGCATCTATTCCATTTGATTTTTGTTCGTGGCGATTGGCCGATGGAGAGTTTGGTTGGCGAAATCCATTTGCTTGCACCATGACTTTGTTTAAAAAAAGTGATCTGCTCAAAGTTTTAAAGGGTGCAGATTATAATACTCTGCAAGAACTAGAATCTGTTTTAGTGCGAAGTTGTGTTGATTTGGAGCAAATAGGGTTGTGCCCACAAGAAGCGATCGTGAAGCCTACCCAAGAGATGCGATCTTTTTTAGCGACTTTGATGCGGGCTGGTTATACAATGTCTGGAAATTCATTGGTGAAAGTCTAGCCTATATAGCATGAAACGGAAAAAAGGGATTTTATGAGAATGCATTGTTGTATTTTTTTGCTTTTTACAAGCTTATATGTCTATGCATATCAAGAAAAACCGATGGTGGTTGTGGTGCCATCTTATAACAATGCAGAATGGTATCATCAAAATTTAGATTCGATCTGTTCACAAAATTATAATAATTATCGTGTTATTTATATTGATGACGCTTCTTCTGACGGCACAAGTGAACTTGTGCGTGTCTATATCGATGAGCATGGTTTGCAAGATAGAGTTAACTTGATTTGTAATGAAGCTAATAAAGGGGCTATGGCTAATCACTATAAGGCTGCATGGATGTGTGATGATCATGAAATCATAGTGCATCTTGATGGTGATGACTGGTTTGACAATCCAGAAGTTCTTAGTCGGGTCAATCAAACATATCAAGATCCAAACTGTTGGCTAACGTATGGGCAATTTAAGCGCTTTCCCAATGACAGAATGGGGTATTGCAGGACAGTGCCACCAGCGGTTATAGAGCGCAATGCATTTCGCCAATATTATTGGATCACTTCTCATTTGCGCACCTTTTATGCTGGTCTGTTTAAACAAATAAAATTGTGTGATTTTATGTATGATGGTAACTTCTTTAGCGTTGCATGCGATATTGCTATGATGATGCCACTTTTAGAGCTAGCTGGTACGCACATTCGGTTTATTCCTGATGTGCTTTATATTTATAATGAAGCAACGCCACTGAATGATTATAAAAATAATCTTAACTATCAATTGCACTGTGATCGTGTGGTTCGCAATCGGCAAAAGTATCAGCCTGCACAGCATTATATAACACAAAGAACAACGTTTGAAAAAAGTAAAATTTAATAAATTCAGGAGTAAGCAATGGAAAAAAATACAAAGTTTTGTTTATTTATATTGTTAGCACATTTAAGTGTTAATGCGGGTGAAATTAAGCCATGGATTCATACTGATTTTGATGTATCTATGCAAGTACAGAAATATCCACGTGCAATCCCAACAACACGCGTAATTATGGATGGCATAGATGGGCAGGAACTTTATGATTTTTTTAAAAGTTTGTATCAAAAAAATAACTTAACTGCATTGCGTAAAAAAGGTATTACCTTAGAAGAGAAAATACCGCGTATTATTCATCAAATTTGGATTGGTGGCCCTTTGCCAGAGGCATTTGTACAATTGTGTGAATCTTGGAAGCATTATCATGCGAGTCGTGGGTGGTTTTATAAATTGTGGACAGATGAAGATGTTGCCAAAATGAAGTTGCACAATCAAGAGTTTTTTGATGCGACAGAAAGTCCCGGCGTACGTTCTGATTTAATGAAATGGGAAATTATTTATAATTTTGGTGGTTTCTATTTAGATGTTGATTTTGAATGCCTCAAACCGCTTGATTCATTACTAGGTTATGATTTTGTTACTGCAATTCAACCATTGGATTCACAATTTGTGCAACTTGGAGCAGCACTTTATGGTGCTCCGCCAAAGCATCCCATCTTAAAGCATTGCATTGAAACCATCAAAGATGATTGGCATCACAAAGGTGCGCCGAAAAAAAGTGGCCCAGTGCATTTCACTAAATCTTTTTTCAAGATGGCCGGAAAAGATGGACGCATTGATATAGCGTTACCTGCTGGTTATGCCTATCCATTAGGTTGCCAAGAAAAAGGATTGGCGTATGAAAAATGGCTTGATGAAGGTGCATATGCAATTCATCATTGGGCAAAAAGTTGGATGCCTCCGCGTTACCGTTTAGAGCAATTTAAAAAGTTGGATAATGATCAAGAAACAGAATGTTGGAATGATTAGATGATCAACAAAACAATTTTATGTATATTTCTAACATCTGCCGTTAATGCTGTCATCGATTTTGACGCCTCAATGCAACTGGACAAACATACATATAAGCGATTGCCTATGATTGATAATCTTCTTGGCATAGCCCGCGAACTTTATGAAAAACATAATTTTGACAACATTCATCAATCGCAAGAGCTCATTCCAAATATTATTCATCATATTTGGTTTGGCAGACCGTTATCGCAAGAGGATAAAGCATTGCGTGCAACTTGGGAAAAACATCATCCAGATTGGCGTTTTGTGTTGTGGACCGATCGTGAGGAAAATGATTCAAGAGGTGCAGTGGTGTGTTCATGGCAGGAATTGGAGAACGCGCTTAACTATACTGATGAACGATACATTGTGGTTAATATTGAGCGGCTTAAATTTGGCAATAAGCGTTTTTTTGATGCATCGCATAACTATGCAGAAAAATCGGATATTTTGCGCTATGAAATTGTATATCGTTTAGGTGGAGTCTATATTGATTGTGATTTTGAATGTTTAAAGCCACTGGACATGTTGCATAAATGCTATGATTTTTATACTGGTTTGCAACCATTAGATACTAACTATGTGCAATTAGGCGCAGCGTTATTCGGTGCAAAGCCAGGTCATCCAATTTTGCGTAATGCAATTGATACTATTGCTCGAGATAGGATCTATGGCCCGATTATTTTGCGCAGTGGGCCAATTCATTTTAGCAGAGCATTTATTGCCTGTGCGGGCAAAGATGAAAGCAAGGATATTGCATTTCCGGCATCATTCTTTTATCCCTGTGGCTATAATCAAAAAGGGCATGATCGCCAAGAATGGCTCAAACAAGAAGCATTTGCAGTGCACCATTGGGCTGGAAGCTGGCTTGTGCCCGAGGCTTTTGAGAGATAATCGTGTTATTTCGTTTTATATTTTTATTCTTCGCACGATAAACTATGTGCGAAATCAAAAAAAATGCCCGCTAGCACAATAATCGCAGTGCATCATTGGCATTGTTCTTGGATGTAATACGATTTACTTTAATGGTGCTTTGATACCTTTAATATAGCCTTTGATGATATCAAATCTGCGGAATATAAGTGCTTCTAAAAAAAGGCCAAAAATAGACCAGCAAAATGGGATGATTTTAAGTTTGTTTTTGGGGTAAAAGTTTTTGAAAAAGAGGTATATATAGTTTTGCATTAATACGGCCTTAATATCGACAGCTTTTTTTCGATTTTCTGGGCTTTGCATATGTTTCATGCGTGCAGTTGGGTTATAAAATAGGGGAGCTTCTCGCGAGACACGATATGATAAATCACAATCCTCCATATAGGCATATTGCGTTAATTTTTCATCAAATCGATGTTTTTTTAGTGCATTAGATCGGTAAGACATACAACAACCACCGAGAGCCTCAACGGTTAAAAAGGTGCGTTTTCCGTAAGGATGGGTCGGGAATCCTGAAAGAGTAAAGTTTCCCGATGCATGAATACGTTGTAATAGAAATACGCGGCGCAAAAGATACAGCGCATTAAGTCGCTTTTTTGGTATGTTGGTAACTGAGCCCATTCCCCCAGCATATGTTGGATAATCATGAAATTTTTTGTTCATTTGAGCTAGATAATCTTTTTCTAAAATAACGTCATCATCGAGAAAGTGAAGAATATCGGTTGATGCACATTTTATGCCTTCATTGCGCTGAAAAGTGGAACTTTTGGTGGTTGTATGATCATAAATGAGCTTTGTATTTTTGAATGTTGCTTCGTTAAAAACTTTTGTGAATGTATCATAATTTTGCACAGAAATATCTGAACTATCAACAATGATTATTTCATCGGGTTGTTCGGTCTGTTTTGCGATTGTGTCAAGAGTGGTTACAAGATCTTTTGGGCGGTTGCATGTGCAAATAATAACGCTTGTTGAAGTGTGGATTGACACATTGATTCCTTGTATAAAATGTAATTTTTTTTAAGAAAGGGTGAGTATGTTTTAATTAAATATTAATATCATCAAGATGCCATAAGCAAAGCGATTTATCAGAGTATATGCCATTTGACTCGGTGCAATTTTCATTTAATGTGAGTACTGGATCTGGAAAATTAAATGGCGGAAGTTGTAGGTTTAGTGTTCTCCAGTGGCCAGATTGTTTTAACTCTTCATTAGGGCGGTTTTTTGTAAAAGATGTGGTTAGTAGATATTTTGATCCACTTTTTTTAAAGTTTCGAATTGTTTTTTTTGCATCGTTTAGTTGAAGGTGCACGAGGGTGTCTCGGCATAAAATGAGATCTACTTTTGGAAGGGGGTCGACTACAATGTTCTTATGCTCAAAAGTGCATTTTTCGTTTGTATATTTTCCCTTATTTTCTTTTATTAAAGTTGGAACAATATCTATGCCAATATAAGTGTCGAGAAGGTTGAAGTCGACTTCTTTCATCCAGTAAAAATCTCCACAGGGGGCATCAGCAAACGTTTTGATGTTAAATTTTTGAAAGAGTATTGGAAGTTGATCACGAATAGTTTTTGTTTGTATTAGATCAGAGCCATTTCCGGATATTGATTTTGACCCTTTCCATGTATTATTTTGATATATTTTTATAAAATTATTTTGCATCTGTTGCGTGCTTTCGGGAAAAACTAAACTAGCCCAATTTCTCAAAATCGATTTTATTTTCATGGTTTCCCTTTTTTTAGAACTATTTCTTGCGAAGTCTAAAAAATGTTCTTTCCAAATGCAAGTTTTATGCCTTCATGAGTCTTTCCAGCCTATTTTGAGTGAATATAGATTATTGACATTATTAAAAACTGAAGTAGTCTTTGACTCAGTAAAAAAGCATGAATCAAAGGGAGAAAATGAAGTCTATCAAAACAAAAGTGTTGTTATTTTTTATTTGTATATTTATACATATTCAAGCTGAAAAAGCTGATCTCATTATTTATTCATATGATCGGCCAATCCAACTTTATGCGCTGCTTGAATCATTAGAAGTTTATACAGAAAATCTCGATACTGTTCAGGTTATTTATTTAGTTACGAATCAGGATTATGAGGATGCCTATCAAAAAGTTTGGAAGGACTTTTTGCATGTCAAAAGGTTTAAGCAGGGCTCACAGCCGCGCAAAGATTTCAAACCGCTCACTATGCAAGCTCTTTTAAATTGTTCCAATGAATATGTATTGTTTGCTGTAGATGATATTATTGTTAAAGACTATATTGACTTCGATGATTGTATTAATCAGCTCAAAAAATATAATGCCTACGGCTTTTATTTACGCCTTGGCAAGCATCTAGACTATTGTTATGCAATGTCACGCAAACAGCCATTGCCATCTTTTGTATTCGATGATGGTAATGTTTGCGCATGGAAATTTCGTGCAGGATCTTGTGATTGGGGTTATCCGAACACCGTTGATATGACATTGTATTCAAAAAAAAGAGTTATAAGCCATTTTCATAGTTTACAGTTTACAACACCTAATCGTTTAGAGGGTGCTTGGTCATCACTTGCAGGATCTGTGCAAAGTCAGATTGGGCTTTGTTATGCGGAAACAAAAATAGTAAATTTGCCCCTCAATCTTGTGCAAAAAGATTGGAGTAATCGGCATATGGATTTTTTATCAGCTGAAGAATTACTTACTGTTTTTAACCAAGGCAAAAAGATCGACATTTATCCATTATATAAGATAAAAAATAACGCTGCACATATGGATTATGAGCCAACATTTATGAGTAGGGAGTGTCCACTACAATACGGAGAAATTCAATGAAGAAAGCCTTGTTTAACCAATTGATGGTTGCCGTTTTATGTTTGACCTCTTTTGCCACGTTAGCCGAAACTGAAAACACTTATGAGCGTAAGATAGTTGTCGTTATAGCCAGTTATAACAATGCACGGTGGCATAAGGGAAACCTGCTGACAGTATTTTTTCAAGATTATAGTAATTATAGAGTGATTTATGTTGATGATTGTTCACCTGATGGCACGGGGAATTTAGCCGAACAATATATTAAGTCTCGTGAGCAAAATCATCGAGTAACTTTAATAAAAAATAAAGTGCGCAAGCGTGCACTTGAAAATATATATAATGCTATTTGGATGTGTGAAGATGATGAAATAGTTGTAATACTCGATGGTGATGATTTTTTTCCCAATGAGCGCGTGCTAAGTACAATAAATGAGGTTTATTCCGATCCAAGTGTATGGTTAACTTTTGGCCAATACTGTACCTATCCAGGAAAGATATTAGGTTTTAATAAAGCTATCCCTGATGAGGTTATCAGGAAAAATGCAATAAGAGGGCATGATAGGCAGCCTTCTCATTTGAGAACTTTCTATGCAAAATTGTTTAAAAATATAAAAAAAGAAGACCTCTTATATAATGGCGAGTTTTTTCCTATGACGTATGATCTTGCCATCATGATGCCAATGATGGAGATGGTTGGTTTTCACCATAAATTTATAGATAAAATTTTATATTTATATAATGATGAGAATCCGATTAATGATCATAAAGTTAATAAGGATTTGCAAAGAACGTTGGATAAGGAAATTAGATCGCGTAAGCCGTATGAGCCACTTGAGAGTTTATTTGAAGAACAAACTGAGAATCAATGTGACGGAGTCCAGTGCAGGATATAAAGAACAAAAAAAGGGTGCAGAGGATGTATAAGAAGTTTTTGTTTTTAGTTTTTACCATTTTTTTCCAACAATTAAATTGTATTGAAAAAAAACGTATTGTTGTTTTAGCTTGTAGTTACAATAATGCTCAATGGTATCAATGGAATTTGGAGAGTATTAGAAAGCAAGACTATGACAACTTTAAAGTTTTATATATTGATGATTGCTCATCAGATGGAACCGGCGCTTTAGTTCAAGAGTATTTAGATGAGCACAATATGCATGATTGCGTTCATTTGATCAGAAATCCAGAACGTAAGGGTGCAATGTGTAATCAATATGAAGCGATACACAATTTTTGCAATGATGATGATATTGTTGTGATTTGTGATGGTGACGATCGGTTTGCTCATCCTCAAGTGCTTTCTTATATAAATGAAGTATATAATGATTCGAGTGTATGGTTAACCTATGGCCAATTCAGGGAATACCCTTCAGGCAAAATAGGCTTTTGTTGCCCAATGCCTGCACGAGTAGTTAATAATAATGCATTTCGCAGATTTAGTCATATCCCATCCCATTTACGTACGTTTTATGCTGGCCTTTTTAAACAGGTCAGGATAGAAGATTTTATGATGAATGGAGAATTTCTTGAAATGACATGTGATATGGCTGCCATGATGCCAATGATTGAAATGGCGCGTGATGGGCATTTTAGATTCATTCCACACGTGCTGCTCGAATATAATGCAGTAAATGTGTTGAATGATTATAAAAAATCTAAATCCTTACAACGTTCTATTGATTTATATATTCGGAATATTAAGCCCTATGATGCAATTGCATCACCAATCAGACCTAAAAAGGATGAAGCATGAAACAACTATTTTTAATGCTTATAATGTATGCGAGTGCATTCCTGAATGCTTCTCATATAGGATTGCTCATTGTGGCCACCGGCAAATATATACAATTTGTGCCTCCATTACTCAAATCGGCAGATGAGCATTTTTGTGTTGATCATGAAGTTACCTATTTTGTTTTTACCGATCAACCAATAGACTTTGAAGATCAGGTTAAGCGTTCAATTATCCGTATTGAGCACAAACGGATTGGCTGGCCCTATGATACGCTTATGCGTATTCCAGCGTATCTAAAAAATCGAGACGCCTACAAAGATTGTGATTATCTTTTTGCCCTTGATGCAGATATGCTCTTTGTCGATACCGTAGGTTCAGAAATTTTAGGTGAGTTGGTAGCTACGCAACATCCTGGTTTTATTGGGCGTCGTGGAACTTATGAAACACGTCGCATATCAAAAGCGTGCGTTGCGCCACATGAAGGCAAACAGTACTTTGCCGGCGGTTTTAATGGGGGATCAAAAGATGCATGCTTGAAGATGTATGAAACAATAACAAAAAACATTCAAACTGATTTAAATAAAAAGTTTATCGCAGTATGGCATGATGAGAGTCATGTTAATCGATATTTTATTGATCATGAGCCCACTGTGATGTTGGATCCTTCATACTGTTACCCAGAAAACACCAAAATAAATTATTCACCCAAACTTGTTGCTTTAGATAAGGATCATCATGCGTTTCGTTCGTAGTAAAATATTATTAGTTTTTTTGTGCTTTTCATCAATTGGTATTGCGGAAGTTCCGTTCTACAACCGTTTTGACAAAGATAGAACGGTGCGATTTTTAAAGCAATTTATTCGTCCGGTCGATCTTGTTTTTGATGTTGGAGCTAATAAAGGTGATAAAGCAGATGTTTATGTGGCATGTGGGGCACGCGTTATTTGCTTTGAACCACAGCCATCATGTGTTGAGCAGTTAAAACGTCGCTATGATAAGAACCCCGATGTAACAATTGAGCCAATCGGCTTGGCAGAACGGCAAGGTACATTAGAATTAATGATCTGTGATCAAGCATCAACGCTTTCCACATTCAATCAAAAAGCTACACAAGAAGGGCGTTTTGCCGAACGTAATTTTAAATGGAATAAGCGAGTTTCCGTTGACGTCTCTACTCTAGATGCAATGATTGCTAAGCATGGGGTTCCCGTTTTTTGCAAGATTGATGTTGAAAACTTTGAGCTTAATGTTTTGCGAGGTTTAAGTGTTCCAATCCGTTGCCTGTCTTTTGAATGCAATAGTGAATATATGCAACAAACCTATGATTGTATTGATCATTTAAGTGGTCTAGGATACAAAAAATTCAATTTTTGCATTGGCGAAACAAGTGTTTTTAAGTTTTCACAGTGGCTTGATTCTGACGAAGTTAAACAAAAGCTACATGATCTTGCGCGTAATTATGATTGGTCAGAAATTTGGGGCCTTTGGGGCGATGTTTATGCGTTATATGATATAGAAGATGAATCAGGTAGCGCATTACTAAGTTAATTAGTGATAAGTCTTTAGATTGGTCTTGGGAGTTCTTATATGATCTTTTGTTTATCTATGATTCTTATTTTTTTTAGTTTTTATACTGAGGCTCAGATATTTAGATTGCCTTCATCGGTTTATATTTGGGAAGGTTTTGAACGAAATCCCACAAAAAGAGTTTCCAGTTATCCATATGTATCGGGTGATACTTTTCGAGCGTTTTGTGATCATGTGTTTGATGAAGTTCATCCATCCATTGATACAAGCTTAATAGAGCCTGGTGATACTATTTTTATAGTAGCTGATTTTTGTGACTATTTTTTTTCGCATGTGTATGAACACATAAAATGTTCTTTTATTATTGTTTCTCACAATCGAGATGATGTAATGCCTGGAAGATTTGCAAAATATCTTGATGACGAAAAAATAATCGCTTGGTTTGCTCTGAATATTGATAGAGAGCATCCAAAGTTAATGCCGATACCGATTGGCATTGCTAATGGTTATTGGCCACATGGTAATACTGCAATTATTCAGAAGATTCAACGCTTCAATTTTCAAAAAGATATGTTGCTTTATGCTGGTTATACTTCACCAACTCATCCCTCACGAGTTGGTTTTTTGAATTTTTTTAGAAATAAGAGCTATTGTTGCTTCTCGCATCGTAAAAATTATTCAGAATATTTAACAGATTTGGGAAATGCTCTTTTTGTATTAAGCCCTCGGGGCAATGGTATAGATTGCCATCGCACTTGGGAGGCATTGCTTATGGGTGCTATTCCAATTGTGCCTGAGACATCAATAAAAGAGATTTATAAAGATTTACCTATAATACAAGTTTGCGCATGGCAAGAGGTAACAGAAGTTTTTTTAACCGAAAAGTATGAACAAATAAGTAAAGGCAGCTGGAATTTAGACAAGCTTTATGCGGACTATTGGTTCCAAAAGATTAATGAAAGAAAACGATTGTTTTTAAAAAATTATAAAGGATAGCTATGTTTAAACATATAGTTACATTTTTTTGTTTATTGGCTTCAGTAATTCTACAAGGCGTTGATTTTCATGAAAGTATGGAAAGCCTAAAGGAATATAGAAGCCATTTTGTTTTATCAGATGCAAAGTGGAAATATGCTTATAGCCAATATGAAAAATATAAAGAGATGCCAATAGAATTGTCAAAGAATGATGGGACTATCAGCACAATTCCATTCATATTGCATCATGTCTGGCTTGGTAGTTCTTTGCCTGACTATGCAAAGAAATTTAGAGAAACTTGGATAGAACATAACAAAGAATGGACATTTGTTTTGTGGGCAGATCATCCATCCTATGAATTTGGAGATGTCATTTTGGAGAGCTTTGATCAATTAAAGAACTATCTTTCTCAAGAGCGAAGATCAAACTTTATAGTGATGGATATGTGTAAAGTTCAATTATATAATCAGCGAACATATTCAACGAAAACCAAAAACTATGGTGAAAAGTCTGACTTGATTCGTTATGAAGCTATTTTTCAAGTGGGTGGCTTATATGTTGATACAGATTTTGAATGTTTGAGGTCGTTTGAAAGCTTACATTGCAATTTAGATTTCTTTATTGGCGTTGCGCATGATTATAATTTTTCAATTTTAAATGGATTAATGGCAGCTAAACCAAATGATCCTATCCTGGCAGAAGTTATTAAGCAGTTGCATACAAGACGAGCACATCCTTCCAGTTTAAAATTTACTGGTCCGCACTTTTTAACTGATGTAATATTTAAAATTATGCCGCGTTTGCAAAATTATAAGGGTGTTATGTTTCCATCAGGTTACTTTTATCCTATTCCAGCAACGGCAGAAGATTCACCGACTAATTGGTTAAGAGAAGAAACCTATGCTATTCATTATTGGAAATGTTCTTGGATGTAGTATCAAATTTCTATAGTTTTTAGCATGTTCCTGCTGCGATCAGGAATATCCATAAGTACCTTAGTCATCTTGAGATAGCCATCTTCCCATTCGCAAGCAACAGGGCGAATAATGCCTTTATGGCTTCCGATCATTTGAGAAATCCAAGGGAAGTGCGACTCTGATCTGATCAGATAGTCGAATTTGGTCATCGCATAAATGTCTGCCATAATACTTGACTGAGCCGTTGTATTTGCTTCATTGGTATCAAGTATTATTTTTATGCCTTTTTTTTCTAAATAGGCAGTTAATTTTTGAGCTATTGCAAAAGGGTGTGCATCATCAGTAAAAATGAAACCATATAGAGGTTGTTTATCAAGTAAGTAATAAAGTTTTTCTAATTGTTCGGCATAAAATTGCTCTGGCGGAAACTTAAGTGAATGATGTTCATCAGAATATATCTCGGGATCGATTCTGGGTATTTGTGGATCGTTTATATATTGTTTTGATATGAGGGGGTAGTCAATACCACAGCCCTTTCTTATGTGGATCGCGACAGTAATTTTATCTAGTGGGATTTTGATTTCAGTTTTATGTGCATTTTTAAGTGATAAAGCCTCTCTTACATCTTGGCCAAATTTAGGATCTTCTATGCTTTTTTTGAATACAAAGTCAGCGCATTCATCTAATTCTAAATTTTCAATTTGTGTGTAATAAGAGCTGTGGTATAAATAGTTGCTATTTTGCCTTGTCAATTGCGATTGATTATTTAATCTAACGTTCCTAAGGTGTCGGGGTATATTTCGAGCGGTTAGTTCGGTATCAAGTATTTCAAAAGCATCTGCATATTTAAAATGCGGCACGTACAAGTTAAGTTTATGTACATGTGCTATCCATTTGTGTTTGCAATATGTAAGAAGGTTGTCTCCCAGTCTTCCTGTGACTTCATAGGTTAGTCCACTTTGAGCGATAAGCGAGGTTGTCCAAAATAGAATAATAAGTTTTTTTTGCATAGTTATTCCGATTTCTTCTTGCATTAATATTCTTCATACGTTTTTATAATATAGTTAAATCTTTAACTTCACAACTAAAAAAACGGTGTTTGATCTAAAGAATCAACACGCTTTTTTTTTGAGCGTTTCTATGCCTGGCTCATCATTCGTATGTCGCTTCTGATCGAAACATACTGTGCATGGACCAATTGTGAATATTCATATTGGTCCGGTTTGTTTTCAAATATTCTTATTTTACAAATATGTTAAACACCCTGGACTATGCCTATATATATGAAGCCCAATAAGATTTGTGTGGAATGGAATGTTGGCAAATACTTTTATGATCTAACCGAGCGGCATATTTCAATAAAACTTATAGACGGGTTACATCTATATTGAGTAGGTTATATGGTGGTGCGAATTTTAAATTGCAATATTGGTAAGTGTGTTGTTCGTTTTTTTAATAGACTCCCTTTAAAGGGAGTCGGTGTATGTCATATAATGATTGGGAGTGTGTAGTATGCTGTTAAATAAGTGGTTTTTGCTCGTATTATTTTGTATATATGCCAATGAAGTTGGATGTTATGCTGTGCATGTATTTGGAGATAGTCATGCTTATTTTTGTTTTTCTAATAAAAATAGGGGCACATTTGATGAGAATTCATCTTTTTGCATGAAGCTCGATGACGGGGATTTTTGTGCTCCTTTTTATATTCATCATTTAGGCCCAATTACTATGCATAGGGTTGGTCGAGATGGTTTTGGAATATTAGATATAAGGGGGCATGTTAAAGATGGTGATACCGTAGTTTTTAGTTTCGGAGAGATTGATGTTAGGTGTCATATTGGAAAACAAAGAGACGCTCAAGGGAGATCGGCAGATGAGGTTATTAAAACTTTGGTATCAAGTTACTTAAAAACAATTAGCGAGAATGTGCATAAATATAAAAAACTTGATGTGGTTATATTGGGTCCAGTGCCACCTTCAGATATGGGGCATACGGCATTTTTTCCAGTTTATGGATCTCTATCAGAGCGAGTTTTGTTGAATAGTTTACTCAATGACGCTCTTAAAGCTGAAATAGATAAAACAGATTTCCATTTTTTGGACATACGTGATTTGTTTCAGAATTCAGAAGGCAGCTTTGAATTGTCATTAAGTGATGGTTCAGTCCATGTTAATATTGCATATAATCGCGTGATAAAAGAAAGGCTATTCAGCCTTGTGAGCAAAGCTCCGAATAGTGATAATAGCCTTTGAATTATTTAGAAAACCCCGGCGAAAGGCCGGGGTGAATATTGCATTTTAATCGTTAGTAATCTAAAAATTAATTCTTTTGAATGCGTTTTGCTATGGTTAAACCATTGCAGAATGGGTAATGGATGAAGCGCCAAGTGTAACCGTCTTTTATGAATGTTTGATTTACATATTGAGTTTCATCAAATTGAACACCCAGTTGAAGTTTGATTGCCGGAGCAACACCACGCGGGTTTCCCCAGATACCAGTTTGTAGTGTGCCGTTCAAGCGTGAATATGCAGAAAATCTTTGTAACGGAGTTATATTAGAATCATGGAATCCAAGAGCGCCATTTTCAGAAAGAATCGATTTAAATACTTGAATTTCGTCAACAGTGTGTTGATATTCATGAGATGTGTCGATGAATACAAAATCAATTGTTTGTTTTGGTAAATTCATTGTTTTAAAGTGATTTGCAAATTGACGATCATCTATTTGCAAAAATGTTGCATTAGGGATGTTTTGGTAGACACGTGAATCATCGTTGACATCAATACCAATTAGATGGCTGTTAAACGGTTTTGCTGCGGCTTGTAATGCAACATTTGATCCTTCGTCGCCGCGAACACCTGCTTCAACCATAATAGACGGATTAAGAGTATAGGCATGGCAAAACAATGTTGGTACATGGCTTGAAATATCAGTGTTTACAGTGTTGCTATATTGCAAGATTCTCTTATAGGCTGGAAGAGCTTGGAGCGGTAAATAGCATGATAAAACTACTGGATCGAGGAACGAATAGTTTTCATTAGGCAGATAATAATAATGTGGTGCATCATTTTTGTATTTATTGATATTATCCCACGATGCATCCCAAATAGCACAAGCATTTGTTAAAAGCTCACGGTTCAAGTTTTGAACTTGTTTTGTGTGGTAAACGATATAGTTATCTGGAGCAGAATGCGGGTTGATGGCGAGTGTTGACCCCGCTAAAATATATAAACAATTGTCGCCCTTCAAACAAGTGTTGGTTGTTTGATAATGAAGACCAAAGGTTGACATGATATTTTTTACGATTTGTAAAGATTCTGAATCTTCAGCGTATATTTTAATTAATTGTGGTTGATCAAGGTCAAGGTCGATCTGACGAGCATGAGTAAATTCGGCAAAGATGACGCATAGAACAATGAGAAGCTTTTTCATAATTACAATCCTTTTCGTTAAAATTAGGGTTTTAGCATTTTTTTGTTGAACTGTTGTATTCTTTAGATAAGGGCCCTTTTTTTAGATTAAATTATTATTAAAGACATTGAGATTCTAAAAAATGAGGGTCTATTTGTCAATGACTAATTAAAGGTGTTTTTTCTGTTTTTTGCACATAAAATAAGTGAATATATTTTGCTTATTTTTGTTTAATTATTTAGATTGAGATTGAAATTAAAAATTCAATAAAATCTGCTTAAAAAAGGAATATTTAATATGTTATTAACGAATAAGCAAGCATTTTTTGCATTATGCATGGTAGGTATTGTTCATGCTAAACCGTATCCAATTTCATTTTCGATTCCTACATCAAAAATAGTTTCAAAGATTCCTGAAAAAGATAAGGATTTTGCAACGCTTATTCCCGGGGACTGGTCAACCTATATTTTCGATGATGAAGGTGAATATTATAAAGACTATCAACGTTCATATTTTGCATTTACTTGGAAAAAGGGTGGATGGGATTGCATGCGGCATTATGAAATTTTGGCAAGTGGATGCATTCCTTATTTTGTGAATCTAGAACAATGTCCTGCAGGTACTATGCATCTTTTTCCAAAAGAACTTGTGCTGGAAGCCATGAATTTGCCTGGGGTTTCTCATGGCAAAATAGACCATTCCGTGTTTGATGTTGCAAAATACAAGGAAATTGTAGAGAAATTATTGCAATATACGCGTGAGAAATTGGTTACCGAAAGTCTTGCTCAATACATGCTTGATCAAGTTGGCTATAATGGCACAGGGAAAATATTGGTTTTATTTAATTATAACCCTATGCCGGATTACCTGCAAGAATGTATTATTATAGGCTTGAAGACTCTTTATGGTGATCGCATTGTTGATTTTCCAAAGCGTGATTATCTTTATTCTAATTGTGCAAGCGATGTAAAGAAAATTTATGGCAAAGGGTTCACTTATGCAAAAAATCTTGAAGATTTGCCTATAGATCGTGAAAATATTGTTGAGCGTATTCGACAAAAAGAGTTTGATCTTGTTGTATTTCCACGATTACATTATGATTTGCTTTTTCATAATATTGTCGTTCAGAATTATCCAGCAGAAAAAATTATATATGCATGCGGGCAGGATGCTCATCGATGTCCCTATGGCGGCCTTCGCAATTTATTTCTTCGCGAATATGATGCTGTTTAATGTTATCTAAAAGGAGTTGTGATGAAGTTGAAAGTTTGCTTTGTTGTTATATGTCTTTGCTTTGTAGCAACCAAAGCAGAGGATTATATAATTAATGCATTTCGGTCCTTAATAGAAAAGCAGCCTGTTAATATGTCATTAATTCCGGAACCGGCGTTCCCTGTTGATGTGCATATTTTGTCGCGTTTGTTAAAAAAAGTAGCAACCGGTCCGTGTTTGATGCTTACTGAAAATGTGCTGGATCAAACATTGCTTAATGGGTTATTTCCTAAAGTTCAGGTGCATTCGGTTTCTCCTGATGTGCCCGTTGATTTACTAATAAGCAAAATTCTAAATTTTACAAATACCCATGGTGGATATGTTACTGTTTTGACAGATCTTCCATCCCGAACAAATGATATACAAACTGTACATCAGCAGATTCCGCATTTGTGTTACATTTCAGTGGATGGCTTGCTTAATAAAGATAAGGCACATATACATGTAGATATGCCAAAATTACTTAAGCTTATGAAGCGTAATATTCGTGTAGTATGCACGGCAGCCATTATTCCAAGGCGCTATGAGCAGCGCAAAAATCAATATATTAGGTCAATTCAAACATTAGAGGGTCATGGATATAGCCCTTATGTTGTAGAATCATGTGTTGCGGGTCCAACTTTTCTAGATGAGTATTGCAACAATGTATGTTATACATTATCGAATAATGCATATTTAAAAAACAAGGGTGTTAATGAGTCGGTTTCGCTGTTGATGGCCTTGCAAAAATGGAATTTTAACGATGATGATATTATTCTTAAACTAACTGGACGTTATGTTTTGCAGTTTGACAAATTATTAAGACTTTTGGAGGAGGCGGATGATGTTGCAGCTGTTGCAAAATTTGAACAAATGGACCGTTCCTCAGTGTTAACCGGATGCTTTGCTATGCGATACGATTTGATGAAGCAGATGTATGCATCATACGACTATGAAAAGCTAGAAAAAGAAATGATTTGCATAGAGCATGAAGTCGGGCCCTATTTGGAGCAATTAGAAAAAGAGGGCTTTAAGTTGATTAGACTTGGGCTATTAGGAATAGAAGCTAATGTTTTTGGTGGTGGCGGGTCTGATAAATTAACCTATTGGTAATGCAGGGTCGAAACGTGAAAAAAAAAATTATTTTGGTTTTATTTGTATTCTTTGATGTTTCTTGTGAAACTCAGTGGGTTCAAGATCTATTTCGTCAAATAATTAAACGCAAAACGGTTCTTTGCGAAAAAAGTCGATTTAAAAAGAAGGCGATTTCTTTGGTTCGATCGGCAGAATCCGATCCTAATATGGTGACTCGGTTGTTTAAAGAATTCACATCATATCCTTGTTTGTTGATTAGCAATAAAGACATTGATCGAAGCGTTGTAGGGCAATTATTCCCGAGTGCTATCGTGTGTGCAGTGTCAAGTAATATGGGACAAGAATTTGAACAAAAGGCTATGGATGATTTTGTAAGTGCTCAAAAGGAATATTGTGTTGTATTGACCAATGTGGGATCAGATGCTCTATCTCTACCAAAAGCGTCTCAGAAAGAAGGGTTTGCAGGAGTTTGTGTGCTTCCTGTTGACGATATTTTAGCAGCAAGTTCGGGTTTTACTCCTCATGTAATGAATGTGGAAAAAATATTTCGGCTTATGAAACGCAGAATTCATGTGATAGGAACGGCAGCAATTATCCCAACGCTTTATGAACAACGAAAGAAACAATATACTCGTGCTATTAACAGAATTGTTGAATTTGGCTATCATCCCTATATAGTGGAGTCATGTGTGCGAGGGCCAACGTTTTTAGATGGTTTGAGTAAGAATACATTATATAGCAAGACAAATAATGCGAGCCTAAAAAATAAGGGTGTAAATGAATTTAAGTCCTTGCTTTATGCCTTTAATGAGTGGCCTTTTGATGACGATGATATTATTGTTAAATTAACGGGTAGATACTTTTTTCAAATGGATACGCTGATTAGATTTTTAGAAGATGCGGATGATGTAGATTGTGCAGCTAAATTTTTAACGGTACCTATTACGGGTGTTGACGCTGTTTTGACAGGGTGCTTTGCAATGCGCTTTGGTTTATTCAAAGAGATGTTAGAATTTTTTGATTATGATGAACTAGAGAGTGGAATGGTTTGTGTTGAGCACGTTGTGGGGCCGTATTTAAATAATTTGAGTAAAAAGGGTTACAACGTTATGCGGAGACAAAAATTAGATGTTGAAGCCAACATGTTTTATACACACGGTTCTAATGAGATAAGCTACTGGTAATTTAAAGAAAAGGAAAAAAGTGATGCAAAAAAACAGAATGATATTATTTGGTTTAATGAGCATTTTAGTGGTAAAAGGATTGTTTTCGCACTCGCTTCATGGAGACAGAACATATTCTATGGTTGATTCGGAAAAGATTCCATTGGATCATAAATTATTGGATTTAATGAATTATTTCAATGGGGTATTTATTGAAGTTGGGGCATTAGATGGAAATGAAATATCAAATACGAAGCTGTTTGAGGAGTTTTATGGTTGGAGCGGGATTTTAGTAGAGCCATCTCCAGTTTTATATTCGCGACTTTGTGCGAATAGGCCACGATCAAAATGCTTTCAATGTGCTTTAGGTTCATTTGAAGAAGATGGCACATATGCCTATGGTGATTTTGATGGGCATCCCATGGCAAGCTTAATAGGTAGAGCTGGAAGGACTGCCGATGTGCGGGTGTTGCTTAGAAGTTTACAGTCTATATTGGATGAATGTGATATTAGACATGTGAATTTTTTTTCTTTAGATACCGAAGGGTATGAGTTGAACATACTAAAAGGTATTGATTTTAATAAAACTACCTTTGATTATCTGCTTATCGAAGTTTATAATCATCAGTTTGATGACATTGTAGCTCTTCTTGCAGAGCATGAGTATGATCTTATCTCTAATTTTTCTAATTATAATAAGATTTCCAATCCTGGTTGGGACGAGACACATAATGATTATTTATTTAAAAGAAGAGGTATGGTTACGTAATTATATAAAATTAATAGGAGTAGTATATGATAAAAAAGTATTTTCAGGTTTTTATATTCATTTTTCCATTTCAAATTCAAACTGATGGTGTAATTTGTGCGACGATTCCTAAATCGGGCACTCATTTAATTGCTAAATTGATGGAAAAATTGGGATTTGGATATAAAGGCTTAGTTGGCCCTTCTCCATTATCATTGGACAGAAAATTGGGAGAATTAGGAAAAAAGAACTTTCTCTCTCCCCATGCAATAGCTTCGAAATTTAACATTGATCGTATAATTAGGCATAATTTAAAAGTTATTTTTCTTTATAGAGATCCTCGAGATATGGTTTGTTCATTTGCAAATTATATGAAGAGGCCTCAGGGCTCTCCATGGAAAGCTAGGCATTTAAGTTTTGAACAATTAATAACCGATTTGATATGTAATACAGGTGAGTCCATATATGCCACAGAAAAAAAATGTATATGGAATGATCCGCTTTTAAAAACCATTTCTAATATTACAGGCTTTTATCAGTTGTATATGGGATGGCAAGATCAAAAAAACATAGATATATATGTTACTTCTTTTGAAAAATTAATAGGCAAAGCGGGCGGAGGGAGCAATAGAGTTCAGTTCCAAGAAATAAAAAATATAACAATGTTTTTGGGTCTCAGTTTAACGCCTGAAGAGATTCAAGCAATAGCATGCAGCTTGTTTGGTGGTAGCAATACTTTTTTTAAAGGGCAGGTGGGAGCATGGAAGGACTATTTCAATGAAGAGCATAAACGAATTTTTAAAGAAATTGCCGGTGATTTATTAATTGAGTTAGGTTATGAATCAGATTATAATTGGTAGCTCTTTAAATAGTTTTGTTACAATTAAGAGTCAGAATGTTTTTAGTCCTTGAGATGAGATTTACAATATTCTACTAGTGCTTCAACACATTTTCCCGCATCCGTTTAAAAACAGATACGATCGTTTTTTTATATGTGGAATTTGAGGGAATTGCCCAAGTAATTTGCTTGCATCTAGCTCATTATTTGAACGCTTTGCTTTCAAAATACTGTCATGTTCTTCAATTGAAAAGTTTTGCCAAACAAATGTTGGGTCGATATATTCTTTATAGAGTGCAAGAATCTCGTTGTGAAAAATAACGCCGGGATTTACAAAATTCAGGTTTCCACGCAATCCACGTTCAGCCATCTGAGGAATAAGTGGCAATAGATCATGCAATACTGACATTGAATTTGGAATATTGACCACTTTTTGATAGCGTGTGATTTTTGTAATAAAGTTGCGTTTATTCAAATCATCTGAAATTGGCATGCGCAAACGTAAGTTAAGAACGTTTGGATATTCCTGTAGCATCTTATCGAGCATAATTTTTGTATATGAATAAAATGAACCTGCAAAATTTGGCTCATCTTCTTCTTTAAATCCTGCATCACTTAACATCTGATGCTGCTCATCATAACTATATATGCATCCGGTGCCGAGATTTATCACCGGCACATCACACAAGAATGCACAATCACAAAGTGTCAATGCACCAATAATGTTTGTGCGCAATGTTTCTTGTCTGTGATCTTCACACCAATCAACATTTGGGCGTCCAGTCACGCCGGCTGCATTTAAAATAAAATTTGGCTTTACCGTTTGTATTTCATGTAATACCGATTCGCGATTCTGCAAACGACTTTGCGCAGATATAGCATCATACCCCTGTTTACGTAACATGGTTATTGCCATTTGTCCTATCCAACCGGTAGAACCGCCAAACACAAGCCAGGTTTTTGCACAAATAGATGAGGTATAAAGCGCTATCATTAATAATTTTTTCATTGAACTTCCTTTTTTTAATTTTTTCAAATACCGTTTGGTTTCGGTTTCGCCAAGGCTTTGACAAGACAGATCGACAACTACATCATGTTGTTCTGCATAGCTTTGGTGAAACAATGAGTTCTATCGAAGAGTTAATGAAGCTCTAGGTCGTTTTCGTTAGTATAGATCGGGACATACATGAGCGATTCCATGCGATCGAGTCGACTTTGATTTGCTTTATACCACTCAATAACATTCTGTAATCCTTCTTCAAAACTGATACGCGCTTCCCAACCAAGCAGCTCTTTTGCTTTTTGTGTTGAAGAGATATGGCATGCTACTTGCCCTGGTCTGTCACCGATAAACGTAATGACATCTTCAGGTAAATGCAAATGATTTGCCACCAATTTAGCAATGTCCAAAATCGATACTGGGACACCGCTTCCGATGTGGAGAACCTGATTTTTTATTTTTTCGAATTCTTTATGATGCAAGGCTAAGTCAAGTGCACGCGAAACATCAAAAGTATGCACCCAGTCACGTACCTGTGCTCCGTCTCCGTGCACCGTCAATGGTCGACCATTTAACCCATTATAAATAAATTTTGGGATACACTTTTCAAGATGCTGTTGTGGGCCGTAATTATTGAACGGTCTGAAAATAACTGCTGGGATATCATATGTGCACCAATAGGCATACACTAAACGATCGGCACCAGCTTTTGCAGCAGCATATGGCGAACGCGGATTAATAGGGTGTTCTTCATCCATAGGTTGGTATTCAGCCGTGCCACATACCTCAGATGTTGAAATATGAATATACCGTTCAACTGTTTTGGCATATTTAACCAAAGCCGTCATCATCACCCGTGTGCCAATTACATCTGTTTCAAAAAATGTTGTGTCGTCTGAAATACTGCGCGTTACATGCGATTCTGCTGCCAAATGCACCACATAGTGTGATTGACTCATCAATAGGTCTACCAATTTATAGTTAGTAACTGAACCATAAAAAAATTCAAAGCGCGGCGATAGACGAATGTGTTCAGGGATATTTTCCATGTTGCCCGCGTAAGTAAGCGAATCCAGTACTAAAAATCGATAATTTGGATAACGATCAAACATATATTTTAAAAAGTTACTCCCTATAAATCCCGCTGCACCAGTTAAAAAAACTGTTTTTTCAATAGTAGGATTTTTTTGCCCTTCGGCTTGAACAGCAGGCATAAACATTGAACTAGCTAAAACAAAAGCAATGGTGATTATTTTGAATACTCTCATCGAAATCTCCTTAATTTTTACCTACAAAACTTTAAAAATATTCTCTTTTTTTAGTCCAATTTTGGGCTTTCAATGCATAGTGGACTGCGTCAAAAGAACGTCGGACAAACGGCAATTCGCATTGTTTTTTAGCAATGCCTTAAGTCTTATTTCAAACGAGCTTTCTGTTAAGGCCAAGATATTTTCTGTCAGATTGTCATCATCTTACTTATTATCGCTGAACAAATGCTGGCCAAGCATCCATGTGCGAATTATTGTTATCAATTTTATAAAATTTTAGGATGTCAATTTTTTTCCCCTCATTAAAAATCTGAAGCAACTTTTCAGGAGAAATGCCCATGTTGTAGTTATGTACCTCATTTTGTACACGATTCATAGGAATATTAATCATGCGAGAATGCTCAAAGCAAACTCCCAATCTATGCATTATAGCTCTTGATGTGCCGGCCCAATGCCCTTCCAGTGTGTTTGGAGCAGAATATTCCAATGTTCTGAGATCATGTAGGATGTCTTCTTTTTTATAGAGTGTCATATCAACGGTATGAGGGTAACCCCAATCACATGAACCTTCGTTAAAATGCCAAACGCACAGCCCTTCATTGTCAAACTTAAATATTGGCAATGAGACTCGATGGGGTTGGGGATAACCTAAAGTGCAATTTTTCCCCATACGTAGATAGAATCCATATGCGTCAAATCGTTGCATAGTCTTTATACAATAGTCCAAATCAATGGTGTCGGTAATTATGATGTCATCAACAGCAAACAAAATATATTTATGTGGTAATTCATTCAATGATTGCAATGTGATTTGCTTGAAGTCGTGTGGACCAAATTGCTCTTTAATAATCGCATGAGGAAAGGCTTGAAACACTTCTTTATATGCTTGTTTGTAATCAACATTAGTGCTGCGTACTATTATATGCATTTGCCCTAAATGCGTGACATAGCGTTCAACAGATTCAAGCAAAGCATATAGCTGCAATGGCCTATCACATGAAAAAATAACTAAATCAGCTTTATCGTGCGATTTAATATTCAATGATAAAACAACAAGAAAACTTATCAAAAACTTCTTCACAAAATCTCCTTCTAACAACAAACCACTCGCAATAATAATAATTGTGGGTTTAATATATCAGATTTTTTTTTATATGTGTTAAAAACTTTGTTGCTTCGGTTACTTGCACTCAAGACAGGCAATATATTAGTCTAAGAAGGTATTTTATTGATTATATATTATATAGGGGGCTTTAATGAGAGTTGTGAGCGCATGTTTGATTACATGTTTGTTTTTCAATGCCTTTCCTCAAAAAATTGCTGTTATTTCTATTCCAAAGTGTGGTTCTTTTTTGATATATAAATGTATTAGCCTATTAACTAATAAAGCTCCAAAACATCAGCCGCTATTTACAGGAATCGAATGGGGTGATGATATGTGGGATAAATACTTTGCCACAAATCACGAAGGCTTAACAAGTTTTGCACAACAGCAAGTTATCAATAAAAATATCAAGGTTGTTTTTATTATACGCGATCCAAGGGATCAGGTTGTATCAGCTATGTATTATCTAAAAAAAATAAATGTATTGAATGCAAATTCGATGACAAATGCTGCATTGTTAAATGATTTGATCCATAATATGTGTAAGTGGTTCAAAGTAGCAATGATTTCGATGCCAAAAACATACGATGTTACTAGTTTTTATCGGGAATTTCTTTCATGGCAACATTTGCCATGTGTTTATACAACCACTTTTGAAAAATTAATTGGTTCTAAGGGTGGGGGCGATGATGTTTTACAAAGGCAAGAGATTAAAAACATTGCTTATCATTTAGAAATAAATTTCGATGATGATGTTCTTAATTACATTCAGAAAAATATATTTGGAGGAAGTCAAACCTTTAGATCTGGTAAAATTGGAGCATGGAAAAATGAATTTTCCGAAAAAGATAAAAAAGATTTTAAGATCATAGCAGGACAGTTATTGATTGATTTGGGATATGAACAAGATTTTGACTGGTAAAGAATGCTGAATTCTCATTATTTTTTCAACAAATATTAAAAGTTAGATGTTCTGAAGCTTGAGATAAAATTTTGATTGATTAAGATTAGCTTGTGGTTGATAGTGAAACAATATTTTCAAAAAGGAGTAGGTATGAGCTTCCGCTCGTTTGCTTTAGGTTTATTTTCTTGTGTTTTATTATTTTCTCAGATTTCAATAAGTGCTCCACCGCGCCAAATTCCTTCGGGACTTCATCATGATTTTACCTTGGGTGGCAGGATTGGCGTGAGTAGTTGGTATATTGATGGTTCATATTCAAGCAATACTCCTTTAGTTTATACAACAAAGGAAATAGAAGATAACCTTATGCGAGTTAGCAACAAGGAAAATAGTTATTATGGCAGAACAGATGAGTGGCTTTATCAAGCAATCGAAAAATACATAGAATATGTTAAAGGGAAGTCCGTGGCCATTATAGGTTCAACCGTTCCATGGTATGAAAGTATTATCGTTTATTATGAAGGTTTACCAACTACCATTGAATATAACAAAATTATTTCTCAAGATGCTCGCGTTAAAGTTATGACTGTTGCCGAATATGAAGCTGATTCTGTTACCTTTGATGTTGTGTTATCGATTTCAAGTTATGAGCATGACGGCTTGGGAAGGTATGGCGACCCCATTGATCCATTCGGTGATTTTAAAGCGATGCAAAAAGCACAAAGCATGCTAAATGATGATGGGATCATGATCTTAGCAGTTCCTGTCGGAAGTGATCATTTGTTTTGGAATGCGCATAGAGTATATGGAAAAATTAGGTTTCCAAAATTGCTTGAGGGATGGTCAATAATTGATTCATTTGGGTTTAGTGAGTCTGATTTTAATGTTCATGGCCAAGGGGGGCACCAACCTGTTTTTGTTTTGCGTAAAGAAAAATAATACGATGTCTTTAAATTTTGTTTCGAAATGAATAACGCCACCACCATTTTCCGTGGTGGCGTATTATTTTTATATTTAATAGGGTGATTTTTTCTGCTTTGCGCAGTCGACGTAAGTGAATATGCGTGGTTCTTTGTAGCCTAAAGCGAGCGCTCGATTGAACTGGGCATGTGCTGCATCATATTTTTTTTCAGCGAGTAAGGAAAGTCCATGCCATATATGATAATAGGGGCTTGGGCTATTTGAGCTTGGTGAGCAATAAATATCATGGATATGTTTTAATGTTTGCTTTTCTTCTCCAGGCGCAAGATAAATTGTTTTTTCAAGTTCAAAGATTTTTTGATCATTTATATTTAGGCACTTTGCAAGTCGACTCATTGTGCAAGCTTTTACAATGGGCGATATGCTGATAGGGTTGTCGAGGTTGTAAGCTAAAAGGGTATCTCCTAATAGGGCAAAAGAAAAATTTGGGTTGATCTCTATAAGTTTATGATAAACATCTTGCATGTTAGGAAATACCCTTCCATTACTTGTTGGGGTCCCAAAGGGGACTAGATCAAAAATTCGAATGTCATCTATCAAAATAATGGAGCCCTTAGGGCCATGTTCTTTGATAGCTTCAAGCTCTTCAATTATGGGTGTGCCGCACCCGATAAACGCTGTACCTTCCCCACTATAATGTGCATCTAGCCAAAAAAGAGCTTTTTGTTCCAAGTGAGGTAGGATGTTGTTCAATACATCACCGGAATCTCCGTGGTGAATGTGTACGTGTGGATACGGAGCAAATTTTCTTTTCGCATTTTCATAAAGTTGTTTAAAAAGCTCTATAGAATGGATAGCAGGAAATTGATGCAAGACTTGCTGTGTTGTTGAACCGTTATAGGTGCCGGTTTCTATGAAGAGTGGAAGATCTATTTCTCTTTTTAATTCTGCTATAAACTGTGCAGAAAGTGAGTGGTATTTTGTTTTGGGATTAACAAATTTAAGATGTATTGCGTGTAAATTAACTACCATAATGCAACTCAACACGTACATAGCTAGATTTGACTTCATTTTCTTTCTCCTTTTTGTATTTTATGAAAATATATCGAGATTTTAAAATACAATCGTGACAAAGTCAATTGCGGGATGTTTTCTCGGCCTTGACAAATGGTTTATGTCCATTATAGATTGAGGTCCATAAATAAATGGAAATAAAAGGATTTGTATATTGAAGAATAAAAGAAGGCTAAATTCTAGTAGTGTTGGCTTATTAATGACCGTTCTTTGTTTTATGCCCTCATTTGCTTATAAAAAGGTGTTAGTAACAGGGGGCGCAGGGTTTTTAGGGAGCCATTTGTGTAAAAAATTGCTCGATATGCCAGATGAATTTGAGGTTATTGCTCTGGACAATCTTTATACTGGACGGCTGGGCAATATCACACCCTTGTTTGAAAATGAACGTTTTTCCTTTATAGAGCATGACGTTATCGATCCAATTGATATTGAAGTTGATTATATATTTAATCTAGCTTGCCCAGCTTCTCCGCCACATTATCAGAAGGATCCGCTCTTTACCACCAAGACATGCGTGTTTGGTGCGATTAATATGCTTGAATTGGCAAAAAAATATAATGCGCCCATTTTGCAAGCCTCAACAAGTGAGGTATACGGGGATCCTGAAGTTCATCCGCAAGTTGAAACGTATCGTGGATTAGTTAATCCTATTGGCATTCGTTCATGTTATGATGAAGGTAAACGATGCGCAGAATCAATATTTTTTGATTATCATCGAATGCATAATGTGCCTATAAAAGTGGTACGTATTTTCAACACATACGGTCCAAATATGGACCCAAAAGATGGGCGCGTAATAAGCAACTTTATTATGCAAGCATTAAAAAATGAGTCGATAACCGTTTATGGAACAGGTTTGCAGACTCGATCATTTTGCTATGTTGATGATTTGATTAATGGTTTTATTGCAATGATGTTTAAAACAGATGATGATTTCACCGGCCCAATAAATTTAGGCAATCCTCGTGAATATAATTTGATGCAGCTGGCAAAGTGTATTTTAGATTTAACTAATAGTTCATCTGAAGTTGTCCGTATGGCTTTGCCTCAAGATGACCCAAAGGTTAGATGTCCTGATATATCCTTGGCGAAAGAGTGTTTGGGTTGGTCACCAAAAGTTTTATTAAAAGATGGTATCACACAAACAATTGAATATTTTAAGCACTACATTTGATAGTTTAAATTTAAAAGGTTAATGTGATGTATTTAGTTTTGATGCTCTTGTTATTCTCGAATGTGTCTTTACATGCTGGAAAAATTGATTTGCATGATATGCATGTTGATTTTCAGCACAGTATGAATACGCACCCGGACCATGATATTTCCTTTACAATGCGAGATGTTCGTTGGCAAAAAGCGCAAAGGCTATATGAAAAGCATGTTTTGCAAACGTTACAATATGCAGATGCTGTTCGTATTCCAAAGATTATACATCATGTATGGCTCGGTAGTTCACTGCCGAAATATGCTCAGCATTTTCGTCAAACTTGGATTGATCAACACTCAGATTGGACCTTTGTTTTGTGGGCAGATCATCCAGAAAGTGAATATGGAACTGTAGTTTTGCAGAGCTTTCAAGAATTACAAGAGTATTTAAAGAGGCCAGATAGAGAGCAATTTGTTCAAGTGCATATGGAAAATCTTCATTTTGAAAATATGCATGCTTATAGGAAAGTTGCAAAAAATTATGGTGAAAAATCTGACATAATCCGCTATGAGATTTTATATAATATTGGAGGGTTATATGTCGATACTGATTTCGAGTGCTTGATGCCATTTGATGAATTCCATTATTGTTGTGATTTTTATACAGGCATTTCTCATACAAAAGAGTTTGTTCTATATAATGGATTAATCGCTTCAGTTGCTCAGCATGATATTATGAGGCAATCGATTGATCATCTAAAAAATCGGCGTCATACACGCGATAGTTTAACTTATTCAGGTCCACATTATTTTACAGAATGTTTTTTTAGAGCTCAAATTAATGATTCAGATTTAGTTGTTCCTTTTCCAGTAACATTCTTTTATCCTTGGCCCCATCATTTTCGTAAAAATGTACAGAAGGCTAAAACGTGGGTAAGGCCAGAGAGCTTTGCAATCCATCACTGGAAGGTTTCTTGGAAAAAATAGATTACCGGGCATCGACAATTGTCTGATGCCCGGTATCATAATTACATTTTTGTTGCGATTATCTCGTATGATTTTAATGATGAAAGAAGTAGATGGAATGGCTGGCATGTTACCTGATCGAATTGTTGGCGAACTGCACTGAATACTTGATCCTCAACTTCAAATCCAAATTTTCCCCAACCTTCAAGTTGTCCTGTTAAATATACCATGGAGGCATTGAAAAACTTTTTTTGGGCAACTAGTTCTTGAACGTAGTAAGTGGCTTCAGAAAGAGCAAAATTAGATATAAATATGCTGGTATCAAGATTTAGTTTATGGGCTACATGTATAGGGATGAGATGAATGCCTTTTTTAGCGAGGTCAGGTGAGTTAATTTGTGTGTGGATATGAATGTCTTCATCAGGCATTGAGACGTTTAAATATAGATATTGAATAGCCAAAAGCTCCGGCAAGTCAATAATATAATAATTAATATTTGGAACAGCTGATTTGAAAATATGTGCAAGAGCTCCAAAGCCTGCGCCAAGTTCTATTATAGAATCAATGTTATTATGGTCCATACGCTCAAGAATGCGTCCGGCATAGAATAGTTGTCCTAGGGTATTGGAGCTGCATTGCCACTCACGGCACTCCTTGGGAAGACCTAGATGAGAGGGCTCGTTGAATTTTTTAAGCAATAGTCTTGTTTCAGCTCTGATGCATTGATTGAGAAAGCAGGTTTCATAGGTTTGGCCTATATTCATTCCAGATCTAACCATGGTTCCTGCTATGGTAGGATTTTTTAAAAAATGTTTGTTGGGTTTCCCGTTAATTAAGTTGTCAATTTTTAGGGCAAAATTTTGCCATTGCGGATGATAAAGCATTTTTTTTGGAGTATCCGTTCCATTGGTTTCTTTGCGAAGTAAGGTGTAGCATTTTTGCATGTCTCGCCATGTCAGCTCAAAGTTGTTGGCTTGTGTTATTAGATGCAAAAATAATATTAAACTTAATTTAAAGGTTTTATTCATATAAGAGTTCCTTTTTTTTAGGGGATTAATAATTTGCCATCTTAGGTGAGTATTGTAATGTTGTCAATGGGTATGACCGATCGAGGGTGTCGATGATATTGTTTAGTGCTTCTCTATATTTATCTATCCAAGGTTGCAACAAAATCAATTAGACTATGCACAAAATATGTGTCAGCAGTTGGATATTCCAGTTTATAGTGGATTTTATAATGGACCTGGCGAATTAAAAAAGTTTAAAGCTGTCCTTTATTTTCCTTATGCTTGGTCAAATTTAGCATTGTTTGAGAATTTACAAAGAGGAATTGTACATTTTGTGCCTTCACCCTCATTCACTAAAAGATTGGTATCTAAAGGCGCTCCGGTAAAAAAAGTTACTTTGAATGAATTTCAATTTTGTGAGTGGTATCGTGAAATATATAAAGATGTTATTGTCTATTTTGATTCATGGCAGGATTTAAAAGAGAAGTTTAATCAACTGGATTATGTGGTAATGCAAAAGAAAATTAAAGCTTTTAGTGCACAGCTTCGCACAAAGATGTTAGATAAATGGCACCACGTATTTACCGATTTGTTTGGCTTTATTTAATGCGCTCAAATAACACATTGCCGAAAAACCAACTTGACGTGTTCTCGTAATCTTTGTCGATTGTTTCAAAGCCTTAACTTTCGGCCCATGCAAATAATTTTTTGCTGTTATTTCTACCCAGCGTTACTTAACATTTTGGCTGGTTGGTATGCTTCTTTTGAGTCAAATTTGCTTTATTAGCCGTTTTTTTATGAGTCCTTTTCTTTTTTTGCTTGGGAATTTTTTTGATCTTTTTTGTTTCTATGGTTATGCCAAAAATGTCGGATAGTTCATTGTCGAGTATTTCGTGAGAATCATATCCGGCAGGAGTGAAGGCATCAAATGATGGAGTGGTTTCTATTAGTTCCATATGGTTGACAGATCGTAAACGGAATATAAGTTCTGGTTCATTATCAAGGCGAACACCAATACCATAAAGTGCCGCGATAATATGTTTACACATGTGGGCAAAATCTGGACAAGAGCAGGTAAAGGTTACTTCATCTTTGTGAGGAAGGAGGCCTTGCTTTGTATCAATAATAACGTCCATAATGTTTTTGGAAAAAGTTCCCTGTAATAGTTCAATAATTGAACCAATCTGCCCTGAACAAAATTTTATGATGTTTTGCCACTTCGCCTTGCTAACTGGTTTGATGTTAATATCAACAGTATATGTTCTTGATCCAATAACAAGAGCTGTTATGTTGCCTTTACAGGTATACTTTAAATCCAAGACTCCGTTGTGACGTACGTATGAGCGCCCACGGGCAAGGCGATTGCTATAATCGGCATAGATTTCTAGGTGTTTGCACCAAGATTTCCCCCAAAATGTTACTGCAATATTTCTTTTCCCCGATAAAGTGATTGGGTAAATTTCTTTTCCCTTTTTCCTTAGTTTTTTCAACGTTTTTTCGGCTTTTTTCTGAAGTTCTAAAACGCTTGTTGTTTTAGGGTAGCCATAAAATGACATAACTTTTTACCTGATTTACATTATTTTATTAATATCAAGAGATACCATTTGCAATATCTCTTGATCACTTAGCTCAGTTAAAGGCATCTCTTTTGATGATCCAAGTAGCTGGTCTGATAACATTTTTTTTTCTTGAATGAGTCTGTCGATTTTTTCTTCTAAAGTGCCTGAGGAAACAAATTTATGTACCATGACATTTTTATGTTGTCCAATGCGGAATGCACGGTCGGTTGCCTGATTCTCAACGGCTGGATTCCACCAGCGATCGAAATGGATCACATGTGATGCCTGCGTAAGCGTTAGCCCTGTACCACCCGCCTTGAGGCTTAAAACAAAAAATGGTGGTCCATCTTCTTGAGCAAATGCTTTAACGAGTTCTCCACGCTTCTTGACTGGGGTTCCTCCATGGAGTATGAGTCCAGGTCTTTTAAATATACCGCTTAAAAACTCTGCGATAGGCTCAATCACTTCTCTGTATTGTGTAAATATAAGGACTTTTTCTTGTTTTTTAGCAATAGTTTCACATATTTCTTTTAATTGTAGGAATTTTCCGCTTTCAGATGGCGCATATGTGCCATATCCTAGCCAATGTGCTGGATGGTTACAAATCTGCTTAAGCCGCATTAAAAAGCTGAGTATAATTCCTCGGCGCTGGATTCCGGCATCATTGCTGTTCGATGCAAGAATGTGTCTTAGCTCGTCAATAGATTGTTTATAAAGTGCTATTTGTTTGATGGAAAGATTGCAATAGGTGGTTATTTCTGTTTTATCTGGTAGGTCCTGAATAATACTTTTATCAGTTTTAAGGCGGCGCAAGATATATGGGCTAATGAGAGAGCGTAATTTTTTATATGGATTTGCATTGCTTGCAGAGGCCTGCTTGATGAAGTTAGTGAAGATTTTATTTGGCCCTAATAAGCCTGGAGCAAAGAAATCAAAAAGAGACCACATGTCGCCGAGTGAATTTTCGATTGGAGTTCCTGTTAATGTAAAGCGTATATTTGATTTGAGATTTTTAATACCCTTTGTTTGCTTAGCATTGGGATTTTTTATAGCTTGTGCTTCATCAAGAGCAATTATATCCCATTCGGTTTTAGTAAGTAGTGGTAAATTATATGCAAAATTATAGGTTGTTACAACAAGGTCTCCGATGAGGTCACTTTCCGTTATGTTTTTTACTTGCATGAATTGGGGGTGTAAAAATATTGTATATAAGCTTGGTGCGAATCGGCTGATTTCTTGTTGCCAATTGCTTAGCAGTGATGCCGGAACGATTAATAGGTGAGGACCCTTTTTACGTTGCTTTTCACTTTTAATAATCAAAAAAAGAGCTAAAAGCTGCATTGTTTTACCTAGTCCCATATCATCGGCTAGGCACCCACCAAGTTTGAGGCTATAAAGGAGGTAAAGCCATTCTACCCCTTTTTCTTGGTATGGCCGCAATGTAGCTTGTAAGGTTTGTGCCAATACTTGAATGATTTGTGGATTCTCTATGAGCGCTGGATTGAGCATAGCATCCCTTTTTTCAGTTAACGTTTTTTCAGCATGCACATATGACCACTCGTAGATGTCTATATTGTCTTCAAGGCTTGTTGATAAGGGCATCCCTGAAAGCAGCTGCATGGCCTTGGTGAAGGAAAGACCATTTTTAACTTTGCTTTGGAGCATTTTCCAGTGGTCGAGCACCATATTGATTTTCTCATGATCGACCTCAACCCATTGCCCTTTAACTTTTATGAGTGATTCCTTTGATTGCGTAATGTATTGCCAGTCTTTTGTGCTTAATGCAGTCCCATCGGGCAGTGATTGATTAATGTTGAAATTAACAAGTTCATTAAATCCGAGCTGTCCTTGGTTTATTTGATTGAGCGTTATCTTGATTTTAGGCTTAGGTGTATTCTTAGGATTCCACCAATTTGGCACGCGTATAACTATGTTTGAGTTTTCAAAAATGCAGATATCCTTCAAAAATTCATAAGCGTCTGTGGCTGTCCAATAGTTTGGTTTGAATATGCGTCCGGAATCAATCAGTTCTTTTAGGAATGAGCTTTTTTTTGCAGCTTGATAGATTGGTTTGAGTAGTAATAGCAGCTTATCATTGTTTTTTTCTTGAGCATACATAGATAGGGCATGATTTAATGGCAGATGCTTTGGCTGAAGTTGGGTCGATTCAGGCGAAAAGGTTGCTATAAACGCAAAGGGCAAATGTGAATTGCTTTTGTTTTCTGCCAAATGAAAGCAAATTTGACCAACTAAATGCCAATTGCTTTTGTGGGCTTTAAGCATCTCGGGCACTTGCATATTGTACTTTTCGGCCTCTCCTATATATGCTCGATTTATATTCTTCCATATACTCTTAAGTACGTCTTGATTTAAGTATTCAGACCCTTGAAAGAACGGAGCCTGATCAACATATTCCTGCAACTGTTTTTCGGGAGGGCATGGAATAGTAAGATCTGTCACGTCTTCAAATTTTGTTAACAGCTGTATTTTATGCATAAACAGATGTGCAATAGCGCGCCAAAAAGAAAGAGATTTAGATAGTTTTTTAGGTGTTGATTTGAGGCTTAGATATAAGACTCCAAGAGCATAATTTTTTATAAAAGTAGAGGCCAATATATATTCTTCTGATGCTTTATCACATTTTTTTATGTTTGTGATTTGCGCTTCAGATAGATAGAGATGACCTTTTGGCGAAAGCCTGGGATTAGATTGATAAAAGGCGTTTTTATTATTCATTTTTAAGGTGATTTTCTTTGCTTTAAACAGTCGCCTGTTTGTATTATATATATGTTAATGTCTATCATTTAACTATCCTTTTAAACAGCACATTGCCGAAAAACCAACTTGAAGTATTCTCGTAATCTTTGCCAATCATTGCAAATCCTTGATCTTCGATCCATGCAATAACCTCTTGATGTTGTTTTTGCCCAGCATAGGCTTCGATAAAGTGGACCTCGGTGTAAAGGTATTTCACCTGTTGCATAATGTTTGGCGCAGACTGCATCACGGGTAGTTCAAAACCTTGTAGATCGAGCCAAAGAAAGTCTATATGCCCAATGTTGTTTTGTTTTGCCCATGAATCGAGCGTTATTGTTTGCACTTCAAAGGACTCGTTGAATTTAATGTTTGACCATTTTAGCCGTTCTTTGGGTTGTAAAAGCGAACCTGCTTGTGAATGGATGCCATTTCTTTTTGGGTTTTCTGAAGGCCAAAATTGTGCGGTGCCATTTTTATTGCTTAGTGCAAGATTGAAACAGTGAATGTTATCAAATTGTGCGGTGCTATCTTTTAATACGGCAAATAGTTCGGGCACTGGTTCGAATGTGTATATCTTGCTATTCGGCCAAGTTTGTGCCATGGCGATAGTGTCATGGCCACGAAATGCGCCACCTTCAAGGATGGTTATGTTATCGGGTATGATTTTTTCCAGTTGTTTGAATAAATTGTGTGTTTTTAATTGTAGCATACGGACAGTGCTTACCAATTGTTGTTTGCTGCATAGTCAAGATCAATAATCAGTTGACCAGCAATTTGTTTGCACAATGTTTTGTGTTGTGCGTTGTATGCTTTTTGCCATTTGCCAACCGATGGTTTTTTCTTGAACAGGCCAAATAGGCCGCCACTTTGTAGTTTTTCAGCAACTTTATTTGTTCTTTGTGCATCGCATGCAATGTTTAGAAATTGTGCAATGTTGCTTATGGTTTGTTGTTGTGCTTGTTGGCCTTGTGCACCAGAGAGTTCTTCAAATCGCACGGTGAGTGTGTTTGGATGATCTATCCATGGTAGCCAAAATGCATATAAGTCATTAATACCTTGTACGTTTTGCACTTCGTCAAATGAATATAAATAGGTATAAAATGCTGATCCCTGTGTTATCAGTTCGGTGATAATTTGATTGCGGTTTTTGTTGCGTGCACCTGAAATAAGTTTACGATATGTGTATATTTTTTCTGCCATTGCAGCAATTAAATCTCGTGGATCGCGAATGATATGGATAATTTTTGCATTATATTTTTTAACTAACGCAATATTGTGTTCATTGCAAATTGGTGTGCCTATAAGCAAATTATTGCGTTGCATCTGTTTTTCATTAAGTTTCATGTCGCCTTTAATTGGTACTGATTGTTTTGCTTGCAAAAGTTCTTTTAAGGTTGTAGCAAGCAATGTAGTGGCACCAGATTTGGGTACGCCTGTGGTAATCACTAAAGCGTTTATTGATAATGTTATGTGTAGAGCGCAACATAAGAGAAGATTTTTAATGTTCATATTCAAGCATCTTTAATAAAAGGTTTTCTTCTTATGGTAGCGATGGTCAGTTGATTTGTAAATGCGTCAAAAAAAATTTTGAGCAGATCGATGTTATCTGCCCAAGATAAATGCTGATTTCAATCAGTTGTTTGTTATTGCGCGCTATGTATCATTTTAAGCGATTGGAAAAAGTTAATTGCCTGGTCAGTGACATCATCATCTTCATATAGCAAATTTTGGAATTTTGCCAGTCGTCTATCCATATCTCCAACCTGTGGGGCGATAACTTTAGCTACTTGTACATAGCGATTGTTTAGTTTGCTCACTGTAGGGCTTCCGTATTCATCAGGTTTCAGTTCAAAACTTTTCTCTAAAGCAATATCAAATGCATCTACCTTTCCATCATGAGCTACCTCAAGAATAGCGCCTTTTCGGATAGCCTGCATAGCTTGCCGTACATCACCTCTATGCGCAGCATTAAGAAGTTGATCGCTGCTTTGGCTGGCGGCTATGCCTTTTTTTAATGCACTGCTAACATCTGCCTTGAGCGATGCTCCATAAGCCATTAATAACATTGCTACACCGTAATGTTTTATATTCTTCATTATTTAGCACCCTTTTATTTTATATTGTCCTCTTCTCTTGTTAACGTCTTCTTGTTTTATGTTGTTAAATTGTGGGAAATAAATGCAAGGAAACATTAATTGTTTTTTCATTTTGTTTCTCTTTTTTTGATTTAGAGTTAATTATTTTATTCCATAAATGTGCGTTCTAAAGATTCTTCAGAAATTTTTACATCAACTTTATTTTGCGCTTCTGGATTATAGGTAATGCGGAGAGTTGGTATGTTGCCTTTGTTTGCTATGCTTTTCAGCGCATTAAGCATAGTCCCTTGTTTGATCATGATGCCAGCTAATCTTTTTCCAGATGGTTGCCACAAGCTTAAACGTATAGAGCTAACTGTATCCCAATTAAATGGATAATATAATCGTGTAGGAACTTGCACTTCGGCAATGCCTTGATTATCTAGTCCTAAAGTGCTTGGTGATAGT
>JAJCZC010000017.1 GCA_029262575.1 Candidatus Babelota bacterium | reverse complement strand
AACTTGCACTTCGGCAATGCCTTGATTATCTAGTCCTAAAGTGCTTGGTGATAGTCGATCATTGTTAGCAGAAACACGAATGCCATATTTTATACCAACAAGGTTATCTTTGCTTAATTCAATTTTGAGTGCATTTGATGTAGCGCCAAAAAGTTGGCTAGTTAAGGTTAACAAGGTCGTGATCGCAAATCTTTTCATTATATTTCCTTTGTGTTTTTAACGCCTTTTCATTTTATGTTAGCAGGTTGCGACGTAAAAATGCAATGATTTAATCGAATAAATGGCGGAAAACAGCTAAAAACAGCTTATGTTTTTAGACAGTTTTTTAAAAAAATACTACCCAATGTATCTTGCAGTATTGGCCAAATGGCAAAAAAAGTGTAGCCTAAATGCCATGTAAATAGCTGAAGTATATAAAAAGGATAGGTAGGCTATGAATCAGAGTAAACAAAACCAAAAAAAGAACGTTGAAGCTGATCAATTAGACGTTTTAGAGCAAGAAACACAAAAACGTGAACTCAAAAAAGTTCCAGAAGATCATAAGCCTTTTTCCTATTGGCTTGAAAAAAATCACTATTATCATCATCGCCTCAAAAAATTTTATCGTTTCACCATTCCTGAGGGTATGCGCGTTTTGGCTTTGCAGTGCAAAAATGGTTATCTTCTTGATGCGGTTAAACCAAGTTATGGAGTTGGTATCGACACTGATCCAGCGGTTATTGCAGAAGCAAAAGAGACCTATTCCCGTTACCATTTTTATGCTAGTGCTTTAAATGATCTAGATGAAAAAGAGCCGTTTGATTATATCATGCTTTCATCAATTACGATGGACACTTATGATATTCAAGCGCTATTCGAATCTTTAAAGCCATTTTGCCATGCGGGCACTCGCATTGTTATTGATTCCTATTCATATGTGTGGGAGCCGGTGTTACGCCTCACACAAAAGTTTGGTTTGCGCAGAACAACTTTGTTTAAAAATTGGGTAACGTCAAGTGATTTGAAAAATTTACTTTATTTGGCCGATTATCAAGTGGTGCATCAATCCCGTTTTATGTTGCTACCAGTTTATTTGCCCGTCATTTCGACAATATTCAATACGATTATTAAGCATATTCCTGGGATTAATCGTTTGTGTTTACATCAAGCCATTGTTGCGCGCCCAACATTTATCAAACGCGATGCACAAGATTACACCGTTTCGATAGTTATTCCATGCAAAAATGAAAAGGGTAATATTGAAGCAGCGGTAAAACGCACGCCACAAATGGGTAAATTTACTGAACTTATATTCGTTGATGGCAATTCTACCGATGGCACATTAGATGAAATTAAGCGTATTGCAAAAAAATATCCGGATAAATCAATTTCGATACATGTGCAAAAGGGCAAAGGTAAAGCCGATGCGGTGCGTTTGGGCTTTGATTATGCCATTGGTGATATATTAATGATTCTCGATGCAGATCTCACAGCTTCCCCAGAAGAATTACCAAAGTTTTATTATGCATTGGTGCAAAATAAAGGTGAATGTATTAACGGATCTAGATTGGTTTATGATATGGAAAATGGTGCAATGCGTCTTTTGGCATTTTTTGCCAACTTTTTTTTTGGACGGCTCATTTCTTGGCTGCTTTCTCAACGAGTTAAAGATACATTGTGTGGCACAAAAGTTTTATGGAAAGAGGATTATAATACGATTGCACGCAGCAGAAGTTATTTTGGTAAATTTGATCCATTTGGTGATTTTGATTTGTTGTTTGGCGCTGCAAAAATGAACCTAAAGATTGTCGATATTCCCGTGCATTATAAAGATCGCACATATGGTACAACACAAATACACAAATTTTACTGTTTATGGATTCTGCTTGCAATGTGTGCAATAGCAACTAAAAAATTCAAGTTTCGTTAAGTTATACAAAAAAAGGATACATGCGATGCAAAAAAAACTGCTCCTTACGCTGTTAGTCTCGATGCCTCTTTGTGCTGTTAGAACAATAGGGCGAAATACATCTTTACAACCAATAAATAAAAAACCAAAAAAAGAAGTGAAAAAAGCTCCACTCACAACAAGCCGAGAAACACACAATGTGCATATGCCTTATATGATTACGCCTCCTGATAGATATCTAATGACTCAAGAGTTTGCTCATAAGGATATGCAAGATATTTTTACAGAAATCTATCATACCAATTATTGGATGGGCGCTAACTCTCGCTCGGGGCAAGGTTCAAGTTTGTGTTCAACCTCAGTGATTCGTACAGAGCTTTCCGTGTTGTGTGATGCATTGCAGATTAAAAGAATGTTAGATATCGGATGCGGCGACTATTATTGGATGCAAAATGTGCCCAATTGCGCCTATATGGGCGTTGATATCGTTCCAGAAATGATTGAGCTTAATCGGAAGCATTATGCGGATAAGGGCCACCATTTTTTATGTTTAGACTGTGTGCATGATCCATTGCCCGAAGCCGAAATGGTGTTGTGCCGTGATGTTATTGCTCATTTAAATTATAAAGATGCGTGTGATTTGTTGCGTAATATTAAAAACAGTGGTTCTAAATTTTTATTAATAACCACTCATCTTGAAACAAAAGAAAATGAGCAAAAACATACTGGTCATCATTCTCCTTATAATATGACTAAATCACCGTTTAATTTATCCGATCCTCTTGTTGTGATAGAAGAAACGTCTGTCGAGCCCGAAACCCGCGCACAACGCAAAGCAATGGGGCTGTGGTTAATTAGTGATATTGATATTGATTGTTTTGAGGCGTAAATTACAACAAAGGAGTTAATGATGCAAAAAAAACTAGCTGTATTTTTGGGTTTAGTGTGTGCACATCTTGGTGCATTCACACCATGGTATATGCAGCAACAAGAGCATAACGGGCCAATAGTGTCTGCACAAGCTTCTGAGAAATGCAAGCCGAAATATCTGCATATCACTTTCCATAAGGGTTGCATGCTCGAAGTTGATCGAGTGGCAAAAGCTTTAGATGTTGATGTAACACCGTGGTTTATTTTGGAAAAGCCACTAGAGCATTTTGAAGGGCAGAATTCTGGATTATATGTTTATAATATGACTGAAGAACGAGCACAACGTGTTTGGGAAAAGCACAAAGACTACTTTAATCAATTTGATGCAATTATAACTTCTGATACGGCACCATTAAGTCGCATATTCTTACAAAACAATAATTGGAAAAAACCATTAATTATTTGGGTGTGTAATCGTTTTGATTTCTTCTATTCACCCACACACAAACCGATCGATTTTCCTGATGATACATACTATCAATTGTTTAAAGAGGGAGCCAAAAAAGACAATGTGTTTATGGTTTCATATACGCCATATGAATGGTATTTTGCATTGCAAAGAGGGGTGGATATAGGTTTGCGTACCATTAAGCCAATTGGCGTTGTCGAAGAAGGCAATCGTTATAGAGATCCAAAATGGTCGGTGCCTCAAAATATTGATAAACAAAATACTATTTTTGTCTACCCAAGTCGTATTAGTCAGCAAGAAATGAATTATATCAAGCAACATTGTGAACAACAAGGCATAAAAACCTATTCAGGTCGTTATAATGGGACTAATGATATTGCCAATTTTAAAGGGATATTGTATTGGCCATATCAATGGTCTAATTTGTGTTTGTTTGAAGATTGGCACCGTGGTTTAGTGCATTTTGTACCCTCACCTAAAATGCTCAAAAGTCTTAAACAACAAAACATCACTATTCAGGCAGTGTTGGATAGCATGGTGGAGCATGATTCATATCAATTTAGTGAATGGTATGCTCCTGAGCACAAAGATCTCATTGTGTATTTTGATTCATGGGCAGATCTTAAGCAGAAAATTGCTACCACAGATTATGAGGAAATGTCGAAAAAAATCAAAGCTTTTGCATGTGAACACAAACGGACGATGATGTATCGTTGGCAAGAGTTGTTCAATGATGTTGAAGCACAGGTTGGTTGATATGAAATATGTGCTGATTTTATGTGCATTGTTTATTGCCAATAATGTTTATACACTCGCTGATACACAAACATTGCTTGAACAAGGTAAGCGGCAGTTGCAGTTGAGCGATCTTGAATCGGCATTGCCTCTTTTTGCGCACATTGTGTCACTCAGTCCACAAAGTGCACAAAGTAACTACAATTTAGCGTACGTGCTTTTTCAGTTAGGTTTATATAAAGAGTCGATTCACTGGTATAAAGAGGCGATGCAGATTAATCCACATCACGAAATGGCTATTTTTGGATGCGCAAAGGCGTTGATGGCATTAGGTGATTATAAAAGAGGTTTGCCTTTGTTTGAATGGCGGTTTGGTTCAGTGGCCAATATTCATAAAAAATATAACCTATTTAATCTCACGCCACATTCATTTAAAAATAAAGATGTGTTGTTGATTGGCGAAATGGGTTTTGGCGATACGCTCCAATGTTTGCGTTATGCTCTTGAGCTAAAAAAAGTTGGCGCGAACAACATTATTGTGCAGGCTCCAAAAACCTTACATCAATTGTTAAGGTTATGTCCTTATGTTGATCGAATAATTGCTCCAGGTGATACGGTTGATACGCATGTTGTTGCGGTGCCAATCTTTAGTTTAATGCGTATTTTTGATACTACGGTGGAAACGATTCCCGCGCCGATGCCGTATCTTTATTCTGATTCAAGCTTAGATGCTTATTGGCATGAACAACTAAAAGGTGATACCAACTTTAAAATTGGCATCACCTGGTTTTCTTGGAGTATAAACCTTTCTAAGCACAAATATATGCGTCGAAGCTTTTCAATAGAACAATTTGAGGCGCTTGCAAAAATACCTGGCGTGAGTGTGTATAGTTTGCAAAAGGCGGATGGTGAAAAATGTCTTGAAAAATATAACGATAATTGTCCATTCATTGTGTTTGATGATTTGGATGAATCACATGGCCCCTTTATGGATACTGTTTCGATAATGAAAGAAATGGATCTCATTATTTCGGCCGATACTTCCATTGTGCATGTCGCCGGAGCGCTCAATGTGCCCGTGTGGACATTGTTGCCTTATGCGGCAGATTGGAGATGGCTGCAACATCGCATCGATTCTCCATGGTATCCGACAATGCGTTTATTTAGGCAAAAAGAGCCAGGCAATTGGCAACATGTTATGGATGAAGTGGTGGATTCTGTAAAGTTATGCGTTTTTGATTGCTCAGAGTGAGCATCAAAACCATCGGAGAAAAGATGAAGCATTTTATATTTAATAGCTGTTTTTTGATATTTCTCTGGACGCATGTCGTGATGGGGCATGGTGTGGTTTCTTTATTGACCGACAAGTTAGACGATATAAAGATAATTGATCGACCGGTGCCGCAGCATGTGCATTCATCTGATATGGTTGTTTTTAAAGCAAAAGAGGTTGTGACGCTTGATGAGGCAATGCCAATTGCGCACTTTGTTGCGGTTAAAGATGGCACCATTTGTGCAGTTGCTCAAACTATTGAAGAAGTTGAACGTGCATTGTCCGGACAAAAATATAGACTTGATACACAATTTGAAAATGATGTATTGGTGCCAGGTTTTTATGAGTCGCACACACATCCGCATATTTTAGGATATTTTTGGGACTATCTTTATGTTGGACGTTTTGCGCGCATGAACCCTCGAGGGCATGTGGTGGAGGGTTGTGCAACTACACAAGAAATTTTAGATCGCATAAGGGATTGGTTGCCATTGGCACAACAAGAGGGTCATCCTCTTATTAGACCTTATGCGTAATAAGGGAATTATCAAAAAGATTTAACTACACAAAAAAAGAAAAATTTGGTATAAAAATAGCCGAAACCTCGCTTTAAAAAGGAATCGGCTAATGAAATTTCTAGATAATCTTATCAAAAAAC
>JAJCZC010000016.1 GCA_029262575.1 Candidatus Babelota bacterium | reverse complement strand
CGAAAGAACTGAACACGCTGCATAGCAAGCGTCGTATTATTGTTGAAAATGTCTTGTCGCGACAGAAAAAATTCAAAATCTGCAAATACACTTATCGAGGGCCGATCCGATCATATAATCAAGTATTTAGAAATGTAGCCGCTTTGCTTAATTTTAAACTGGGAAATATGGTCGCTATTTAATCAATTTTGTGCATTGGACAACTTATGTTTTTTGCAAAATTAATTACGCATAAGGTCTATTAAAAAACACCAAAATATTACAATTATAATTATACACCACAAAACCCCTAAAACACAAGGTTTTTTACAAAAAAAAGCACCCATTGACTTCATTCCAGATTTGGGAACATGCTGAATAAAAAAGGAAAAAGAAATGAAAAGTACGCAAAAACCTTTTGTTTTAGCTATTTTAGACGGCTTTGGCCACTCCAACGATACCACCTTTAATGCCATATCCCAAGCTAACACCCCTCACTTAGATGCTTGGTTTGCTCAATATCCGCACACCTTTTTAAATGCTTCTGGAAAGGATGTTGGCCTATTGGAGGGATTTATTGGTAACTCCGAAGTTGGCCACCAAACGATTGGCGCAGGCCAAACCATTGCTCAACCGGTATCGATCATTCATGAAACACTCAAAAAAGATGAATTTTGTTCAAACAAAAAGCTCAATGATAACTTGAAGAAACTCGCCAAAACGGGCAAAGGGCTGCACATATTCGGCCTCCTTTCAGATGCAGGCGTACACAGCCATCAGGAGTTACTCTATGCACTCATTAGATGTGCACAAAAGGAAAAAATTTCATCTATTTTTTTGCACCTTATCTTAGATGGTCGCGATACTCCACCTCAATCGGCACAACATTATCTGCAGCAAATCGAAACGTTTCTAAAAGATCTCCCCAATGTGCATATTGCCTCACTACACGGTCGGTTTTATGCCATGGATCGAGATAACAATGTTGAGCGCACTCAAAAAAGTTATTATCTTTTGACAAAACCTGGCAATCCACGCTTTGCAGATTGGCAGAATGCTGTCACACATTGGTATAACCAAGATATAACTGATGAATTTATACCACCAACTCTGCTCAAAAAAGATACACACATCAAGCCTGGCGATGGCATTATATTTTTCAATTTTCGACCTGATCGCGCGCGTCAACTCACAAAGATGTTCTTCGACAATAAAAAAAACATCGGTTTTTCTTTTTTTATCACCCCATTTTCCTACCAAAACACATTAAAAACCACGACCCTTTTCGAAAGACCAAAAACAACCAACATTTTGACCGATATCTTGCACGAACACAATAAAACCGCATATGCAATCGCCGAAACGGAAAAGTATGCTCATATAACCTATTTTTTTAATTCTGGACGCCAACAACCATTTAACACCGAAACATGGACCCTCATCCCTTCAATTAAGGTCCGCAGCTATACAGATCGTCCCGAAATGGCTGCTCGTAAAATCACCCAAAAGGTCCTTGATTCGCTCAAAAATGACCCACAAGACTTTTATTTGATTAATTATGCAAATGCAGATATGGTCGGACATACCGGCAATTTTAATGCCACCATCAAAGCAGTTGAATGCCTAGATGCACAATTGAGCCTCCTCTATGAGCAAGTGATCAAAAAAATGGATGGGACGCTCATAATCACTGCTGATCATGGCAATGCTGAACAGATGTTTAGCATAACCCACGATCAACCACACACCGCCCATACAACCAACAAGGTCCCCTTTATAGTGCTCAATAGCGCCATGCACCACAAAAAAATAGAATTGCCATTACACAGCCTGGCCGACATCGCACCCTATATCTTGCAATTAATGCAACTACCTATACCTGAAACCATGGGAAATCGCTAAAAAACACACAATTTCAGCTACGCAAAGCTAAAAAAAATGCTATACTGACAACATAATATAACCATAATACCAAGGATGATTTATGAGCGAAGAAAAAAAACTCGCACCAGTAGCAATCGAAATCGACGCAGAATTGGCAGCCGTTCTTGAAGAAGCTGCAAAAGAACACGAAACAACTGTTTCAGAAGTTGCAAACCAGTTGATCACTTTTGCTATAGCACAGTTAGAAGCTGCAGCTGATCAAGGCATCGAATTTGAAGCAGAAGAAAATGGTGAAGAAGAAGAAGAGTAATCAATCTCTATTTTCTTATAAAAAATTAAGAGCGTCCTTTCCGGACGCTCTTAACTTGATCAAATCATCAAAAAATTGAGTTTATTCTGAGCCTATCGAAGGGCTCTTTTTTATTTCTTAAACATATATTTCGTAATATACAAATCCATCATGCACAGCATATTGCTTGAACCCTTCTCGTTCATATGCCCTTTGAGCTGATTTGTTATCAACACGAGTTGTGAGCATTCCTTTTTTCATGCCCATCTCTTTGAACTTCTTGAAAGCAAATTTAACAAAATCACCCGCCAAGCGCCTTCCTCTAAATTCCGGCTTGACCGCTAAGAATAAAATTTTGCCTTTCATAAAATTAAGGCGATGTATCGCCACAAACCCCATGAACTTATCTGTGCCTTTTTCTCGCATTATATAATATGGCATGCTCCCATCTTTTGATGGATCATGAACATCATATGAACGCCTCATAAGCTTGTTATATACATCTTCATAATCAGCAGTTGTTAACGCATAAAGTTCATCTTGAAAAAGTTGCAAAATATCATTAATGTCACGCTCATCATCGCCAACTTCATAAATAACGTAAGGCTTATTCGCATCAACTGGCTCTTTTTTGAGATGCCAATAGCTTATTCCACTGCCGACAGCAACCATGCTGCCAATCATTATCGCCCTTGAAAGCCAATTGCGTTGCGTATTATACATTGTATTCATATATTTTACCTTTACGTTTTATATTTAATTTTATATAAACATAACCCTTTTGCTGGTGCATTCACCAATGTTTGTCTCGGGTTTTTTTGTGCTAAAACATCTGCTAAATAGTCTATATTAATTCCATCTTTTGATGCAATCTGCATGGCTGCCCCCACAACTCTGCGAATCATATGCCGCATAAAACCGGGCCCTTTTACAACAATACGCCATGCGCCAAATTGCTCAAAACGCTCTAACGAAATATGTGTAATGGTTCGCACCGTATTTTCACCCATATCGGTCCCCGTGCAAAATGAACGAAAATCATGTGTGCCCACAAAAATGCGCAAAGCTTGTTCCAACTTTTCAAGATCCAGATTACGACGAAAAAACCAACCATACCGCTCAACAAACGGCAATGGTCGATTTAAAAAGAAATGATACCAATATGTCTTTTCTTCCACCCCATAAATCGGATGAAAATCATCTGCAACTTGTTCAAGACTGCGCACAACAATAGTTGGCGGCAACGCATCATTCCAAGCAGAAAGTAATTTTTGATGGTCAATATCAAGATCGGTAGAAAATGTTGCAATTTGACCTATTGCATGCACACCAGCATCAGTGCGTGAAGCTCCAGTAATCTTGATCTTGCGATCAAAGTGCTGCGCAAATGCATTTTGTAAGGCTTGTGTGATAGATGGGGCATTCGGCTGAACTTGCCAACCATTAAAATCAGTACCCTCATAGGCAACCACTATTTTGAACATATGCTTTACTTTACTCAATGATATTTGATTATATCATTAATGATAACCGTAAATTACTCAAATCGCAAAGAGCTATATGAACACATTTATTGCCACATTACCCAAGGCCGAACTGCATGTTCACTTAATAGGAACACTTGAGCCGCGCCTCTTTTTAAAACTGGCAAAACGTAACAATATTCAAACAGCCTATAGCACCCTTGAAAACATAAAAAGTGCCCTACAAAAATTTGATAGCCTCGATTCATTCTTAGATGTTTATTATCAAGTTGCACAGGTGGTGCAAACCGAACAAGACTTTTATGACATCACATTGGCCTATCTCAAAAAAGCCGCCAAGCAACGTGTTCTGCACGCCGAATTCTTTTTTGAAGCGCAAACATATATGCAATGGGGCATCACTTTTGAAACAATAATTACGGGCATAACTGACGCCATAAAAGATGCGTACAAAAAATATGGCATCAGTGCAATGCCAATACTCTGTTTTTTGCGTAACTTAAGTGAAGAATATGCGCTAGAAGTGCTCAAGGCTTCTTTGCCCTTTAAAGATGACATAGTTGCAATCGGCCTGGCATCACATGAAAAGGATAACCCACCATCAAAGTTTGTTGGTCTCTTTACGCAAGCAAAAAAACATGGCTATAAACTGTGCGCGCATGCAGGTGAAGATGTGGGGCCTGATTATATTTGGCAAGCAATTAAATTGTTACATGTTGATCGTATTGATCACGGCGTTCGATGTCTTGAAGATAAAGACCTCGTTGCGTACTTGCAAAAAACCTATTTACCGCTTACCGTTTGCCCACTTTCAAACATGCGCCTTAATATCTTTAATAAAAAAAATTACCCCATATTGCAACTCATGAATGAGGACCTAAACATCTCAATTAATTCTGATGATCCAGCATTTTTTGGGGGATATATTAATGAAAATTATGCAGAGGCGCATAAAATGGATCTATCTCGCGACCAACTTGTGCAATGTGCGCGCAATTCAATAAATTCGTCTTTTGCTTCACTCGAACAAAAAGAGCGAATGATTCACAAGTTAGAAAAATGGTTACAATATCATTAATATTGTGTTTGCCAAAAACCTGGATATTCACGCAAATCACCATAAGCATCTGAGCGCTGTATCAATTTTTTGCTTGATGCTCTTTGAGTCGTCGTGCTTGATGATGTGCCTTGAATATCATATTGAGTAAAATAAAGACGAGCTTTACTTCTAGTGCCGCTATTTATAGCCCGCATTTTCACCATTTCGGCAAATAAAGCACGCGCTTCAACGCACTTCTCTTGAGCTTGAAGAGTTATGCCTATCTGAAGCAATACCTTTCCAAGAAGCGGAAAATCTTTTGCTTGCTCAGCATATGCCTTGACGGCATTCAACTTACTAAATACAAGCGTATATTTTTTTTTCGCACGCAATCTCGTAATTTCTCTATAAAAGTCACTACTACAATTAAACTTTTTTTGATCTCCACTTGGCAGAACTTCTTTTTGTCTAACTATTCTAGGTGGTTTTTTTATAGATCGTGGCTTAATAAATGAATTGCCATCAGAGCTAAAGGATTCTATACCATCTACGTTGAAAAAACTACTAGACTTACTTTTTCGCACATCATCATCTGAGGCATCAATGCTAGATATATTAGGTTCTGTAGTACTGCAATCACTAGAAAATTCTGTGGAGCTAATAGTTTCTGCCATGAATATCGATATTTCTTGATTGCTAGCGTTAACAATATACGCCGACAAAAACAAGCTGATGATGAGAGCAACCTTATTGTAATACATACTTAATCCTAAAAAAAATAATTTTAACAATAGAATATGGAACAAGTTTAATTACGCCATGCAATAAGTCAATACAATAGCCAATATACCAAACAAAATGCCGCACAATAAATTGTACGGCAGATCAAGTCTTAAATTAAAAAAAGTAAGTATTACTTTTTGTTATGAAACTCACAACCACCATTTAAATAATTGCTACAATTAAGGCTGCATTTAGGCACATTTTCTTTATTTTCCTCATTAGACAAAAATTCATTAAAGTCAATTTTTTTACTTTTGACCATCAAGCCCCTAGGCGCACGTGCCCTATTGGATAATTCCTTCTTTTTGTCCCTCGATCGCCTAGCCCCTTTTTTTTTGCATTTCGATTGCCTAGAAACATCTTTCTTGTTTTTCTCATCAAACAAGTATTTCTTAAGATCAATTCTTTTACTTTTGACCATCAAGCAACCTATGCCTGTAGGCGACCATGAATCAACTCCCTTTGCGTGTGAAGCGGAAGTCCCTGGCTCACCTGCAAATAGCTGTGTCCCTAAATTCAACATAACTATTGATAATACATATTTAACGTACATAACAATCCCCCTATATTTAGATTTTATGCTAACAAATAGAACTAATTCTGCTTTTTTCGCATATTAGCCTGAAGCACTTTTTTACGTAGACGAATACTTTTTGGCGTTACCTCAATCAATTCATCTGGACGAATCCATTCCATACAATATTCAAGTTCCATAATTTTTGGTGGTGCTAACTTAGCCGAATCATCAGTTCCAGATGCACGCATATTGGTTAATTTTTTAGCTTTAGCTGGATTAACATCAAGATCATTGTCACGACTATGCTCACCAATGATCATACCTTGGTAAACTTTATCTTGAGGCTTTACAAACAAAACACCACGTTGCTGTAAGTTATCAAGAGCATAAGCAGTAACGGTTCCTAGCTCCATAGAAATCAAAGCACCTTTAGTACGTGTTGGAATATCACCTTTATATGGTTTATATCCTGAAAAACTATAGTTTGCAATGCCTGTTCCACGAGTGTCGGTCAAAAACTGACCCCTAAAGCCAATCAAGCCGCGCGACGGCACTTGATATTCAAGACGAATACGACCATCATCATATGGATGCATATGTGTTAACTCGGCTTTACGCTGACCAAGCTTTTCCATCAATACACCTTGATATTCTTCTGGCACGTCAATCACCAACAATTCCATTGGCTCATGCTTAACACCATCAATAGTTTTATAAATCACCTCTGGTGCTGAAACTTGCATCTCAAAGCCTTCACGGCGCATATTTTCAATCAAAATACCCAAGTGAAGCTGGCCTCGGCCGGAAATTTTAAACACCTCTGCTGATTCAGTTTGTTCAACCTTTAGCGCAACATTGGTCAACAATTCTTTTTCAAGACGATCTTTAATTTGACGTGAAGTTAATAATGAACCTTCTTTGCCACCAAATGGTGAATCATTCACCGAAAGAAACATGGTCAATGTTGGTTCATCAATAGCAACATATGGATATGATTTTGGATGTTCTGGCCGACAAAGAGTCGTACCAATAGTTACCGGTTCTGTAAACCCAGTAACACATATAATATCACCAAATGATGCTGTGTCAGTTTCAACGCGATCAAGTCCAACAAATTTCATAATTTTTGTAATTTTCATCTGTTTTGAAACAGTATCATCTTTACACAATACAATTTGATCGCCAACAGACATTGAACCATTAAACACACGGCCAATAGCAATTGTGCCCAAAAAATCTGAGTAGTCTAAGGCTGTTGTTAAAAATTGTAAATGTTCTGATGATTCTGTGGGAGCGGGCACCTTTTCAATAATTGTATCTAATAAGAGCTTCATTGAATCAGTATGTTGATCTGGATTATCAGTTACAAACCCTAATTTTGATGAGCCATATAACACTGGATATTCAAGCTGATCTTCTGATTCAGCTAAATCTAAGAACAAATCGGCAATAGCAGCTTCAGTGTTTGCTATATCAGCATCTTTACGATCAATTTTATTGATCATAACTAATGGCTTAAGCCCCAATTGTAATGCTTTTTGAAGCACAAAACGCGTACCAGGCAAAACCCCTTCTGCGGCATCAACCAACAGAAGAAAACCCTCGACCATTTGGAGCGTACGTTCAACTTCACCACCAAAATCGGCGTGACCTGGGGTATCGACGATATTAATCGCATATTCACCATATTGCAAACCAGTGTTTTTAGCCAAAATGGTTATACCACGCTCTCTTTCAAGATCATTCGAGTCCATCACTCGATCTCTATCGACATCTTGAGTTTTGAGCGTGCCAGACTGCTTGAGCAACTGATCAACAAGAGTTGTTTTTCCATGATCTACATGGGCGACAATAGCAATATTACGTAGATTTGAACGTTCTTTTTTCATAGCACATCATATGTTTTGGGTTTAAAATAAGACTTATTCTAATTGTAACACAAAAATCATTTATGTCTATTGACATATTTACTCGAAATACACGAATATATTGATAAAAACACCTGAAAAGACCTAATATTGAAAAAAAACAGTTAAAAAACAAAATAGGAGGTTATATGAAGTTAATATATGTATTTTTGTTTATGCCACTTATATTACAGGCAGAATCATTTAGAACGAAATACAACCAATTTATGAAAAATCCTGGCTATGTTGGCATGTCTGCCATCGAAATAGCTGTGGATATTGAAGATTTTCCTGCAATTCGTCATTTTGCCTATAAAGCCACAAAAGAAGACTTGATCAAAGCACATGAACTATTATTGAATAAGATCGATATTCATAAGATAAACATCAAAGATTCAAAAGCTAAATATCTAACGCAACCTGAAAAGGGCAATCGCATTGAAAAAATAGACAAAGAACGCAATCAGCTTCGATTTCTGAAAAATGAACTACGTGATCTTAATCGACGGATTAATATGAAAACGCCAAGTGTTCAGCAGTGAATTAAGAGGCTACCCAAAAAAGTGCTTTTCTTTTGAAATAATTCAAAAGCCTCACTTGACAATTCAATTGAATGCTCCAAAATATATCTGCATAAACAACCAAAGCATAAGGGGCACACGTGAGAAAGATAACAACGAATATGAAAGCAGCATACGTTATTGGAGCATTGGCCATTATGGGCATATGTAAAGCTAACCATAAATCAGACAAAACATTTGAAATGCCTGATAAAATGTGGCAACTAAGTTTCCTTCCCTCGCGCCCAAGCATACTCACCACCGTGTTAAATAACGGAAAAATTACCTTTCTAGATACTGTAACAGGCAAATACACTAGAAAACCGTTCGGGGACATCTCCTATTTTGCACTTAGTACTGATGGCACCAAATTAGCAACATTCAAGGATACAAAAATTAAGATGTGGGATATTAGCAATCTTAAAAAACCCATCCTGCAAAAAGAATGGACGAAAGAAAAGCACACCCTTAACGATGTAATAGCATTCGCAGATAATGATACAAAATTAATCATGAACGATTTTGCTCAGGCACACATTGTGTTTCTAGATGTAGAAAATGGAAAACCAATAGGAAAACCAATAAAATTGTGGCATCAGGACATCGCATTGAATTCATCCACCAATGTGTTAGCCTCTATGCATCATTTAGAGCGAACAATAAAAATTTACACAGTTGATATAGATAATCAAAAACTTTCGCCAGCAATGAAAGTAATATCTCTAAAAAATTCAATACCCAAGAAGTTACTCCCACTAAAATTAAGAATGAACGCTACAGGGAGCGCCCTTGGGTTTACCACATTTTACAGTGACGCAGGCACGTTAAAGAGCGGCCCGACCTACTTAATCAATGGACTGAATTCAGATCACCCAACAAAAGTCGTTCTCAAGGGACGCTCTTCCGGATTCGCTTTTGGTCAAGACAACCTCAGAAAAACAATCGCCACCGCATCTGGCAAGCGTATCCATCTTTGGCATCAAGAAATGCTAACGCTAAAAGAGTTAGTTGTGCAATTCATCTTGAAGAAAAAAATAAACACAACAGGTATCCCGCCATTATTACTCAAAATTCAAAAATGAGTATATAACTTATGCAATATTTGATACAGTCTGCAGGCTTTTTATCATTCTTAATTTTGTCATCCTCAATAAAATGCACTTCATCTAATTTCCGGATAGGCTCCTAGTTTGAATCAAGATAATCTTGAATTACTTTATTTGACAATTTAATTGAATACTCCAAGATATATCTACATAAATAATCAAAGCGTAAGGATCGCACGTGAAAAAAATAACAACGAAAATAAAAGCAGTATATATTCTTGGAGCATTGACCATTATAAGCATATGCAAAGCTAACTCTAAACCAGATATAACCATACAAGCGACTGAAACGATACGGGAATTAAAATTTCTACCCTTGCACCCAAACACACTCGCCATCCTGTCAGGCGACTTTAAAATATATTTTCAAAATACTGCAACCGGCAAAAGCTCTACAAAATCGTTCGAGAGCATCTTACAGTTTGCACTTAATACTGATGGCACCAAACTAGCATTCTTAAAAAACACGTGCCATACCCCTTACTTTGAAATATGGGATATTAGCGACACCAACCGACCGCCTATATTGCACAAAAAAATTTTTAGGTCCCCACCCTCCCCCAAAATCAGGGTTCTAGCCTTTGCGCAAAATAACACTAAGTTAATTACTACCGATTTATCCGGAGAAAACATTATCCTTCTTGATATCGAAACCGGCAAACAAATAAATAAACCTATCAAGTTGAAACATGACGCCATAGCATTCAACCCATCGAATAACATCTTAGCTTCTTTGCACACAAAAGAACAAAAAATCAAAATCCATATACTTAGTCTAGAAAAACACCAAGTTACTCCAACAAATCAAGAAATATCCTTAAAAGATAATCCTCACAGCCCCCTTTCAAACAAATCATTAAAATTCAATACCACAGGAACCAAACTTGGCTTTGTGGCACCTCGCTTGAAGAATTATGAGGTTGGGCTACTTTCAATTTATAGCCTAAATTCTGAAAAACCGGCTAAGAAAATTTCGCAAAATTTTTTTAACAAATTTGCCTTTGGCCAACACAATGGAAAAAAAGTAGTTGCTACTGTAGATTACGACCGTATTCACCTTTGGTATCAAGACATGTTAACGCTCAAAGAGCTTGTTGTGCAGTTCATCTTGAAAAACAACATCAACACGAAAAACATCCCACCATTATTGCTTAAAATTTAAAAAATGAGCACAATTGCATAGCAAAAAAGCCGGTCATAAAAAACCGGCTTTTTTTATTTTCTATAGCTTGGTGCTTAATAACGCGGCCCTTCGATACTCTCCCTGTCGGTCGAATTCAGGACAGGCGGAAAATATTGTGGGCAATACGCTAATACCTTGGCGATGTATATGGTAATAGGCCAATAGTACGTGCCTTTTTGATCTCTTTTGCCAGACGACGCTGCCATTTGCAGCTATTGCCTGAAATACGTGATGGTAAAATTTTACCACGCTCAGTCAAAAAGCCTCTCAAAAATGAAGCATTTTTATAATCGATTTGTTGCTGCATTTCTGGGCTATTGCAAAAACGACAATGTTTTTTTGCGCCGAATGATTGCTTGCGAAACTTCTTTTTTGAAAGTCTCGCACTCATTTTTAATTTAATTTTCTTTGTCATAGTATCACCTTAAAATGATTACGCTTCTGCTGAAACTTCAACTTTTTCTTCAACGACAACTTCTTCAGGCTTTTCAACCTTTGCACTTTCTGACTTCTTCTTGTTATCAAGTGAAAGCAAACCTTCCATCTTGTTTTCACGCAAGAAACTATCGACATCACGTGCAGGTGTATCTTCTAGAGATTGTGGACGCTGATAGGCAAGTGAAGCTTCTGGATCAAGTTTTGAAACCATATGACGCATTACAATGTCATTCAACTTAACAGCAAAGATAGCTTTAAGCTCATCAAGCAATGGACCTGCATTTACTTCAGATTCAAAACGAATCAAGAAATATACACCATAATCATTTTTGTTGATTGGATACGCAAGGCGGAATTTGCCCCAACGCTCAAAGGAAATCACTACTCCTTTGAATTTTTCGATCGTCTCTTCTAAACGATCCTCAAGCTGCTTAACTTCGTCACCTGTAATTTCAGGAACGGAAAGCATCAAAATCTCGTAACGTAACATAGAAGTTACTCCTATACCAACTGGAAGTGTTTATAAAATAATCACTATAGGGCTTTATTTTGGGCCCTATTTAGTCCTTTTTAGCCGTTTTTAGATCAAAATACAGCCAAATAAAAAGGGAGCATATAAAAATAATACCAGAAAGACCGATAAATACTAGTCTTTCTGGTATTACTAAGCTTTTTTTAATGTATTTTTAAGCAAGCTTTTGGTGACGTTGAATCACACGACCAATTATTCTAAAGTGGTCTTTTCCTCTAATCAAAGCAATTGGAGGATTTTTATGGTTCACTGATTCCAATACGATGAAATCTTCAGTATAAGTTACCTGCATAATCGCTTTAACTTGTGTATCATTGCCATATTCAACAGCAGCAATATCACCTGAACGAGTCCATATTTCTGGAGAAACGATCAAATAATCACCTTTAACAAATGTAGGAGCCATCAGGTTGTTTTCAACACACAATGAGAACATTGCATTATCATTTGTGTTCAAAACAGGGACAAAAATGTCCTTATAACCCGTAGTTACCTGCATCAATTGATTGTTATATGGTGAAGGATTTGAAGGTATTTCACCCACAACTGGTACCACGTGTACACGCAATTCGACGCTTGATTCTTCTGGCATACTTACATTGCTATCAATATTGTCAGTACGCTGACGACGTTGTGCAAATAGGTCGATTGGACTTACTTCAAATGCGTTGGCCAGCTTACGCAAAGAATCTTCATTCCAGCGCCTTGTACCATTCTTAATATGAGTTAAATAACTCTCAGACATTCCAGTCTTTTCAGCTAAAATTTTAGTTGTCCAGCCTTTTTCTCTGAGCAACTCCTTAACTCTGAGTGCCGTAGATGACATATCAAACTCCTTTATTCGCTTGAATTTGTATGGTTAAACGTTACTGCCTTATTACTAATAGTACTCATTGTTTTCCTATTGTCAACCTGAAAACTCACTTTTTGGCAAGAAAAAACAAATTGAAGGAAGATAAATGAGAAAAAAGAGCTGAAAAGGCAAAAAAGGCCTTGTTTCAAAATAAAAACTGTCTTTTGGTAAAATTGCGATATAGCCAACTTTTCCATTTTTAAACAATGAATTAGCCTATTTGCTTTCGAGCTTCAAGCAATATACCTTTAAGTTGACCAAACAGCTGTTTTTTTTGCTCTAAAAGCCCTTGAAGATCTGATGGAAGTTTTTGTTGAGTTCCTTTGAGTAACGCTTGTTCAGTAGAATTGAGATAGCCTGAGGCAATGTAATCAAGCGAAACTTTAGCCTGTTGCACCCAATCAGGCCTATTTGATTCACGGATGAGCTGAGCTAAGTTCTGCAAAGCATGTTGCATATTTTGCTCGGAGGGCATATTTGATTGAGTCCAAGTGGCCTCAGGCCATAACAAGGCAAACTGATTCATTATTTGCTGCAACTCATGCTTTATATCACTGCGCAAATTTTGCGCTGATCCCTGAAGGCTCCAAGGGGCATTTTTTTTGATCTCACGAACAACTTTGTCTAAATCAAAGTTTGCTGATAAAAATTGGGCCCATAACACCAATATCACTAACTTCTTCATACTTACTCCTCTTTTATTAAATGTGCACGAGTACAACATATACTATGCATGACAACAAACAAAAGAGTTTTTAACAGGGCTATAGATCATTGCTAGGACCAGCTCAACTCAAGGAATATCGTTTTCAGGCAATCACAAGATATTTTTGCTCTAACTTTTTTACGATAGGAAAAAAATAACCGCATTCAAATATTTTTCATGCATAATTTTACTAGGCTCTGTCGACTTTTCATCTTAACCATATGATTGTATTGAAGTGGATTACCAAGAGCATCTACTTTAGCATAAATTTTACTGGTAAATCCACCTCTGCTACGACCAACTTATGAATAAAATCGCCGCGCAAAAGAAAATGCTTTTCATTCACGTCAAAAAAGGCGCGCATCTCTTAATCATAAAGTGGCAATCAATTCGAGAGTTAACGTGTCACTTTTATCCGGATCTGCCTTTCTCAACTGCCGATAATCAAGCAAGCTTACTCTCCTAGACTTTCCTCTTGTATTGATATGCCTCAGAATCTCCATGGTAACATGAGAAGCCTTCAATGTTTCATAAGCACCAGTTTCTATTACCTGCTTTAAAGGTACCCAAAAGGCATACTCTATCTCTTTATTGTCGGGCACCATTTTTTGCGCTGCCGAAACTCGGGCAACGTAATACTCGCAAACATCGTTCATGCCATAACGATTACCCTTTTTCCGATAAACCGTTGCGATACGCTTGAGTTTTTCGGAAACAATGCTCACGTCCACCTCCTCTTTGAGTTCTCGAACGCCTGCATCATGTGGTGCTTCGCCCAAATTAACGGAACCTCCTGGGAACATAAGCGCTGACCTATCTTTATCTTTAACGCCTCCAATATACCAGCTTTTTTCAATCAATTTCATAAGGATTACACGCGCTCCTTGCGTAGCGGAATATGGCAAAGGCATCGGCGAGCCATTGCGGATCATCCATTGCACTGAAGAATTGTCTGAAAAATTATTCTGAAAGCCTGCCTTGCTTAACGCTTTATATTGCTTATGCGTAACATTCACAAAAAAAGCGACCCCCTCTTGTTCAGGTTTATGCTTTCGCACAAATTCTCGTAAATTTTTTCCAAAATCTTTTGTGGCCAAGTCCACTTTGTTAACCACAATATGTGTATTACCAAACTGATCTTTTGTGTATTTGAAGCCACAGCTTTCTTGCGTTTCCCCTTGCGAAAAGCTTGCTGCATGACTCAATGAAAACAACAACGATAAAACAGCTATATTCAAAAACTTCATATAACGCATAGGGTTCCCTTAATAATAAACCTTTACAATCACAACATTTTTTTCATTAGACGTTAGCATCCTAGCCGCTATGGATTCCTTTCTATATCTCGCAAAAATCGGCAAAAGCTTTCCTCATATTTTGTATATGCTTGAGCATATTCTCGCAGTGGCCGCTCTCCTACATAGTCAGAAATAAAACAGCCACAATCCGCCCTTACCTTTATTTTAGGATTTTTTTTATTATAATCTTGAATAGCCTGTACAATATAAAATGTTTCCACATCCACACTAGAGCCGGTGAGCTTTGCCCTCTCAAGCCATGCAAATGTCTCCTGAAAAATCGTTGCTACATGCAAATGCATACCTCTCACTTTGTCTCGAGGAAACATAAGATCGCACGCATGAAGCTTTGCAACCATTCCATCCGAATGCATTACCTGCGCTATAGAAACGCGATCTCCTATTTTTGGGCAATCTTTCTGGCCCATACCTCCAACATATCCTGCAGCTCCCCCTGAAAAAAGATAGCCACATCTAAACCGCTCTAACAAACTACTCAAAGCGTCCTTGATAATTTCGCCATAGGGCAAATCCAAACACAGGAACCCATCAACATGCAAAGAAACAGCCGGAACATAGGTAAGTGATAAAATTGCACCATCAAAACAGATTGGATCCTTTAACCTTTGCCCAAATTCTTTGAAAATAATTTTAGATGCTACATCTTTCATACCACAGCCAGCAACGATTAATGCGATTCTTGAAAGACTTAATTCAGGATATCGTTCAAATAGCGTTTCAATGTCGTGATTAACCAACTCGCGCAAATGGGTAAAGTCACCAATAATGCTCACATCATCAACTGCACGCCCCGCCAGCTTGAGAGTGATTAACTGAGCAATGACATTTTCTTTACTGACCAAACCAGCCATAATAATAAATGATTCGCCGTGCTGTGATTCTGCCAAATAATAGATTGCCGAAGATGGAATATTAAATGAAAAAAGAATTTGCACACTACATGCATTATAATAAGCAATCATCTCTTGCTGTGTTCCCAAAAAAACATCCACCGAAAGATTGTTGACCAGTTTTTTTAGAGTGGGATACAAACGAATATCAAGTATTTTTTTTAGGTCTTCAATGTTATTGCATGGTGCTTTTGGATCTGCAGTGATTACGGTGTTTTTAACCATGGGATCAAAGCTCAACACTTCCTGAGGAATAGATGCTCTCTTTTCGAATGGTGCTAAATCTACACCGGACAAATCAAACCCTGCGTTATCAAAACAGGTTATGTCTATTTTTTCGGCCCTTTCGGCAAGTCCTATATCTGCAAGATGTCTCTTGTGCTCCTGTGTTTCCCGCAAAAGTCGTTGATAAAGATGATCATGTTGCGCACCAATGCCTAATAGAGAAAAGCATAAAAAACTGTTGATAAAAATAAAATACAGCATACCCCTTTAATCCAATATTCTATATGAAGATTTAAAGATATCCTGCGGCACAAAATAGACCTCTTCATTGTCAATATATACCAAGTAGTCATCGATATCAGCATAATGCATGGTTCCCCATGGGGCAAGCATGCGAACCTTTTTCTTCAGTCGAACTGCTCGGCGCAGTGATTTTTTTTGGCAAAAAAGATTTTTTCGATGCGGCACGGAAAGATAGCGTTGATTAAATCTTACTTCGTCAACGAACCCATAATTTCCGCCAGCAAACTGTACCTTATAGTCACCCTTTACTGCAACGTTTATCGATACAAGAAAGCCGTTCTCCCGAGTTTCTAACATTTCTCCTTCAGTAGCCGGTTCAGCATAAACGTACCCCTCTTTAACAACGGTAAATATCCTTTCATCAGCCCACTCTACACTACAGCGCTTATTCAAAAAATCTATATCAGTCTTATCAATAGCAATGAACATGTCTCTATCTTTACGATGATCGGATTCAACAATTGCTTCTTTAGTGTATGGAACCATATAGCGGGGAACCATCGGCCAATCATATACAAATAAAGCATTGTGGGCATTTCCAAGATGTCGATATTGCGTCTTACTAAATGATATCTTCACAAAAGTCCTACAAACATCCTGATCACTCTTATTTATTCCCGCATCATGCACGCAATATGGATCGATGCGCAAAAGTGTATATGGCTCATGAACAATTTTTTCCTTATGCGCAGCTTCTCGAGCAAACAGCGCCAACACCTGATCGATTTCTTCTGGATTAACATTATCGAATACAAAAGGTCCCCCTACAAATAAAGTTGGACAGCTATCGCAAATGACGTATATATGGTCAACCAAAACATTAGAGTCGCTTTTATGAGTATCTATCTTCCTATAAGAATCTGAATGATACCCTGATCGACGTTGTGCAGTATAGGGAGGCACGATACCTTGGTCAACGGTAATATAAACATAATGATCGTTTTCAAAAAATGGATTGCATAGCCGTTCATGTTCCACCGCCATTTTTACAACCTCCTTAAATTGCTCAAGCTCTACGGGCATGCGCCACCCCTGTTTAGGCATATAAATAGGCAAATCTAAAAAACGAAGTCCATTGCCATTGTATCTACTAGAAAACAACTTAGAATCTTCAACCTTACCGACAACTATGGGCAAATTTTGTTCTTGATAATAATTTAAATTCCATTCTTTCCGTTGCCAAATATCTGCACTACATTTGTTTCGTTGTTCAATTTTATTTTTATACGCAAGTATCTCTGACTCATTGGCAAAAGAATCATTCAAAAAAGATGCATCCAGCCCAACAAATTTAGGAACACGCGCCTCATTTGAACCCGGATCGCCAATGATTATGTTGTTAGACCTCGCCTCTTTATCTACTCGCGCACCCGCACATTGCGAAATCACACATAACAAAGCAAGCATATAAAAATAGTTCATACAAGTTCCTAATACATTGAAAACTTCCCGATAATTACAAATTAACTTTAAACGAATTTAATGTCATTGTCTAAAAATTGTAACCTGCCTGCATAACATCAAAATGGTAAAAGGCTAGCAATCGTCAATTCTTTGACACCAGCACTATATCAATGCTATGATCAAATCAAGCTTATAAAGGTACATTCAATGAGACAAAAGCAGAACAATAATAACAAAAAACGCCCGTTCATGAAAAAGAACACGCATGAGCATGCTGCATGGCAAAACAACCAGGTTATCTGCGGCATTGATGAAGTTGGGCGCGGTTGTTTAGCTGGCCCTCTAGTGACGGCTGCCGTTATCCTGCCTCCAAACACTTCATATAAACTGCTCAAGGACTCAAAAAAGATGAGCCTTGAAGAACGCCAACAAGCACACAAATGGATTACTAAACATTGCCAATATGGCTACGGCATTGTGCATCATAGATTAATTGACAAGCATAATATTTGGCATGCAACTATGATTGCTATGCGCCGAGCATTAATGAATCTCCTAGCTATTGCATCACAAAAACCAAAAACAATCGTAGTTGATGCTATGCCACTCACCATGCATGCGCAAAGTTATGCTGATATTCCCATTGCTCACTTTCCATTCGGTGAAAAAAAATCAACCTCGATTGCAGCCGCATCGATTATTGCAAAAATAAAACGAGACCAAATGATGCAACACATGAACACCTATTTTCCTCATTATATTTGGTATAGTAATAAAGGCTATGGCACAACGCGCCACAAACAAGCCCTTGCTGAACACAACTTCGTTATCTTGCATCGTAAAACTTATCTAAAAAATCTTGCCTTATCAACACAAATGGATAATGATGAGAATGAGCAACAAACTTTATTTCAACTTCCAACGCAAGAATTATTATGAAACAAACAGCATTTGCTGAAGTTATTGAAAGTTCACTCCATAGCTTTACCGCACAAAGTTGGCAATGGGACACTTTTGCATCATTTGGTTCATTAGTTCAAATAGATGCGAGCTCCAAAAAGATTTTTGCTATTGTGCATCAAGTGCAAACTGGCTCAATGGATCCTAATCGCTCACCATTTGTTTATCAAAAAACCGAAGAAGAGCTTCTTGCCGAACAGCCACAAATTTTTTCATTTTTAAAAACCACTTTTTCATGCCTCATTTTGGGCTATCAAGAAAAAGGCACCATACACTACACAATTAGCCCGGAGCCACCTAAAATTCATGCGTTCATCAGCCCAATGGATAAAGATACCTTAAAAACGTTCTTTTTTCATGACACCTACCTGCACACCCTCTTTAGTTTTTCACATCAGATATGCAATATCGATGAACTCTTATTGGCCCTATTCAAGCAACAAAAAGAATTGGGCATCTTAAACAAAAGCAAACTCCACGAAATGATAGAAACCTTTTCGTTGCTCACCGATAATGACTATCGAAGGCTCAAACTATTCCTTGCCCGCGTTCAATCAATCACTTAAAATCATTGCTTTTATCAATGCAACTCTATAACCCTAAAATGTAGCGCATATTTCAAGGAACAAGGGGGACGACTATGCGATACATAGGACTATTGGCACTAAGCATCCTGTCATCAGCACATGCAAGTGATAACCATTGGCTCGAAAAAATCATGCCCGCGGCTATCGCCGGCCTTTTTACTGGGCTTGGAGTCCATCAAGCACATGTATCATCAGCAGAACGCGAAGCTGAGCGCATACAAAAAAAGATTAATATCTTACAAGAAACGCTTGAACAAGGCTCTCAACTTATCGACAACTTACAACAGCAAGGAATTATTAATAAAAAACACAATAAAATTGTTATATGCAACCCATTGAATACAACTCTAAACAGCATGACAATTAAGGATGACACAAAAGCAATGGAACAAATATTACGCTATGCCCCAAAAACCTTCAGCATCAATGGATTAGATAAAAATGGACAAGCTGCGTTGCATATAGCAGTGCAACTTGATAGGGAGAATAGCATCAAATTTTTGATCCGCTATAGAGCGGACATAAACCTTCGTGATGAAAAAGGCAAATCACCACTACTCTATGCAACACTAGGTCACAAAACAGACACCATGCAACTCTTACTAAAAGAAAAGGCTGACCCATATATTACTGATTTGAAAGGTATGACACCCTTGCATCATGCTGCGAATATGTGCGCACCTGATTTAATTAAAGTACTTCTTACCGATTGCCCAAAAGAAACAATAATAAACCTTACTGATAAGATGGGAAAAACGCCTTTATTGCATGCAATAGACAGAGGTCATTTGGCAACCATTCGCCTATTGCTCGAATTAGGTGCCGATCCAAATATACAAGATATTCTAGGTATGACCGCAGTACATTACGCCGCACAAAAAGGCAACTTGAATCTATTGCAGGAGTTACTCAAATGCAACGCAAATATCAATGCTAAAAATAAAAAAGATCAAACACCTTTAATGCTTGCATTGCTCTCAAAAAAAGAACCGGTTGTTCGTTATATCTTATCTTTAAAAATAGTACACAATCAAAGCAAAAATCCAGAGATTGAATACACCGCTCATCATGTGAGCGCTTTGCATATGTGCATGGACATGAAAGACAAAAGCACAAGAGAAAAAACAACCGACACTTTACTTTCAGCACTTACCGACCGATCTCTAGGCGACACCTCTAACAATGCATCATCTTCAAAGAGTGCACAGTGCAGTAGCATCTCGGGCGAATGTGGTATCTGCTTTGAAGAATTTGATGAAAACCGCTGGCCAAGCATCTTTAGCTGCTGCAGTAAAATGGTATGCCTAACCTGTGAAAAACAGATTACTGCAAAAAAAATGGACTGCCCATGGTGCAAACGCAAAAATAAATTATACACATTACTCCACACCCAAAAAAAATCGAGCGAAAAAATGCTTGCGATCAAATAGTAATTATATAATCTTTAATATTAAATATTATTCTTTTCACATGAGGACACAACTTGATCAAATACACATTGCTTTTATATGTTGTATTCACGATAAACAACATATTTGCTTGCGCTCGCACAGAAAGTGATACATATGCTTTTGGCTTGATGCAAAAAAACATCAAACTCCAAAACATAGCTTTATTGAAGCTTCAAGAACAAATTATCATGAAAGAAACGCATAAACTATACCTCATGCATATGGTACAAAATCGCCGCATACCCCAAAATGCTTATTTCATGCACATGTATCAAATTAATAATAAGATAAAACTATATAAATCATCACAAGATTGCTTGGCTCTACAAAGAGACAACGATATTGCATGGAATATCACAAAAAAATGTATAAAGACAGCGCAGCCCGTTTTTTCTCAATCTGAAATCAGCAATCTTCAAAACACCCACCAAGCAATACTCAGAGGAATGAGCTTATTGCAACGCATTGCTCATGATGAACAACAAACATTGGCCCAACTGCAACAAGTAGCAATGTCATCTCGCCTGTGATGTGGTTACAAATCAATAAAATCGATATATACTAACATAAACAATAATAGCTAAAAATTAAGTAAAGGCACCTATGTTTGGTTTTATAAAAAACACCCTATCAAAAATATATACCGCTGTGACCAGCAAACTCGGTTCATTGTTTGGCAAAACGGCCATTGATGAGCAAACGCTCAAAGAGCTCGAGCTTATATTGTTGCAAGCCGATACCGGCGTGAAAACAACACGCGCAATTATGGAACAACTAAAAAACGCGCATAATGCCGGCGACCTTAAAGACGGTAACGATTTAAAAACTGCACTAAGAGAACAATTGCTTACTATCTTGCAAGAAAAAGAGCCACAAACTGATTGCACCGTTTATCTACTTGTTGGCATTAATGGCAGCGGCAAAACAACCTTTGCTGGCAAATTAGCACACAAAGCAAAACAAGAAGGCAAAAAAACATTGTTTATTGCAGCTGATACATTCAGGGCTGCTGCACCTGAACAGCTCATGCAATGGGCACAAAAAACCGACACTGCCATCGAACTTGGCAAAACCGGCCAAGATCCAGCATCGGTTGTTTTTACTGGATGCGAACGATTCAACAACGATAACTTTGACCAATTAATAATAGATACAGCAGGACGCTTGCAAACAAAAACAAACTTAATGCGTGAACTTGAAAAGATTAAACGGATCATTGCAAAGAAATTACCCGATCACAAGATTTGCACATTGCTCACGATTGATGCTATGCTTGGACAAAATTCATTTGAACAAGCACAATTATTTAATGATAGCACAGATGTTTCGGGCATTGTGCTCACCAAAATGGACGGCACGGGCAAAGGCGGCATTGTTTTTTCCATTGCAAATCAACTCAATATTCCGATTGCATTTATCTCATTTGGAGAACAACTAAAAGATTGCAAACCATTCGATGCGCAAACATACGTGAAAGAATTACTCGAGGCATAATCATGTTCAAAAAAAAGATGTTCCTACTATCATTGGTGATGTATACCTCTATTTTGCAAACAGCTAATGACGATTGGGCTGATTCAACCATACTTGCGCCAGCCATCATTTCTACTGTGGTCTTCACAGGAGCATTATTATCATATTGTTGCAGAAAAAAAAGAATGCCCGATATACCGCCAACTGAAAGGCACCCTGAACCTCACATTGAAATAGACCCATCGGGCCCTGCGAAAAACTTGTTCAGAATGGAAACATCATCAATTTCACATGTACTCAAAAAGTTCCCCGAAATCATCGAGTTCAAAGATCATCAACAACGCAACCTTTTGCATCACGCAATGTTGAGACATTATATCCCATTGCTTACAGTACTCTTAAAACACCCTCAAGCTGATACGTTGCTGAAGCAAATAGACATCCAAAGAAACTCACCGCGCTCATTAATCAGCTTACAACGCAACAATAAATCATTGCTTGAATCTGCTTATGATGCAGATGCTCATGATATATGCAAAATGCTCATCACTTTAGGTGCTGGAGATTATGGGCAAACTAGTAATCTCTTCTCAAAAAGATCTATTGAAAGTTACGCTCAACAAAAAGTGTGCCTGCACGAATTGCGCATTCGCCAAAACTTTCAAGGCGGATGCCTTATTTGCATGGATGAAATTCAAACAGTGAATGTAACTCTTCATGATTGTTGTTATACATGTTTTCATCGAGCATGTTCGCTTAAAGCGCGTGAGCATAACTCCAGGTGCCCGAAATGCCGCAGTCAATTTGGGACTATAACCGAAAAAACATTCAACGAGCAGACAGAGTTTGCACAGGGCTTACAAGATTTTTTTAATTAAGTCTTTCTATAATCGATATTGGCAATTCATTCTCAAGGGACTATACTGCACAAAAAGCCAAAACAAATAAAAGGGTCAAATGAAGAATCTACTATCACTTATATTACTATTCAATTGCATAATCCAACTCAATGCCGAAATCTATTCCTGCAATCTGCGACAAGCACTTTTTTACTTGCAACAAGAATCCAATGAAAACACGTGCGTATTTATCAACATAGATCTTGATGGTATGGAGCAATTATTAACAAGAGATTATAAGGAGCCACTAAAACGCGCACAATCATTGTGCCGAAAACAACGGAAAGAAGGGTATGAGTTTATTGCTACCATTAATAACACGATGAAATCAATCGATCCTATCTACTTAGCCGCAGCACAAATTGCACCTAATTGCATTGGTATGACGCGACGAAAATTACGCTGGTCACACTTAGTCCGTGGCGCTTGTTATAAGCACGGAATAAAAAAAGAAGCTAAAAGAATGCTCGTGGTAATACCTACTAAAAACCCTGAATATCCAAAAATTGTTGAATGCAATACAGGTATCATTTACCTAGATGATGCTCGAGTCGCTGATGCTATATTTAACTACATTCGCATGTGGCAACCAGATTGCCAGCATATCATTATGATTGATACCAAAGCAGATACAATTCAACAATGCATGATCAATTTACACGCACTGCATGCCCCTGAAGTGACTGGTTTATTGGTACAGAAATAAGAATCCTAAAACGGTTTTTTCTTATTTGGATGGGGGATTATTGCAATCACACTAATGATATCCCTATCGGGCCCATAATACCAAAAAATGCGATATGCGCCTGGCGTTTTTTGCTGGGCATACGCATCAAACACTTTTTCTCCCCTTGGGCCTTTCAATGCTATGAACTCATGCGTATTTAATGATGAATGGCGAAGGTCATGCTCCATCAGAGCAAGCGTCTTTAAAACAGATTTTAAAATAATTTTTTGTGACTTAGTTGCACGAAGCTCATCTAAATGTTTCTTTGCAAGAGGGGAAAAAAGAATTTTCATAAAAAACTAGTCTTCTAAATATTCTGCAAATGAACCTAGATCAATATCGGCTTCCTGCTGCAGACCTTTTTTAACTTCCTGTAAAAGATCTTTATTTTTAGGATCAAAAAGCCATTGTTCTGCTTCTGGAATATCCCGAATGGGCTCTAAAATAATTTTATCACCTTGAGTATAAGCACGAAACAAATCTGGTAAATTTTTCAATATTTTGGTTAAACTCACCCTATTTCGAGAATCCACCTTAACATAGTGTTTTTTCATAATAAACTCCTTAATACTTAAATATAGCTAAAATAAGCATATCAAACATGTGGGATACGTGTCAATAGTTGAAAAATGGGAAAATGGGGAAATCAAGAAAGCTTGTTTGTACACTATAATAAATGCCCCTCATCGCTAGGTAATCGCATGAATAACATCGAACTTATAGGTATTTTTGCTTTGCAGCGTGGCTCCCACTCTTAAATTTAATGATTCTTTTTTGTCATCCCCTATACATCGAGGATCCAGCCGTGCGCGGCGTAGCTGAAAGCGTAGACGTGGCCAAAATCGATTTCTAATGTTTAAGAGCTTTCTCAGATTAAATGCGTTCATTTTAATTTACCTATTATTCTATCGAATGTGTGATGCAAGTGATAAGCGCTTTAATATAGGCCCTTAGACCCAATAACCATATTCAAACAAACTCGGAAAACACCTCAATATTACAAATAGAAACACCCACTGCTTTCTCACAAAAATTTTGACAAAACAACAATTACGTGTAATATAAACAATATAGATATTTTCTAAAAGTTAAATAATAAGTTTGGGGAAATGGAGGTTTCCTCTCTAGGTATGAGGATATCATGGAGGTAGTTGATATCCTTTATACCCCCCAAAAAATAAATGTGAGGCTTATCATGAAACAGGTTTTACCTATTTCAGTCATTTGTATTTTTTTAGTGTGTGCAACATCCGCTGAAGCATCTTGGTTACAAAAGTTCAGCAATTTTGCCTTCAAAGCAAAAAACTATGTTACCAATCTTTGCTATGGCAAACTCACAACCAAAGAGAGCAAAACAGATCAACTATTTTATAAACTCAACAAAGGCAAACTACTCAATCTTGATCCGAATATAACAATCTATCCAAACTTCCATTATAAGAAGCAACTGCAACCACACTACGATCTTTTAGCTGATGCTCAAACAAAAGTAGAACTGTTACAACAACATCCATGGCCAAAAGAAGAAACTGAAAAATTTAATACATACTTCAAGCAACAATGGCTACAAAAATTAATGCTAAACCCAACGTTGTTCGCTGCTTCAGGAATCTTGGATGACCCAAGTTCAAGAGCGGCACACAAGCAGTATCGGCAACGAGCACACATATTTATGCAAAGTTGCAAGTACCAATGGATCAAACACTATGCACGCCTTGCTAAATTTGAACAACAATACATTGATGATGTTAAAAGCTACAACGTTGCATACAAAGACGCTTTTGATGAGAAGTTTTACGGTAACAAGCAAACTTCTCGCTTAATAGAAAAATAAAAAAATGGAGGCAGTAATGAAAAAGATTTTAGCTATTTTACTCACACTTATTTGTTTGCAAACTCACGCAAATAAATTTCAGCAATTTAAAAAAATTGCAAACTATGTTAGCAACATGTGGAATAAAAAAGATGTCTTTAAAATCACGAACGAACAATTGCTCCATAAAGCATCTAAAACATCTGGCAATGTGCTGCATAAAGGCTCAAAAAGCGCCGATGGTGCTGCAACAATGCGTGTAGCAACATCACAACATCAAACAACTATGCATCCTATTCCACTTGGTTTTCCACTCATTCCAAGCCCATGGAGCATTTTGGCATCACAAAAGCAGCACGCGCAAAAACAATACCATCGCACAAAAGATTGGTATCATGAATCACCACATTTTAAATCATGGCGCCAACAAAGCCGAAACACAAAGTTAGCTGCAGCCGGTTTGCTCGGTGCAGGGGGATTATGCTTATATGCACAATCAAAATCACGTGTTATATGCGATGAAGAAGATATCAATGTGCCAGAATTTAAACTCAGCAGATCGCAACTCAAAAAGCATAATCAGCTGAAAAAAAGATTAGATAAGTATCCAGAACATCAAAAGCCTTATCATGCAGCAGAAGCAATGAAATATCTTGCGAGTTTCTTGGATGGAGGCTATTGGCAAAAAGCATTGCTTTATCTTATTAACGAATCTCCCCAAGGCGCAAATGTATTAATAGCATTTTTCGTGCCACACGCGATATTTCTTGCGCAACATTGTGCTGAAAGTGTCGCAGTAGTGCAATTTCTCTATGACAATAAGCCCGATATCATCAAACCGATAATCGATGCAATCTATAAAAATAAAAAAGATTTCGCCAAAACAACGCATGGCCAAAAAGTGCTTAAGATTATACAAAAGCCAAGCGCACACACGCCAAGCGCTAAAGAATTAATAATTAAAGATGCGAGCTTATATGACTTACCAAACGACTCTCTTTTGAAAAAAGCTTGGAAAGATGAAAGAACTTTCTTTCTATTTAGGTGGCTTACTGAAACACCAAAAGAGAAAGCCTGTGAAGAAATTAATGCCATTCTAGATGAGATTAAAGAGGATCTAGAATTTGATATGCGAGCAAAATGGGTGCTAAAATTCAACGCGCTTCTTTTTAACTCTGGATACCTAAACAAAAATCGTATGAATAAAATAAAAGATGCAATCAAGCGTGCATTGCCTGAAGCATCAAAAAAAGAACTATCACAAGAATTTGACTACTGCAAAGATCTCATCAAAAAAATGATTGGAATAGTCTAAAACCTAAAAATGAACCCCCAGAATTCTGGGGGTTCATTTTTGAAATAATTACACATCATAAATAGAAAAAAATGCTATTTTCTTGGAATTTGCTTTTTGCCGTAGAATAATCTAAAGACAACCCCTTTTAAACTTCTGCACCATAAGAAAGCAGCAATTCTTTGGTAGTCTCATTGTAAAAGCCGGGAAGATTCTTCATATTTTCTGGATCTAAAACTCGCCCCAAAAGGGTATCGCCGTCCTTATTGCGATGATTAATTTTTAAATTTTTTTGTTCTAAAAGCAAGTTGAGCATTTCAATACTAGATGCATAAAAAAGCATAGGCCGTCCGTACCTATCTTTTTTGTTAACATCAGCACCATACTTGAGCAATGCTTCGACAATGCATTTTGAATCTCTAAGCAAAAGGGCTTTAAGAAGAGGCGTCATACCGTTTTTAGTTTGTATATTTACTTTTGCACCCAATTCAAGTAGACATTTAACAGTCTCATTCTTGCATGGAAGCAAGCTATTATAAGGGCATTTTGAAGGCTCTAGTGCTTGTAATAGCGCCGTTTCTCCTTCGTTATTTTCAACATCTAGCTTGGCCCTCGATCCAAACAACTTAACCGTTTCGAGAGACCCTCTATAAGCTGCCTTCATTAAGGGCGTATCACCATATTTATTTTGGACATCTGGCTTCGCGTCAGCATCAAGCAGTGATCGACACACACCTTCAGATCCATTTTCTGCTGCAAAATGAAGTGCAGTATCTCCACACCGAGACGGTGCATTCACTTTTTTTGCTCCACCGGCTGCAATGAGCATATCCAACATTTTTAGTTTATTTTGTATGGTCCTCCGCATACAAAGTGTCATTAAAGGCGTAATGCCGAATTTGGAGCTTTTATTTAGGTTTGAAGCAGCATGTAATATGATTGCCAAAGCCCCCGGGTTACAACTATCCATTACATGATGTAATACGGTTTCACCGTTTCCATCTTTCGCATGCACATCTGCTCCGGACTCGATAAGCGCTGCAATGATGCGCGCCTGCTTTTTTTTACTTTTATCCAGCATAAACCATTTTCTAGATACATTCATCAGAAGAGTAACGTTGTTGGTACTGTAGATAGATCCTGCTGCAGGACTATTGACATTCACAGGGGCCTTGCGCTTGAGCAATTCGTTAACAACATCCTCTTGCTGATATTTGCAAGCAATTCCAAGTGGTGTGTCATCTTCTTTATTATTACTAAGATATTTACCCGAAATCGTTAACTGATATGATCTGTTTATATCTAGCCCAGACTCAATTATCTGCTTAGCAATGTCTTGCTTGCCCTCTTTACATGCAACAGCAAAATATTCCGGGGATTCATCTGTCAATTGTTCAGAACCCCTCAACAAGATATAGTTCAAAAACTCTTTATCATCATTTTTTCTCGCATAATAAATAAAATTATTATAATGCTGCCCACAAAGATCTTTGTATAATTTTGCACATCTATCTGGCGCGATTTTATTCTTTTTAAAAGTTGAACAGTTATTGTTTTTTGCAGTTTTCTCTACACATTCATGATCTTTTTTTTGCTTACGTAATAAATAGAAACCTCCTGAAGTCTCTCCCTTATCACCAAAAAGATTTTTTTTACTTGATGAAGCTCCAAAGATAGAAAAATGAAGACCCAATAAAAATATAAAAAAGTATGAATGCATAATAGGACCGTTTTTGATTTTAAATGTTATACGTAATTTTTTGACTCAAAGCATACATAATGAAACCACATAAATCAATTATACATAGAAAAAGCGGCACAAATCGAAGCATTTAAAAACAACAATCCTTCTCTAGACCATCGACCCAAAGGACTCTCTTTTGAAAAAAACATGGGACAATGAACGACATTCCTGACATCCACATATCATCTACACATCTCCGGCAGAGGAGGCATGCAACGAAATTAATGCTGTTTTTAATAATGTTAAAGAAGAACTAAAAAATGATACTCGCCCAACGTGGTTGATCCGCATATGCGAATTTTTCAGCCCATCATACTTAACTCAAGAACGCCAACATAAGATAAAAGATGCAATCAAACGTGCATTGCCTGAAGCATCAAAAAAAGAACTATCACAAGAATTTGGCCACTGCAAAGACCTCATCAAAAAAATGATTGAAATCGACTAGAGCACAAGACAAGCTTAATATGAAAGAGCCCCCATATTTGAGGACTCTTTCATATTATCAAAAACTTTAACTTATATTCCAGTCACTCACGGACCAAATACCATTTATCTTAGTACAGCATTGCGCTCATCAACCATCTGCTGCACCAATTTTTGACTATGTTCAAATTCCTGTGCTTTTTGATCATCTGTTCCATTTGGAATAACTTTATCAATTACTTTTTTCAATCCTTTAGTGCCTAAAACAGATTTGACTGTAACTAATCTGGGAATAAGAGTGTTCCAATCAAGTTCCTGTTTGGTATCCTGAAAAAATTCATTATACTCTTTGCATGCTTTTTGCTCTTCCGATTCATAAAATAATCTCAGCAACCAGAAACCTTTGCATTCATCACATTTTTGCTTCACAATTGATTCTTCTGGTAAATCCTTAAGATAGTCGCGCGAACTGGATCGGCCACCAGCTTGAAGTGCTAAGCCACTAAACAATGCGCAAAGCAACATTAGGTTTATTTTTTTATTCATCAATGTCCCTAAAATATATTATTTAAACAATTATCAGGCACAATCTTACACCATAACAACCATATGTCAACAATTCAAGCTCAGCAAGCCCTTTTCAGAATGCTCGTCCTTAATATATACTTATAATAATTAAATCGTTCTCTGTTCTGAAAAGGCACCTCAATTGAATACAGTAAGCTTAATTAATTCAACATCACAACAACTACAATCAATCCATGATGCACAACTTGCACAGTAATATGCATGGTGGTTACTCGAAAAACTAACACCAAAAAGCAAAACCGATTTGATTGCACAACAAGAGATTGAACTAAGCGCATAGATGGATTTATGCAGTATTGACCAATGACGCCAAATACGATTTCAATTCCTTGCATATCTGTGGCTGCTGTTTCCACTTACTTAGCAACTTTAACTCATTCTTTACGACACTAACCGGAATAAGTTTTTGCGTAAGATAATAGTGTACAAGCTCAAAATCGCCCCGAACACAAGAAACCCTAAACGCGTTATAATCCTTATATGAAGCATCTGCTCCATGACCAATCAAAACCTTACTTGCCCCAATATTGCCCCAACGAGCTGCGTATGCTAAAGCCGAATCTTTTTGCGCTGCACCGCTATTTAACAATAACTCAAATACCTTAACCCTGTCTTCGCTCGTTTTGCCCCGAAACATAACAGCCTCAACGAGCGCACTAAGATCTCCAGCATGACCCGTCGACTGATTTACATTGGCCCCGTGCTCAATTAAAAATTTAACAAGGTCATAATTACCATCACGCGCTGAATAGCTTAGGCAACTGACACCATCGACTACAGTATTTATCAATGCGCCATGCGCTAATAGAACTTTCGCATCTTCAATGTTTTTCACATTAATCATTGCAGATTCTAACAATTTGGGCGCATTATCTGAAGGGCATTTTTTCAATAGTTCATTCACATATGCACGATCTTTTTTCTCGAAAGCAATTTTAAAAATTTTAGATGTTATCGACTTAGAATCATAATTCAACAAAAGCTTAAAGCTAGCCAACTGATCAAATTGTATATATAACCGAAGAGTTTTCTCATCGATTTGAGCTCCTTTCTCCAAAAGTTGCTCCATCATGTTCAACCGATCAGCCTCTTCAATGTTTTCAGTCAATAAGGGATAGCAAAGCTTCTTCAATGCTGAACCACCAAACTTGCTAGTTTCGTTCACATCGGCTCCATTCTTTATAAGCCAGTCGGCCACTTCGAATTCACCTTTGTCTATAGCCCACAAAAGAGGAGAGCATCCCATGAAAGAGTCTTTTATATCTAACTTCGCGCCTTTGGATTTCAAAAAATTTAGCACGACCACCTTTTTCTGCCCATCAATAAGTTTTGATTTTATCACTTCAAAAATAGGTGCTTGGCATCCTATGCTAGACAACCTATCATTTATGCCCCTTTCCTTTTTTTGCAACATCAACACAAAGATATCCTGCGCATTTTTATCGTTTTTCCACATAAGCCCCTTCAGTGCCGAGAATAGCGCATACTCATTGTTAGGATCATCTAAATTGGCTCCTTTTTTGAGAAAAAGCTCAACAGCCTGTTTATTGCCATGCTCAATTGCCGCGATCAATGGCGTGTATTCTAGCCCATTATCAGCTTCAAAAAATTCATCAACATTTTCTCCAATGAATTGCATTATTTTTTCTGGATCAGCGCCGCTTTGTATGCTAGTAAACAATGCCCATACTCTGGCATCAACCCACTCATTTCCTCGAGCTTTCTCCTTGCGAATCCACGGACCCATTACGTCATCCTCGGCAACACGAACAAAGCTTGGGAAATCGTTAATCTTATCGTCCGACTTTTTCCCTGCATATGCACCAACACCACAACCAAACAAGAATAATGCCAAGCGGGTTTGCCTATTTGTGCTAGAACCTGACGCACTTATATTATTTTTTGGCGTTGAATGAAAATAAGCGGTTTGAGCTTTTGACCCATAAATTTTTTTTATTGCGTCATTTGCTCCCAACAATAAATTTGGAAATGACCTTTGTTTCGAGCAAAGACTAAATTGACGCTCCTTGAGCCTTGCTTGAGATATTAAAATCTTTTCAAACACAGGCAATTTAAAAGTATTTTTAACAGCTTGCGGCAAAAACATGCCATGTGTCGATACAGTTACTATACTTAACAACAACATCAAACTTGTTTTTTTTATATTCATAAGTGTTCCTTGTAATCAATATAAAAAACCCTAAACAATACCACACCTAAATGTTACATCATAATCAATCTATGTCAACTTGGTGACAACCTGCACTGAGTGTGCATAATCCCTGATAAAACTGAGATTTCTTGATCAATTTCATATAATTTTATAAAATGAAATCAATTTTTCAGCCGCATTTATATATTATTGAACAGATAAAGCAGCCATCATTAGATATCGAACAAACCTATATTTCGCGATGCAAAGAAGCTCTGAAAGTTATCGGAAATCGCATACAACGATAAACATTTCAAAAGGCACTACAAATGAAAATCACCGATTTAAGCAAATCAATCGCACAACAACTACAATCAATCCATGATGCACAACTTGCACAACAATATGCATGGTGGTTATTAGAAAAACTCACGCAAAAAAGCAAAACCGATTTGATCGCGCAACAGAAGATTGAACTAAGCGCAGAACAAGAACGCGAATTACAACATTGGCTTGATCAAATGATTAAAGAACACAAACCGATCGCCTATATTTTAGGTGATGTGCCGTTCGGCGACTTGATGATTAAAGTTGCACCTCCTGTGTTAATCCCACGCCCTGAAACTGAAGAATGGGTAATTAATTTAATTGATGGAATAAAAAAAAGCGGCGCGCAAAATCTGCATATTTTGGATATGTGTACCGGTTCAGGGTGCATTGCATTATTGCTAGCGCATGAACTGCCTAATGCTCATATTTACGCCGTTGACATTGCAGATGAGGCAATCGCTTTGGCACAAAAAAACAAAAAGTTGCTCAACATTGCAAATGTCACCATTGTGCAATCTGATCTTTTTGCACAACTGCCACAAAACATCACCTTTGATTTGATTGTAACCAATCCACCCTATATCACCGATGAAGAGTTTGAACAATTGGATCAATCGGTAAAAGAGTGGGAAGATAAAGGTGCGCTACATGCAGATGATCAAGGACTAGCATTAATTAAAAAAATCATCAAAAAAGCATCTCAATATTTATGCACAAACGAACTCCTCAAAAAGCACAACATTAAACAACTGTATATTGAAATTGGTTGGCAACAAAGTGCAGCAGTCGAAAAACTAATGGAAAAATCAGAATATAATGCTATAATTACTCTAAAAGACACCGCACAAAAAGATCGTGTTGTTGCAGGAAGGGAGGGTAAACAATGTGGCCATTGAATAAACATATACAACTCATGCGACATCGCCAGATGTATGGCACTTAAGGGAAAAAATGGCAAAAAACAAACTGCTTATCTTGTTCATCGCTTTCACACTAACACAAAACATATATTCTTCCCAGTACAGCGCTAAGCACCCCCTGCAAAAGCAAGTGGATAAATGGTACAAAAAAGAATTAATGCCTCAATTCAAGAATAAAGCACTTAAAAATAACACCGAATATCAAGATATCACTACAAAACATCTACAAAATAGCGCTAATTTTTTTGCAGAAATCCCTTTGCAACCGCCCTCTATCGGATTTACAGTCCACAATGGGCACTCATTCATATTGCATTGCATCAGTAGCATGTACCTAAATGCCACAATTTGTGAAAACAATGCTTCCTTAGAGATAAGCAAACAAGATGATTCATTTGAGCAATGGAGAGAAGCCGAAGAGCATAACGCTTTTTTTGAACAAAAAATCATTCCCATCGTGCACCAACTGCTCGTATTCAAACAAAAGCAAGCAGCTACAAGCTATAACATTAACATAGATACCATGAAAAGATTGTTCACCGAACGATCTCAGATTAACAATTTTTTTGATAAAGCACTTAAAGAAAGGATCCAACAAAAAAAAGACTTTATCAATATTATTGAAAATGGAAAAAAACAAAACTTTAAACGATTAACAAACATTATAAAAAAACGTCCTGAACTTATAAACACACTCAACATTAAGGCCGCGCCGTTTAATGCAACCATTAACATAACACCTTTAATGCATGCAGTAGACTCTGGTAAATCTGATCTTTTAAAGCATTTACTCAAATTCAATATACTCATTAATGCCAAAAACAAGAAGGGATACACCGCCTTAACATATGCCCAACCGAAAAAATATTTCAATACGGTAAAAATTCTACTCGAGCGTGGCGCCAAAAGGTGCTGCGATTCACATCGCCCTGAATGTTTCTCCCAACCATCACGAGGAATGTTAAAGCATCCGCCATTTTTACCATTAAAGGTGCTTATTTTAAACTTTATTCGCGAGCACAATGGCTCTCATGCAAAAAATGAGCAAATCGATGTATCAATTCTGCACCCAACCCTATTGGTATACCCCAAAGTGATTGACCCTGCATTTGAGCGCAGGTTCCAAACGAGCCTTAAACAAAAAGAAGTGAAAGAGAAACTCAAAAAGATAGTTGCATCCTGGCAAGATTCTGAGAACAACCTTAATCGCCTAAAGGATGCCTTGAAAGAATTCCCACATCTTATTAATAATAAAATTACATTGTTTGAAACACCTTTAATATATGCAATAGAGAAGGGAAAGATTACTCTTATTCAGCCCTTACTCGACCTCAACGCCCTCATTGACAAACCCGATTACGCTTACAATACACCTTTATCACATGTCAAGGATCACCATATAATAAAACTATTGCTAGAACGTGGAGCTGATCCCCATAAATCATGCATAAAACCAGAAAAATACCCAGAACCATCCCGTTCAATGTTAAAACATCCACCATTCTTATCATTAAAAGTGCGGATTTTGAACTTCATTCGCGAGCACAATGGCACTCATGCAAAAACTGAGCAAATCAACACATCATCGCTGCCATCTTTGCTCCTACAATATCCTAAGGTGGTTGATCCTGCATTTGAACAAAGAATTGAATCGTATCACAAAGCATTATAAGATAAAGAAAAAAAAGATAACAATGCCCCCCTTTCGCCATGCCGCTTTGCTTGGTGCTTGGACCCTAGCAGCGATGACGAAAATTGACCAATAAGCAATTTGGGCAAAACCCTTAAACAGCACAACATTAACCAATGTTATATTGAAATTGGCTGGCGACAAGGCACAGCAGTTGCAAAACTGATGCAAAAAAATAGATATAATGCTATAACTACTCTCAAAGACAGCGCACAAAAGAATCGAGTTGTTGCAGGAAGGGTAGATAATGTGGCCATTACCGCGGATAAAAAATGAGCATATACAACTTACATTGCATCAACAACGCATTACGCTGACATGGATACAACCACACAACATACACAAAGCTATATTACGCGCCTATGAAGCCTATGAAGTCCCCCCGTGCACACAATCACTGATATATAATACAACGGCGCTGCGCAAAACAATAAACAGCTTTATTTTAGAGCACAAACTTTCCAATGCTTATTTACATATTATTTTGAGCCCAGAGGTGATTGAGGAGCAAATAATCGCCCATCATAAAAGTGATGCTTCGCTCAATGAGCTCATAGCCCAAAAAAAACAACACCACTTCTATAGTTATCGCTATGTTAGCACACATGATGACCAATTTTTATTTTATGTAAGCGCTGCGGCACAACCATTAATTTTGCAACTCAACATGATCAATATGCAACTACCCATACACATGAAGAGCATATCTCCGCCCTTTCATTTGCAATTATTACTCTATAAACAAATCTTTGCATCATCATTTAATCTAGCGCGCATGGCACAGGAAATAGATCAGGAACATGTGCGTATTCCCTCTGTATTTTCATTGGAATTTTTAAGAAGAAGCTTAAAAACTGATCATCCAGTCACTTATGACGATCATGATTTGTTATATGCTTTGGGTAGTTTTTTAGGAGCAATAGATGAAATCGGTTAACTTTTTTAATGCACAAAATCACAAAAAACAACAGGCAATGCATCGTTGGTTTTATGCCACATGCATTGTGACACTCACATTGTTAATATGCTTAAGCATTGTTTCTATACGTTTATATTTCACTTATACACACTTGCAAAAAGAACGCATCGCTCTCAAGCCAATGGAAGAACGGCTTTCATTTTGCTTAACACAAAAAAGAGAGCTTAAGGAAAAAACAACGCAACTCAAAAATCAATTAGCCAAAACAAACCGTATCAAACGAAAGCCAAAAAATCCTGCACTTTTACTGCGCACACTTTTGAACGCAGCCGATAATGTTGACCTGAATACCATACAGATTGATAATAAAACGATTGTGCTCCAACTTTATGCTTCAAAGGTGGAAGGAATAATGCGCTATATAGAAAATCTGCGCAACGAAGATCTTTTTTTGAAGATCGATTTGGGCACCATTGAACAGGCTGATAACAAGGCCAAAGCAACAATTGATATGGTCACAAAATACTTATAGTTGAGTATGGATTATTCCAACCCCCGTATGCTTTCCCATAATTTGAATGTATCCGGATGGACATCTTTACCCGCAGTTGCTTCTAAACGAATAGCGTCGGCCCAGGAAAAAAGCTGCATTATCTTTTCGGACCACTCAACACTCTTCGTTTCAATAGAGGCATTAGCAAATTCTTTCAAACCAGCCAATACCAATTCCGCCTTGCTTGTTACTTGTGTGGCATCACTAGGATCGAATTTAAATAATTTGTTTGGATTTCCAAACTGTTCCTTATACAAATTACATGCATTTTCATATTGCTTTTTTGCCGATATAACCTTTTTGGAGTTTGAAGCACTATGCATTATCGTAGAAGTCGTTATCAAAAAAACCAAAGCATATTTAAACATGTTGTCCTCTAACATTAAAACATTTTATAATACATGAGAGGATAACAGAAAAAAGCTTAATTTAAAGGTCTTTTTTTACTTTTTTGCACGTTTGCGATAGTTTATTTCGGTCCAGATTGCAGCATAAGAGGCTAGAGCCATTTCTATTTTATGCTTCTGCTTCCAGTTAATAATCTTATTCATAACATCACCATTCATTAATTTTTCTGCATCCTTGAGCGCACTTGGGTGCCCTAAATCATGCGCTTTCAGATAGGTTAAAGCGACTGCTCGAAAAGCTGTTTCAAATTCTAGGTATACATACTTATCTCTATTTTCTTTAAACTGCACAATAGCCTTCACCTCATTTATCGCAGCCTGGTTATAGAGGTCTTTAGCTTCTTGAGCAATGGGAGGTTGAAACATTTTTGTTCCTGCTTGCGTTGCAACATCAAGGCTATCTAGAAGATACATCATTCGTTTGGTAATATGCTGTTTATCTAATTTAAGTTGATTGGCTAATCTATCCAATTCATCTTGATGCACATGTGATAGATCTTCTTTTTCTTGCTGAATCTGCTCAAGCAATGCAAGTAGGCGTGCATGTGATGGAGGTATATTCTGTGACAACTGTTCATCTAGGTCTTCGGCAGTATATATCACTACATTCGCTTGTTCATTCGCTTGTACTTTTTGCATCACGCCTGCCCAAAATGGATTTCGCAACAAAGCGATGTGAGCAACAACGTCTACACACTTTTTTGCTTGGCCCAATGCCCCCTTATTGCCAAAAGCAAGCTCCTTTAGCAATGTTTGTATAATAACCCGACATGCTTGCTCATATACATCTAGTGCTTCGCGCCCAGATCCTTCTTGAATAGCTTTTTGTATGAAGTGCACATGTCTATCCATACGAGCACACATATCTGCAGAATGCTCTCGCTGTTGCTCTGGATCATCTTTGAGTGGATTTTGTCTACGATCTTCATCTTGTTCATCTATAATCAACTTGTTCCGTGTTACATTTTTTTCGCCAGCAATATAAGCTGCATATTGCTCTGCCAACATCGATGCCGTTTCATCCTCATTATGTACATTATGCATGCCATCACATTTTGTTTGAGCCAAAAGCATATAAAAAGACAATACTGCATAAAAATATCTATAGTTCATTAAAGACTTCCTCCCTTTTATATGAGAAATTAAGTCGAGTCTATACGTTACCCATTGGCCAATACAATAATTTATATTTTTTTGTTACACTATAAGCTACCATATGGAACATTCTACAAAAGTTATACTCATGCAAAAAATTAAAAAATTACCTCCCCATGAAGCGCAAAAAATTGCAGCTGGCGAAGTTGTGGAACGTCCTGCAAATCTCCTCAAGGAGCTATTAGAAAATGCCCTTGACGCTGGCAGCAGTAAAATTAGCATTTATATTAAAGATGGCGGCAAACAATTGATCCGTGTGGTGGATAATGGCTGCGGGATGTCACCTGAAGATACCAAACTCTGTTTTGAACAACATGCCACGAGTAAAATTACTCATGTTGATCAACTGCAAGAAATTCTCACTTTTGGTTTTCGGGGCGAAGCACTAGCAAGTATTGCAGCCGTGGGCAAAACAACGCTTATCACGAAAGAAAAAGATGCTGAATTTGGCACAAAGCTCCATGTTGAACAAAATAATATAAAAACAAATGAAGCCGTTTCGGCCGTTGATGGCACGGATATACGTGTGGCCGATATTTTTCATAATCTTCCTGCACGACAAAAATTTCTCAAAAAACGTGAAACTGAATGGCGCCAAATTCAACAACTCTTTTATGCACTCTGTTTGGCCCACATCCATATCGATTTTAAGTTATATTCTGAAGACAAATTACTGCATAACTGCCCACCAACTAAAGATCTTGCACAACGCTGGCAACAATTATTTGACCACCAAAAAGCACAACAGATGATTGATGCACAACATAGCACCAACTATGTTGAAGTATGTGGCCTTGTTTCCGATCATCATTTACAACGTTATGATCGCAACAATATTTATCTCTTTGTGAACAATCGATGGGTAAAAGATAATGCACTCACGCGTGCATTTATCAGAGGCTATCAAAATGTTCTGCCGCCAATGCGTTATCCTGCAGGGTGTCTTTTTATTACCCTAGACACACAAGAGGTTGATATTAACATTCATCCACGCAAAGAAGAGGTACAATTTTTGCATCCGCGTCGTGTTGAACGTGAAATAAAATCATGTATCACACATGCACTGGAACAACAACTTTCATCACAACTACAAAAGACGGTTACTCTCAAACAACCTGCACCTTTTGAACCTACTTCATTCGGTGCACCGCAACAAGTGCATGCACAAACTACACAAAATGGTTTTTCTCCATTTAACTTTGATAATTTTCTCAATACACCTGCATTTTCATCGCAAGATAAACCAGATAAAACTGAAGAACTAAATAATAGAAGCAGCGCTAACCTCGCCCATTCTACATCTTGGGGCGAAACGACTTCCAGCTCTAAAATAGAAAGCATTTCCCAAGAAGAACAACATGTTGTTGCGCCCTCTGCACAACAGCACTATGAACTTATTGGCCAATATAAAAAAACCTACTTGTTGCTCGAACAAGAAGATGGCCTCTTTTTATTAGATCAGCATGCTGCACATGAGCGCATTTTATATGAACAATTTGTAGCAACGCATGGCAACATTGCAAAAGTTGCATTACTATTTCCGCAAATCATCACGTTCGCCAAAGATGAAGTAGCTGTTATTGCACAACATGTTGAGTTATTTGCACAATATGGCATCGAACTTGAACAATTTGGTGATGACAGCATTAAGATTCAGGCAACACCGATCAGTTTAAAAAATGTTGCACTTAATGAAATTATCAAACAAACGGTTATGTGGATCAAAGAGTTTGCCGATTTGGGCAAAGAAGAATTCGCACAACATATGCAAAAAAAATTATACGCAGATATGGCTTGCAAGGCTGCCGTTAAGGCTGGCGATACATTATCACAAGAACAGATGCAACAACTATTGATCGATTTACACAAAACCAATGAACGATTTTCATGTCCACACGGGCGTCCCACCAGCTGGCTTTTGCATCATAATGAAATAAAAAAGAAATTTAAAAGGGATTATCGATCACAAAAGAAAGAGTCGCTTTAATAAGCGACTCTTTTTTTGTGGTTAACTTTCTTTATTTTTTGCCCCGTCCTGAGTGCTCAAGATAGTTGAGCGTATCGAAGGATGATTTTGCCCGGCCGTTTAGTTATTTTGTATTGTATATCATGTGTGTCCCAAAGGTATTCTTGCCAATACCTCTGGACTCCAGGCCCGAAGGCTTCGCCTTTCGAAACCTTTCGTCGCGTATAAAATCGGCTCACACTTGCTTTTGTGTTGTTGTATGCTGCTAGGCGAAGCAAGTCCTTTAACTGCATTATCGTGCTGCCACGGCTTGCAAAGGCAAATGTAGCCTGCAGGCCACCGCTCTCGCCAAGGCTCGATCTTATGCCTTGCATATACGCTAAAGGAAAAACATTCTTTCATCCTGCCTGTCCGCCGAAGGCTTGGCGAAGGCTGGAAGTTGAGCATAGCGAAGTATCGAAGAGGACGCGGGAAAACTACCAGCCATATTTTCATCAACATGGACACGATAGAGGATGACAAAAAAAGAAAATCAATTTTGTGACCAAAGCATGGCGTGAACTATTATTGTATTTGTATAGAACTTAGTGATTCCCGCTATAAATATATGGAACGCACCAGTTCACACAAAAAAGAGCCGCTTTAAAGCGGCTCTTTTTTTATCATTTACAAACTTTTTTAGTTATAAACTACTCCGTTGCATCTTGCAGCTGTTTTTGTTCAACTGCGTTATCTTCAGTAAGCTGGCGATAGAATGCAATACCAATAATTCCTGAAAGTGGTGACGCTAACAACAGTGCCAACGGGCTTAAAGAAACAAATCCAGACACCGTCGCTATAACTATTGCCAAACCAGCTACATTCCAAAATTGGCCTTGAGTGGCGTGCCAACTTAATTTGAAACTTTCAACTATGCCAGCATCTTTATCGATAATGAAATAAAGTACAAACACTGAACGTACAACCAAATAGATTCCTGGAATAATAAACAACAGAAGCCCCAAAACGATCGCAACCATCAACAATATGAATACAGCAAAAACTTTCATTGCAGTTTTAAATGAACCAGAGAATAAACGAGAAACAGAGCTGGCGCCTGTATCATTCACATCAAACATTACCTTAAAAAAACCGACTCCGAGCCAGCAACTAACTGTCCAGATAAGCAATAAAGCCAACCCGCCATTGACCAGCATACCTGGATGATTGATTAAAAATTCAGAAACTGCTTGATATACCGTTGCTTGCGTTGCACCCTTCAAACTTTCTATTAAGGTTTTAACTGGGCCGACATTCATTAATGAAAAAAGAGCGGCAAAGCTTACAGTGAATATTGTTGTAAAAAATAACAAGGTGACTGGAATAAGCGTCTGCACATTATTGAGCCCAACTTCAAATCCCCTTTTTACTGCAGTTGAGAGATAGAATCTTTTGTTCATAATAAAACTCCGAAATATAAAAAAATGTTTAAATCAATGTATTAAAAAAGTAAAAGAAGACTGATGTGGCATTAATATGGCCGTGAGCCACTAAACCAACGCATCACGTAGTAAGTCAGGGGAGGAAACCCGCGCAATGCAAGCCCATAATTAATAATGTGATATGCAGCAAAAGCTAAAGCAACTCTGAGTAGCCAATAACCGGCCACTGAAAAGAAAAGTAACGCTCCAAAAACAATATACAAAGTACCAAGCGTATTATTATTTTGTGTATTCACTGCTCATTCCAGGCTTGAAAAGTATCTAATTATTTTCTATTATAATGCTATTTATAGATTTATGCAAAAGCAGCATTCTTATACACAAGGAGACAATTTGAAGAGATATGTTTATTTACTTGCACTATTCTCGACCGCTTCGCATGCAGTTATTCAAAAAAAAGAAGACGGAGCACTTGAAGAAGCTATCTCTTTTTTAAAAACAATGAAAATCGAACATTATTACCCACTACAAGGATCGTTAGTCTCCCTGAAAAACCCGGATAATATTGTTCGCCTAAATAAAGTAGCAAGTAAAATTAACGCCCACACAAAAAAATTAAAATTAAATAAAGAATTCATCGAACATATAAGCCCAAATAAATACAACGAAGAGAGCATAACCAAGCTACAATTAAAATGTGCTATTTATATGGCAGAAAGAATAGGCTACAACATCAACCCATCTGAACTCTATTTGCATATGGTCAATCCAGAATGTGCAAGAATGATACAAACTAAAGATAATTCATACTCAGCCAATCAAACGGCTAGCCCTCAAAAAATTTGCATAACAGCACAGTTGATCAGCGCATTAAAAACCCCTAGTTCGGCTCATACAAGCAAGCACAAGCCCGTCTAAACGCAATGCGCTCAATTATAGCTATCCTTCCTTCGAAATCCAAGAAAAGTCATAGCTTGTATTTTAGTGTTTTTTGCGGTGGATTCAAACGACTTAATCAATTCACCAACGGCCACCCATGGGCATATTGCAATGCAAAGATTGGCGTCTTAATGAATGTTTTCAAAACAAACGCCAAGTGTGTTGAAATTCCACTTCACCATAAAACTGCCAAAGCAGCTCTTGGCTTATACGACGAAATTACGAGTTAGAGTTCAAATTAATCAAAAAAAATAGGCGAAAGCATAATCCCTTCGCCTAAATCTTTTTACATGCAATGTACACAAGATTACTTTTTCTTACGCAACATTGGCAAACCGGTACGTTTGTTTTCAAAAACTTCGTACCCTTCAGGTAATGCATCAATAGCATTCTCACCTGCTTCACCAGCAAAGTAATAAATTCTTTGCAAACGTCCACCAGCCAATTTCACCTCTTTTGAGTGCAAATGGTAGGATTTTCCGCTTTTTTTCGATTTTGCAGTAAAAGCCATAACAAGCTCCTTTTTTAAAAATACCTAAAAATACCTATATCCAGCTATAACATCACTATAATATATCCAAATAGAAAATATCTAGGCTTTAGGTAAAAAAACCTGCTTTTCCTATAAAAAACACCTAAAATAAGCTTTTTTATCTAAAAAAGCTTCTCTGTCAGCAAGAAAAAGACCTGGGCCCGCTTGTTTTTTTTGACAAACCGCATTATTTAACTTATTCTAAGAATAACAACATAAAAATGGGGGGAAATCTATGATGAATCAAAAAAAGATGTTATTGGCAATTCTTGGCTGTTTTTTAAGCAACGCAACCATATTTGGCTCAAATAACAACAATAACTATAAAATAACGCAACAAAGCATAAACGATGCAATAAGTTTAAGCTCTTTGCTATCAAATACCATGGTGCCAGATATTTCTACGCTAGACCTAAAAAAATTAAGACTGCCACAAGAAAAACGCAATGCACAAAAAGTCAGTGTCAAGCGACATCAAAAACTAAAAGCACAGCAATTAATACTTCAAGAAGTCCTCATGCATCTTGCAAAAAAACGCTATATATATGAAATGAAAACGAAAGATCTTCGCCGCAAACAATTCGAAATAATCACAACGAAACATACTTTTTCTCCAAAAACACGCCTTATTACATCAAATATTAGACTTAAAAGCCCAGAAGCAATTGCACTCCACTTACGCTATAACGCCCTCATAGTATCGCCAGCTGACTATCTAGAACAAGATTATCCAGAGCTTTTAGACGATCTGCGCAAAGAACTTCCAACATATTTGAATTCTCCAGATCAAGAACTAGCCGAAGAAGCCAAGCTCTATCAGTTAAAACTTGAAATGTTTGAAGCAAAAAAAGGCAGCAGACAATGTATATATACAATGAATTTCTATCTAAAAGAAAATAAAGCAGTTCTCTCCAAAGGTAATTTCGATAATTTTCTACAATACTTGTATCTATATCACAAGCTTCAGAAGCAATATCCAGGAGATTCTTATGCCCAATTGACCCCAAAAAGAAAAGAGCAACTTTATGCTGCATGGTATAAACAAGCGCTAATGCTTCAAGGACATCACACAAAACATATAGGGTTGATCAAAAGATACTATAATGAACATATACGCTTTCAACTTCAAGGAAATTTCGCCAAATTTAATGATCAAGTTATGCCTAAAACTTTAAACGGGGACCTGACTCGATTTGTTACAGAAAATAAAAAAACAGCAATAACTAATTCTTCAACCAAAAATAAAAGTGATCTAGATTGGCTTCAAAGAGCCACTCAATCTTATCAAAAAAACAATCGCCAAAACGCTAATAACCGAAAAAAGCAAGCTCGGAGCAAGAAAAAGAAGCCGAATCGCAATGCACAAAAAGAAAATCTATTCAAGCCAGCTAATAACATTAAACCTGCGAATAATACATTTACATCGAATTCAAGTTCGAATTCTTGCTCAACTTCAACACAAAACAATCAAACACAAGCAACCTTGATTCATCAATTTCCAATCAAAAAGCCTGATGACAGTTATGTTTTAAGCAAAACAAATACCATGATAACCATTAAAGATCAAAAACATAACTGCACCTTGAAACTTTTTAAACTCGATAAACCCAATGCCGATAAATTATCCAACAAAACAACGTGGACACAAAATATTAAAGATTGGATACATGCACCTAATCTCGCTTTAAAAACTCAAGGATATCATGATTCAACTCACAAAAATTATACCCCAGATAAAAACATGCAAGAATACATGACTATAGCCCATAGTTTTCCTCTTGCTGCTGACGACTTTATTAATAAATGTGGCATTCAACAGAATATTTCTAGCCGAAAACATTCAGGCCAAGACATCATGATCAGCGTGCCATGTGCTTATTACCTAGACAATAAACCCATAATAGGATTGTTGATATATATATACAATCCAAACACCAAACAACTATTTCATCGCATGTTTCATACACATAAAGCACAAGATTTGATTCAAGAATATAAAGCACAGGGAAAATGGAATATCGACATTGATAAGTTAGAAATATAAAATATAACTTTGTTTGTAAAAAGGCTCCTGAATTCTTCAAGGGCCTTTTTTTATTTAAACAATGTGCTTCACCAAAAAACTCTATGAAAATTCATACACATATGCAATATTCATAATCAAACTCTCATATATAAAAAAAGAAAAAACGATGAAAAATGATATTCACATTAAAAATGGAATATATATTCCCGAGCATGAACTTGAAATAACAACTGCTCGCGCAGGTGGTCCAGGCGGACAACATGTCAACAAAACAAACACTCGTGTGATCATTCGATGGAACATTCACAAAACAAATGCACTCAATGGAAACCAAAAACATCGTGTATCTGAAAAAATGCAATCTGAGCTGACAACAGATGGCGACCTTGTTATACAAAATGGCTCAACCCGTAGTCAACTACAAAATAAAAAACTAGCCATAGCTCAATTGGTAAAAAAACTATGCGATGCATTACATGTACCAAAAAAAAGAAAAAAAACAGGCATCTCAAAAAACGTTAAAGAAAAACGTTTAAAATCAAAAAAAATGCGCAGCGTACTCAAACGCACCCGCAGCAGAAAAGATTTTGAATAAATATAAAGAAAGAGTAACAATGTTTAAACATTCGTGGTTAACCGTGATCATCTATTTAATATTATACAGCTCATCATCTCTGTGTGAGCCACCGTGCCATTCCCATAGCGCCTTTATTCCACGCGATATCACGACCAACAGCGTTATCCAACACACACTAACGCTCTATTGGTGGTATCGTGTTATATATCAAAAACATGACGCATTTATAACCGTGCAAGCATCACCTTTTGTGCAACGCTCAACCAATGGCGATGAAATCGCACGATTCTTTTTGCCATGCAATCAATGCGATGTGAGCGTTAAAGAAGATGGCACTGGTAACATTGGTTCATTGTGGCTTAATCTTATGGCACCCGATGGGCAACTTTTCGATGGCTCATTTTCCATCAACCCACGGCGCACCCTCATTGGTGCTTATATAAATATTCGTATAAATTGGCAACCAAAAATCGGTGCTCGTTTATGGTCAGACATTGCATTTGCTGCAATGAAATCAAAACATGAACTCAGACTATGCGAATGCCCAAGCACATCCGGGGGTGTTGCATGTGATGTTGCTAACATATGCCAAGCACTTAATCAAAAAGATTGGGAATTTGGCAGATTTTGCCCCGAAACGCAAACCGCGAGTGGCATAGATAACGTAGAATTCAAGTTTGGTTATGATTGGCTTTTTCGTGGTCAAGATGCTCCTGATCATATAAGCCCCTATATTACCGCCACGGCTCCAACTGGCAAAAGTGCAACGGCAGAGTGTCTTTTTGAGCCAGCTGTGGGCGGCAAAATAACTGGCGTTGGCTTTGGTGTTATCTTTGATTACATGCTTTATGATTTTGATAGCGACGAGCAGGAATTAGCCATACTGAGCGATTTCAAATATCTATACGGTCTCACATCATGTGAAAAACGTTCATTTGATCTATGCAAAAATGGTGATTGGTCACGTTACCTACAAGTTGCACACAAAGATGCACCATCAAACAGCCTTTCAGGCATCAACCTTTTCACGCAAGATGCGCAAGTGCGCCTACGCTCACGCATTGATTGGTGGCTTGCAGCCCATTATCGCCATAAAAATTGGGATATTGAAGTTGGCTATGATTTATGGTGGCAACAACAAGAGCGAGTCACTTTATGTGACCTTCCTGATGGTTTTGGCATATATGATATGCCCGGCGATTGTGGGATGAACCCAACAACAGCATCATGCGCGACTATTTGTCAGTCATTGGTTTATAACCCTATTACATCTGATAGCACCTTTGTCGAATTAAACATATGCGATCTTAATATTGAATCGGGCACCATGCCGCGCTCATTAACAAACTCTATTTATGGTGCTTTTGGCTACGACACGCATATCTGCACATTACCTGCATTATTTGGCCTATGTGTTTGCTATGAATCTTCAGTTGATTGTAATGCTTTATCTAATTGGACTGTTTGGGGCAAAATAGGCGTAAGTTATTAAAATAGTAAACCTTTATATTAGACCTTATGCGTAATAAGGGAATTATCAAAAAGATTTAACTACACAAAAAAAGAAAAATTTGGTATAAAAATAGCCGAAACCTCGCTTTAAAAAGGAATCGGCTAATGAAATTTCTAGATAATCTTATCAAAAAAC